>JAZRWN010000048.1:0-28935 GCA_045599725.1 Candidatus Cryptobacteroides sp. | reverse complement strand
ACCGCTTGCGGTGGGGTCGGCTTTGCCGACGTTTTCAGAGGAGAGCTTCCGGCTTGTGCGATTGATGGGGCGGGACCGCTGTAACAAATTTCTCCGCCGTTTGCACCGGCGCCGGGACCTACATCCACGATCCAGTCGGCGCTGAGCATGGTCTCGAGGTCGTGCTCGACGACGATTACGGTATTGCCCTCGTCCCTCAGCTTCTTCAGCGAAGCGATGAGCTTGCGGTTGTCCCTCTGATGCAGGCCGATGGAAGGTTCGTCGAGGATGTACATCACATTCACCAGCTTCGAACCTATCTGAGTCGCCAGACGGATGCGCTGGCTTTCTCCTCCGGACAATGAAGCCGTCGGTCTGTCAAGTGACAGGTACTCGAGTCCTACCGCCACGAGGAATTCCACACGGTCGTTCAGTTCCTTGAGGATGTCACGCGCGATGGCGTTCTCCCTTGTGTTCAGTTTCTCCGGCAGCGAGGCGAACCACTTCTGAAGCTCGGAAATCTCCATTGCAGACACTTCTGAGATGGTTTTTCCGTCTATCTTGAAGAAATTTGTGTTTTCGTTGAGGCGCGTTCCGTGACAGACAGGGCAGACGACCTTGTCGTCAATGTCGTCCACGATTCCGTCCCAGCCCGCCATTTCGCTGAGCGGACCTTCTCCGATACGGAACAGCTCGTCCGAGCCGAAGACAATGAGTGACAGCGCTTCGTCAGGAATTTCACTTATCGGGTCGAAAAGCGAGAAGTCGTGCTTGCGCGCGATGGCTCTCACGATATCGCATTTGCGCGTCTCGCGCATCTTGCCGAGCGGGATGATGCCGCCTTGGGCGATGCTCAGTCTCCTGTCGGGCACGATAGTGTCGAAGTTTACGTCCACTATCATTCCAAGTCCCTTGCAGTGAGGGCAGTAGCCCTCGGGAGAGTTGAACGAGAACGAGTGTGGCGCCGGCTCCTGGAGGGACAGACCGCTGTCCGGGTCCACGAGGTGCTTGGAGTAGTGCTTCAGTTCTCCGGATTCCATGTCGAGCAGCGCCAGAGCGCCCTTGCCGATGGTCAGGGCATTCATGACAGAATCCCTGATACGTTTCTCATCACCGGTTCCCGGCTTGAGTTTGTCAACCACGAGTTCGATGAAATGCGCCTTGTACCGGTCGACGCTCTCGACATCGTTAAGCTGCATTATCTCCCCGTCTATGCGGATCTGTGCGTAACCGCGCTTGCGGAGCTGGTCGAAAAGTTCGCGGTAATGTCCCTTTCTTCCTATCACCAGAGGAGCGAGAAGGATGCATTTGCGTCCTGCGTACTCAGTCATTATCAGATCGACTATCTGCGCATCGCTGTATCTGACCATTTCGCGTCCCGTGACAGGAGAATAGGCCTTCGAGGCTCGGGCATAGAGAAGTCTGAGGAAGTCGTAGATTTCCGTTATGGTTCCGACGGTCGAACGGGGATTGTTGCCCGTGGTCTTCTGCTCGATGGCGATGATCGGGCTCAGTCCGGTGATGTTCTCAACCTCCGGTTTTTCCAGTATCCCCATGAAATGCTTCGCATAAGGAGAGAGTGTGTTCATGTAGCGTCTCTGCCCCTCAGCGTATATGGTGTCGAAGGCAAGCGAGGACTTTCCGCTGCCACTGAGTCCTGTGATGACCACGAACTTGTGCCGCGGGATGCTGACGTCCACACCTTTGAGGTTGTGTGCCTTTGCTCCTTCTATCGATATGAAGTCCTCGTTATCCATTCAGTTCTATTCCGTCTGCGTCCCAGTCAATATCTTCCTGGTCAGGTTCTCCCCAGGGTTGGAGGAATGGGTTGTGGGTGCGCTCATCCGCTATGGTTGTCGGGCTTCCGTGTCCAGGAAGGACGTTCGTGCCACCGTCCAGACCCATGATCTTGTCCATTATCGAGACTATAAGGTCGTCATAATTGCAGAACGGCAGGTCCGTGCGGCCTATTGTCTCCTTGAAAAGTGTGTCCCCGCTGAACAGTATCTTCTCGGTCTCCGAGTAGTAGCACATGCCACCTGGGGAGTGCCCCGGAGTGGCAATCGCCTTCCAGTCCGTCCCGGCCAGATGAAGGATCCGCCCCTCGACGACAGGCTCGTACGGAAATATGCACATACTGTTCTCGAAGTTGAACCTTTCCGCCACCTTGCCGTGCTCGACCATCATCTCGCCGTCGTCAGGGCTCATATATGCGGGGATGTTGTATCTGGCGCAGCAGTCGGCGGCCCCTATGACATGGTCAACATGTCCGTGAGTTATCAATATTGCCTTTGGAATCAGTTCCTGCTCGTCGATGAATGTGGTGAACGCCTCCCTTTCTGCCGCCGAGCTGTAGCCGGGATCGACTATCATCGTCTCTTTCTGCTCGTTCCACACCAGCCAGGTGTTCACGGAGAAGGGATTGAAATGGAAATAGGATATGTTCAGCATCTGAATATGTATTATCTTACAAAAATAAGTAAATTTGTTGGAAATATTGTTTGATATGCATATCGGAATCGCAGGAAACATAGGCAGCGGGAAGACTACATTGACCGGGATGCTCGCCTCTCACTATGGTTGGACGCCAAAATACGAGGCTGTCAGCTACAATCCGTACCTGGAGGACTATTACAAAGACATCCCCCGCTGGTCGTTCAACCTCGAGACCTATTTCCTTTCCCAGCGTTTCAAGGATGTCCTGGAGATAGCCAAGAGCGATGGTGTCATCATTCAGGACAGGACCATTTTCGAGGGTGTGTATATCTTTGTCGCCAACAACAGGGACCTCGGGAACCTCTCCGAGAGGGATTACGCCACCTTCATGAACCTATTCGACGCGATGATGTCTATGGTCAAGCTCCCTGATCTGCTCATCTACCTCAAGTCCTCCATCCCGCACCTGGTCTCGCAGATCCAGAAAAGAGGCAGGGACTATGAACAGAGCATAAGCCTGGAGTATCTGGCGGGACTGAACAGACGCTATGACGAATGGATAGAGAGCTATCCTGGAAAAGTGCTTGTCCTGGATGCGGACGAGCTTGACTTCGTGACCAGGCCGGAGGATTTCTCGTCCATCACCGACAAGATAGACGCCTGCCTGTTCGGCCTTTTTGAATAAATGTGTAACTTTGTAGAACAAAACAACAGAAAGTCATGCATATAGCAGTTGCAGGAAATATCGGAAGCGGAAAGACAACTCTCACCAAGATGCTCGCTGCCCACTATGGCTGGACCCCGAAGTTCGAGTCAGTGGATTTCAACCCATATCTGGCGGATTACTATGAGGATATGGAACGCTGGTCATTCAATCTCCAGATCTATTTCTTGAACAAGAGATTCAAGGATATCCTGGACATTTCAAAGACAGACGAGGTCATCATCCAGGACAGGACCATCTATGAGGACGCCAGGATATTCGCCCCGAATCTCCATGGCATGGGTCTGATGAGCACCAGGGATTTCGAGAACTATTCGGAACTGTTTGACCTCATGATGTCCATGGTCAAGGCTCCTGACCTTCTGATCTATCTGAAATCCTCCATCCCTAATCTCGTGGCGCAGATCCAGAAGCGCGGCAGGGAGTATGAGAAAGGCATTCGTATAGACTATCTCACCGGACTGAATGACAGATATGACGCCTGGATCGAGGGCTACAAGGGGAATCTCCTGATCATTGATGCGGACAATATCAAGTTCGGCAACAAGCCCGAGGACTTCCAGAAAGTCATCGACATGATAGACGCCCAGCTGTTCGGGCTCTTCCCGACCGGTTCGGAAGAATAAGTGTCATGCCAGCTTGACTCAAAAGATCAAGATGCGGCCCGTTGCACAGTTTTTGCAGCGGGCCGTAATCGTATAATTATATTTTTATGTCAGAAAGAATTACCATCCTCGAATTTGTCGACAGATATACCCGGCAGTTCGCGAGCAACACTTTCCTCAGGGAAAAAGTAGATGGTGTATGGTCCGAAACCTCATTTGAACAGACCAGGATACAGGGCCGCACACTTGCCGCGGCCTTCATGAGCCTCGGGCTCGAAAAAGGTGACAGAGTGTCGCTTTTGTCAGAAGGCCGGAATCTCTGGGTCATCGGCGAGCTGGGCATATTGTACGCCGGAGGCGTCAATGTCCCTCTTTCCATCAAACTGGAGGAGAGCAACGATCTCCTCTTCCGTATCGCTCACTCGGATTCGCGCTTTGTGCTGGTTTCCGCCCAGCAGCTCCCGAAGATCAGGAAGATCCTTCCTGAACTGCCGATGGTGGAGAAGGTGATCGTCTTTGACGACCTTCCGGAATATGGAGACAAGGAAATGGGAATCAGCGAGTTCATGGCTCTGGGAGAGGATTTCCTTTCCACACGCGAGCCGGAGCTGGAAGCCCGTTCGAAGTCAGTCGGACCTGATGATTATGCAAACATCAGCTATACTTCCGGCACCACAGCCGACCCGAAGGGAGTGCTCCTGACGCACCGCAACTATACTGCGAATGTGGAGCAGGGCGCGTCTGTCATCTCTCTGGAAGAAGGTGACGTGATGCTCATCATCCTTCCTCTCGACCACTGCTTCGCCCATGTCGCCGGCTTCTATACCATGATGTATTACGGTGGCAGCATAGCCACTGTCCCGGCAGGAAAGACCCCTCTCGCCACGCTGCGCAATGTCCCTGTGGCCATCAAGGAGGTGCGCCCGATGGCCATGCTCTCCGTTCCTGCGCTTGCACGCAATTTCAAGAAAAACGTCGAGTCCGGAATCAAGAAGAAAGGCCCTAAGGTGCAGAAACTGTACGACATGGCGCTCAGAAACGCCATCGCATACAACAAGGAATACAACAACCGCGGAGGCTGGCAGTCATGGCGCAAGCCTTTTGTCACATTGTTCGACAAAATTATTTTCAGCCAGGTGCGGGAGAATTTCGGCGGCAGGATGAAATTCTTTGTGGGCGGCGGTGCGCTTCTTGACATCGAACTTCAGAGATATTTCTGCGCCATAGGCATACCGATGTTCCAGGGCTACGGCCTCTCGGAGGCGACCCCTATCATCTGTGCCAATTCCGAGGGTCATGCCATATTCGGATCTTCTGGACGCGTGGTCAAGCCGCTTGACATCAAGATTTGTGATGACGAGGGCAAGGAGGTGGCTCCTGGTGTCCGCGGTGAGATAGTGATACGCGGCGAGAATGTGATGGCAGGTTACTGGAAGAACCCGGAGGCCACTGCGAAGACCATAATCGACGGCTGGCTCCATACTGGTGACATGGGATATCTCAAGGCCGACAAGGAATATCTCTGGGTCACGGGACGCTTCAAGTCTCTTCTCATCTCTTCTGATGGAGAGAAATACAGCCCTGAAGGTTTCGAGGACTCTCTCACGGACGGGTCCAGATATGTGGAGCAGGCTGTTCTCCATAACAATCAGAATCCATATACCATAGTGCTCCTGGTCCCGAACAAGGAGGCCTTGAAAGAATATGTCCTGAGCGGGCACCCTACCATGGATATTTCTTCGCGGGAAGCGAAGGAAATGATGCTTCAGAAGCTTCAGTCGGAGGTGGATTCGTACAAGAAAGGCGGCTCTCATGGAGGAATGTTCCCGGAGAGATGGCTGCCGTCCGCCATAGCCGTGCTTCCGGAGCCTTTCACCGAGCAGAACGGTCTCGTGAACAGCACGATGAAGATTGTGAGGGGGAAGGTTGAGAAGTATTACTCCGACCGTATTGAGTATGCGTATTCCGCTGAGGGAAAGGAACTTCTCAACGAAAAGAACATGCTGTCAGTATAGGCCTGAAAAAAATGGGACCGCGTCATTCCCCAAAGCGCGGTCCCGTATATAAAACGAACTTAACAAATAGACACGAAATGAAATTTCGTTTGTCCGATGGCAAAAGTAAATCTATTTTCACAATAAAACAAGCATTTTTCCGAAAAAATTAAAACGATTTATTTTCTGCAGTCCAGTGCGCTGCAATCAATTTCGCCAAAACGGTCGGACATGTCCTTTATTTTTCGTAAATTCGCACGTTTTTATATTGACGCATGACTTCTGGAAGGGAAAACATGTATGTAGCAGGAGTCGATGTAGGAGGTCTGACCTCCAAGATCGGCGTGGTGGACGCATCCGGAAAGGTGCTGTCCGGGGCAGTCATCCGTACCGACATCTACGGTGACGATGCCGAGGCATTTGTCAGTGCTCTGGCCGCCGCCGTGCTCGGATGCATCCGCGAAGCAGGTGTTGAGGGGCAGGTGAGGGGCATCGGTGTCGGTGCACCCAACGGCAACTATTGCACCGGGGAGATATCGTTCGCACCGAACCTCGACTGGGCGGCTGACAAGTCGGTCAAGTTCGCTGACATGTTGAGCGGCATGACGGGAGGCCTTCCTGTCCGTCTGACAAATGATGCTAACGCTGCGGCGGTCGGTGAGATGACCTACGGCGTGGCAAGGGGGATGAAGGACTTCATCATGATCACTCTCGGAACGGGTGTGGGAAGCGGCATCGTGATTGACGGGAAAGTGGTGTACGGCCATGACGGCTTCGCGGGAGAGCTGGGACATGTCAACGTGGTCCGCGAGAACGGACGTCAGTGCGGCTGCGGCAAGAAAGGCTGTCTCGAGGCATATTGCTCCGCCACAGGAGTCGCCACGACAGCGCGCGAGTGGCTGGCCGGCAGTGACGAACCTTCGCTGCTGCGCAAAATTGACAGCGGCACCTCAAAAGATGTTTATGATGCGGCAAAGGCCGGCGACGCCATGGCTCTCCGCATTTTTGAATACACCGGAACGCTGCTCGGGCGGGCGTTCGCGGACTTCGTGGCTTTCAGCGCCCCCGAGGCCATAGTGCTTTTCGGCGGACTGGCTCGTTCGAAGGAGTTCCTATATGAACCGATGCTGAAGGCAATGGATGAAAACCTTATGAAAATCTGGCGCGGCAAGGTCAGAATCTTGTTCTCCGAACTGAAGGAGTCGGATGCGGCCATACTTGGAGCGTCAGCGCTTGCCTGGGATATATAATTGAAATTCAATCAAATATTAATAAGTAAAACAAATGAAAACAAGAAAATTCCTTATCGTGGCTCTCGCATTGAGCCTTACAACAGTGGCATGTTCTCAGAACAATACCGTAAAGCTCCCTGACGGCACTACATACGAAATGCCTTCAAAGAGCCAGGTTGACTCAGTCAGCTACCTCATCGGTATCAATTTCGGAAGCTTCATCAAGGGCTACAACTTCGGTGATGATCTCAATTATGCTGAGATCAAGGCAGGTATCCTTGATTTCGTAAACGCAAAGGGCAGCCAGACTGACAGCACATTCATCGATCAGTTCAAGATCAATCCTGAACTCATGAACGATCTTTTCAATGACTTCCTCGAGAAGAGAGCGGGCTACACTTCAGCCCTCAACCTCGCCAATGAGAGAAAGTTCTTCGAGGACAACCTCAAGAATGACGGTGTCCAGGCTACAGAGTCAGGTCTCCAGTACAAGATCATCGAGCCGGGCAACGGTGCGAAGCCAGGTCCTGAGGATACAGTTACAGTACGCTACAAGGGTACTCTCCTTGACGGCACTGTATTCGATGAGGTTCCTGCAGATGCAGAGCCTATCACTTTCACCCTCAACAGAGTCATCCCTGGATGGCAGGAAGGCATGCAGCTTATCGGTGAAGGCGGAAAGGCACAGCTCTTCATCCCGGCAGTCCTCGGTTATGGCGAGCGTGGAACACAGGGCATCGAGCCTAACTCAACCCTCATTTTCGACGTTGAGCTCCTCGAGGTTCATCCGTATGTTGATCCGATGACTGAGAACTAACAGACCATGACACTTGAACTGGAAGGCAGAATAAAGACCAAACTTCAGGCCCAGGGCGGAACAAGCGCCCGCGGGACATGGACCCGGCAGGATTTCGTCCTTGAATATCAGGACGGCAGCTATCCTGCCGAGGCCTGTTTTTCGGCCTGGGGACAGGACAAAGTGGACGAACTTTCCCGTTTCCAGCAGGGAGACCAGGTGAAAGTGTCGTTCAACGTCAGAGCCCGTGAGTATTCCGGGCGCTGGTACAATGACCTCAGAGTATGGAGGATAAGCGCGGCAGGTGCCTCACAGCAGCCTCAGCCGGCCCCAGCTCCTCAGTATCAGGCACCTGCCCCTCAGCCGGCGCCAGCATATTCCGCTCCGGCTCCGGGCATCGAGGACATGCCTGTCGATCTGGACATGAGCGAAGATGATCTTCCATTCTAACGAAAATCTGATCCGTATGAAAAAAGTATTTGCAATCTTCATGCTTGCATGTGCACTCTGCTCATGCAAGAAAGACGTCAAGCAGCCTTGGGACAAGGGTGGTTTTGAGACAGGAAAATACCGCAATGTATTTGCTGAACTCGGTTACTCCCAGAAAGAGATAGACGACAAACTCAACTCCATATACGAGGAAGTCTTCGAGGGACCGGACAAGGTTTATTTCGAGGTCGGTGACGACATGGGCTACATGTCCGATGTCAAGAATTTCGATGCCCGCACCGAGGGCATGTCCTATGGTATGATGGTCGCTGTCCAGCTGGACAAGAAGGATGTCTTCGACCGTCTTTTCAGATGGGCGAAGAAATACATGCAGTATCAGGACGGTCCGATGAAGGGCTATTTCGCCTGGAGTCTCACCACAGACGGCGAGATCCGCGGCGCAGGCCCTGCATCTGACGGAGAACTCTACTTTGTCACTGCTCTGATCTTCGCCTCCAACCGCTGGGGCAACGACGGTGACATCAACTATCTCGCCGAGGCTCAGTATATCCTCGACTGTGCATGGGAGAAAGTCGGCGAAGGTGGCATCCAGCACTTCATCAACAAGGACAACCACCTGATCCGCTTCACTCCGGACGGCGGCGGCATCAACTACACCGATCCTTCCTACCATCTCCCGGCATTCTACGAAGTCTGGGCACGCTGGGCCGATGACGGCAGAGCCGATTTCTACCGCGAGTGCGCCAAGGCCAGCCGCGAGTATCTGCACAAGAGCATCAACCCTGAGACTGGTCTCAATCCTGACACCAACAACTTCGACGGTTCCGACCTTGTGCGCGGAGGTTTCGGAGGCAGAACCATGAAGCCTTCATTCCGTTTCGACTCCTGGAGAGTTCCTATGAACATCGCTCTCGATTACACATGGGCCTGTGAGGACAAGGAGTGGCAGACCAACTACGCCAACACCGTGCAGAATTTCTTCTACTCCAAGGGCATAGACGAGTTCGTTGACCAGTACAATGTGGACGGTACCGATGTGGAATTCTACATGGGTGCTGGCATGCGCGAATACGCTACCAGAAGCCCTCATCACTCTGTGGGACTCGTCGCAACAGTAGCAGCAGCAACGCTGGCCGCTGACAACGACCTTTCCAAGGAGTTTGTCGAGAGACTCTGGAACAGTGAGAACAAGCCTTACGAAGATGGCTATTTCGATGCGTATTATGATGGTCTCCTCCGTCTCTTCGCATTCATGCACCTGAGCGGCCATTACCGCGTCATCACTCCAGCGAAGTAATTCCGCATGCACCAACATAGAAGAAGCCGACCCACCGGGCCGGCTTCTTTGTATATTGGCGGAACTGCATCAGAATGTGCGCTTATGGAGCACGCCAGGGTCCATTTTGCTCAGGTCAGAGACGCCCGTGCGGGCCATCACTCCTGCGAGTTCGGCTGTCATGCCGTCGATGCGGCGGGAAATGGCTTCGCTTCCCTGCTGAAGCAGAGACATCAGGTGACGTCCCACACTTACGGCGGTGGCACCGAGAGCCAGTGCCTTGTAAACGTCCATACCGCTCTGGATACCGCAGTCGACAAACACCGGAATCTTCTTTCCGACTACCTTCAGGATTTCAGGTAGCACCATCGGAGGAGGGCAGGAATAGTCCATCATGCCATGATGATGGGAAATCATTATGCCGCCCACGCCGGCCTTCATGCAGCATTCAGCATCGTAAGGGCTCATGACGCCCTTCACGATGAACGGTATCTTGCTGGCCTTTACGAACGACGCTATCTCCTCAGTGGTCTTTGCCTTCATGGGATGGCCTTCCACGACATCATACTGTCCTCTGGAAGAGAATGAATGGTCAATGTCCATCGCAACAGCCAGACACCCGTGGCTGACGGCATGTTCGATACGGCGGAATATCTCGTTGTTGTCAGCGTGAGGTTTGATGACTTTGATGGTCCTGGCTCCCGTGGCGGTGACCCGCTCCAGTTCGGAATCCTCTCCCATTCCCATCCAGTGCACTGCGTTGCTCATCTTGGCGCCCCTCGCATAAACGCACATTCCGTCAGGGACATTACCGTCCAGGTGGGACAGGGCGGCTGTCATCACAGGAGTGTCGAACTTTTGTCCGAAAAGGGTCAGGGAAGTGTCAGGGAGCACTGAGTTGAGGTAGCGTGACTCCACCAGCAGAGAGTCATAGTACGCTCTTGTGATCTGATCGGAATTGTTGGTGAAAATGGTCACAGGGCTGTTTCTTGACGAATCTCTGTTCTGAGGAGCGGCAGGGACGGGCATGGCCCTGAGGGCATTCTCCTCGGATTCAGAGGATACTATTCCCAACGCCACGGCCCCGGCCACGGCGGTTCCCATCTTCTTGATGGCTGTTCTTCTTGAGATATTCTTTTCCATAGTGAAGTTTTTCTGCAAGTTATGAAATAACAGTAATTTATGCAAGAGAAAGTGAAATGACTACATTTCCTGCCAGTGGATGGACGGGTCACGGCGCCACCAGGTGAGTTGTTTTCTGGCATAATGGCGTGTGTTGCGCTGGATGAGGTCCACGGCCTCGTCAAGAGAGATCGCTCCATCAAGGTATTCGAAAATCTCTTTGTATCCGACAGTCTTGAGAGGAGTCAGTTCACGGTATGCAGCCAGCCCCCGCACTTCATCTACCAGACCGTTGTCCATCATGCCGAGGACTCGGCGGTTAATCCTGTCATATAGTGCCTCCCGTGGCCTGCAGAGGCCGATTTTCTCAATTTCGAAATCACGTGCCGCCGCTATGTCCTCCTTGAAGGAAGAATAAGGCCGGCCTGTGGTGAGGCATATCTCCAGCGCGCGCAGAACTCTCTGGCTGTTTGAAAGATCCATGGTCGAGCATGCCACCGGGTCGAGAATACGGAGGTCAGATTTCAGAACTTCGAGCCCTTCTTCCCATAGTCTTGCGTGAAGCCCGGCGCGGACAGAAGGATCGGCGGCCGGAACCTGACCCAGGCCGTTGCACACAGCATCTATGTAGAACATGGAACCTCCTGTCATGACAAGCGTCTCATGCCCTTCGTCGAAGAGGCGATGTATCAGCGACAGGGCTTCTATTTCGTAAAGCCCGGCTGAATACTCTTCGGTGACCGGACGGGTCTGGATAAAATAATGCTGCACGGCGGTGAGCTGTGCAGCAGAAGGGACTGCTGTCCCGACAGTCATTTCTTTGAATATCTGCCTGGAGTCGCAGGAAATGACCGGCGAACCGTGTTTCAGAGCCAGCTCGATGCTGAAGTCTGTCTTGCCTACGGCAGTAGGGCCAAGCACGATGATCAGTTTCCTGCCAGGCATGGCGCGAGGCTAGAGGGTGAGGTCCTCACTTCCGTCGAAAATCTCTATTCCGTCCTCGTCATCCTTGAGGTCGTCCACATCCTCGTCGTCGTCATCATCATCATCTTCATCATCCACTGAAGTGTCATCTTCATCGGAGTCGTCATCTTCGTCCTTAAGTGCGCTCAGGAGAGCGTCAAGGCTCTTTTTCCTGTTCTTGTCACTTTCGCTCGGGAGATGTCTCTGGTCATCAGGAAGATCCTCGAAGGCCACATATCCGTTCTCGAAATCGATAGGGTTCGGACCCTTGATGTCCGCAAGCACCGGGCCGCTGACAGGAGGAATGCCTTCCAGCGCTCCCTCATAGGAGATGTTTACGCTTTTTTTGTTGGTGACGTCGTAAAAATATGTGAATGAAGTGATTCCTTTCTTGACTACCTGCTCCACCGTGATATCGTCAACAGCACCGTTCCCAAGATCGAACAGGCCATATCTGGCCAATACGGAACCGGAAGCGTCAAATGCCTTGAAGAGTATCAGCTGGTCCTGAGGGAACTCCATGTCGGCCCTCATCTGCTTGTGGAACGAGTAAAGAGTGTTCTCACCGTTGAGGTGGTATATTCTGTAGAAACCCTTGATACCCGTGAGGGTTACTTTGAAAGAGTAGACCATGACTGTTAAGAAATTTCGTTTCTGCTGGTCAAAGGTACAAAATATTTCTTCTCGCGATTCAAATAGGGTTGCAAATAAGTAACAAAAATTGTAAATTTGAAAATGCAACCTGCATCGTTGAGGGACACATATACCAGCATTGCCTCCGCTTCCGACGGTCTTTTCAAGGACAACGGCAGCCGGTTCATCGCAAAAGCCTGTCCGGTGGAGACGGAAGAAGAGGTGAAGGCTATTCTGGAAGGCTTGAGGAAGGAGTATCATGATGCCAGGCATCACTGTTACGCCTACAGGCTCGGGCTGAACGGGGACAAGTGGCGCGCCAATGACGACGGCGAGCCGTCCGGGTCCGCCGGGAGACCGATACTTGGACAGATAGATTCTGCCGGGCTGAGTGACATACTGGTGGTGGTGATAAGGTACTTCGGCGGAATAAAGCTCGGTATTCCGGGCTTGATCAGGGCTTACAAGACCTCGACGGCAGATGCGCTGGAAAGCGCGCGCACCATAGAGAAGATTGCGGGCAGGAACTGGTCGGTCGAGTTTCCGTATCTGTCGATGAACGCAGTCATGAAGGTGGTCAAGGACCTGTCACTTCAGCAGAAGAACGCTCAGTTCGCCGAGGACTGCAGCTTGGAGCTCAGGGTGCGGCTCTCCCTGGAACAGGATTTCCTGGAAAGGATCTCGCACATAGAGGGTGCCGCGGCTCGTATGATTTGATATTTTAATTTATTGTTAGTTATAGTGTTACCTTTAAAAAAGGAAATTAAAATCATTTGCTATTATGGCTAAAGTTCATGTTTTCAACGCCGGCCCATGTTTGCTTGCACCGGCAGTCATCGATGCTTCCGTCGAAGCTTTGAAGGATTTCAAGGGTACGGGTGTTTCTGTCCTTTCCATCTCCCACAGGACGAAAGAGTGGGAGGAGACTATGAATGAGTGCCGTGCACTCTGGAAGGAACTTCTCCATATTCCTGAGGATTATGAGGTTGTCTTCCTCGGTGGTGGCGCCAGCCTTGAGTTCCTCTATGTCGCGATGAACTTCCTTGAGAAGAAAGCGGCTTATCTTGACACGGGCGTCTGGGCTCACAAGGCTCTCAAGGAGGCCCAGGGTCTCGGCGAGGCTTATGCCATCGCTTGTTCAAAGGACAAGAACTATACTTATATCCCGAAGGGCTTCGAGATCCCTTCAGACCTGGACTATCTCCATATCACCACGAACAATACCATCTACGGCACCGAGATCAAGGAAGACATGGACTGCCCTGTTCCGCTCATCGCCGACATGTCATCAGATATCCTCAGCCGTCCGGTGGACGTAAGCAAGTATACCATGATCTACGGCGGCGCGCAGAAGAATGCCGGTCCTGCCGGTGTCATCTTCGCCATCATCAAGAAGGATGCACTCGGAAAAGTTTCCCGCTACATCCCTACGATGCTTGACTACCGTGTGCATATCGACAAGGAGTCAATGTTCAACACCCCTCCAGTATTCTCTATCTTCGTGATGAACGAGACTCTCAAGTGGGTCAAGAGTCTGGGCGGTGTGGAGGCTGTTCACGCCATCAACGAGAAGAAGGCCGCCACTCTCTATGCCGAAATCGACAGGAACTCACTCTTCGTAGGTACAGCCGAGAAGGAGGACCGTTCCATCATGAACGTCTGCTTCGTCATGGCTCCTGGTCATGAGGATCTTCAGGATGAGTTCATGGCATTCGCCAAGGCTCACGGCATGGTGGGTATCAAGGGTCACCGTTCAGTCGGTGGTTTCCGCGCATCCATCTACAACGCCTGCACCCAGGAGGACGTCGAGGCTCTCGTCGAGTGCATGCAGGAGTTTGAGAAACTTCACAAATAATCAGGAAGACAATGAAGATTTTGCTTGCAACCCAGAAACCATTTGCAGCAGCTGCAGTGGCTGGAATCAAAGAAATATTGGAAGGCGCAGGCCATCAGGTGGTGGTCTTCGAGAAATATGAGGCACAGTCTGACCTGGTCTCCGCTGTCGCTGACGCAGACGCCATGATCATCCGTTCGGACAAGGTCACGGCAGAAGTCCTTGACGCCGCGAAGAATCTCAAGATCGTCGTCCGCGCCGGTGCCGGTTACGACAATGTCGACCTTGCAGCCGCCACGGCTCACGGAGTGGTCGTCATGAACACCCCGGGACAGAACTCGAATGCAGTCGCCGAACTCGCCATCGCCATGATGATCTACATGGCCCGCACACAGTTCACCCCTGCCACCGGTTCCGAGATTCAGGGCAAGAAGCTCGGCATCCAGGCCTTCGGCAATGTCGGCCGTCTCGTCGGTCAGAAGGCCAAGGCTCTCGGAATGGACGTCATGGCCATCGACCCTTTCCTCACTCCTGAGAAGATCATCGAAGGCGGCGCTGAACCGGCAGAGTCTCTCAAGGCTCTCTATTCAAGCTGCAACTATGTGTCCATCCATATCCCTGCCACCCCAGAGACGATTGGCTCCATCGGATATGATCTCATCACCAGCATGCCTAAGGGCGCCACTCTCGTCAATACCGCCCGCAAGGAGGTCATTGACGAAGCCGGTCTTGAGAAGGCTCTTGAGGACCGTCCGGATCTCAAGTACATAACAGATGTCGCTCCTGACAATCTGGCCTCCCTCAAGGAGAAGTTCGGTCTCCGAGTCTTCGCCACCCCTAAGAAGATGGGCGCCCAGAGCGCAGAGGCGAATGTCAACGCCGGTCTCGCCGCCGCCCGCCAGATAGTGGGTTTCTTCGAGACAGGATGCACACGTTTCCAGGTGAACAAATAATACGAAAGCGATGGTAAAAGTCAAACCTTTTGCGGCGGTCAGACCGCCGAAGAGCATTGTCACGGAAGTGGCGGCTCCGCCTTATGATGTCCTTAACTCCCAGGAGGCGAAGGATATGGCCGGCGAGAAGTCTCTTCTCCATATCACCAAGCCTGAGATAGATTTCGAACCTATGCTTCCTGACAGCGACCAGCGTGTCTATGACAAGGCTGTCGCCAATTTCAAGGAGTGGCAGGCCAAGGGCTGGCTGGTGCAGGACGAGAAGCCTTGTTACTATGTGTATTCCCAGACTATGGATGGCCGTACCCAGTACGGACTTGTCCTCTGCGCACATACGGACGATTATGCCGAAGGCCGCATCAAGAAACATGAGCTGACCCGCAAGGACAAGGAAGATGACCGCATGATCCATGTCAGGATCCAGAACGCCAACATCGAGCCTGTGTTCTTCGCATACAGGGACAACGAGGAGATCAGCTCCATCGTGGCCAGATACATAGCCGGTGAGTCCGAGTACTGCTTCATCGACGAGAACAACTTCAAGCATGAGATGTGGATAGTTGACAGTGATGAGGACATCGCACGCATCACCGAGGTCTTCACCACCCAGGTCGAGGCATTCTATGTAGCTGACGGTCACCACCGTACTGCGGCTGCAGCCAGGGTTGGAGCCGAGAAGAGAGCGCAGAATCCGAACCATACCGGCGAGGAGGAGTACAACTACTTCATGGCCGTCTGCTTCCCTGAGAGCCAGCTCAAGATCATCGACTACAACAGAGTGGTCAAGGATCTGAACGGACTGACAGCATCGCAGCTTATCGGCATGCTCGGCAAGGATTTCGACATCATCTGCAAGGGTACTGAGATATATCATCCTGAGGAGCTTCACAACTTCGCGATGTATCTTGAAGGAAAGTGGTACTCGCTCACCGCGAGACCGGGGACATATGACAACAACGACCCTATCGGCGTGCTGGATGTCACGGTCCTCTCCAGACTTGTCCTTGACAAGATACTTGGAATAAAGGATCTCCGCACCGACAAGAGGATTGATTTCGTCGGCGGCATCAGAGGTCTCGGAGAGCTTTCACGCAGGGTGGACAGCGGAGAGATGAAAGTCGCCTTCGCGCTTTACCCTGTTTCTATGACTCAGCTGATCAATATCGCCGACAGCGGCAATATCATGCCTCCGAAAACCACTTGGTTCGAACCGAAGCTCCGTTCAGGTCTCGCGATTCACAAACTGGCTTAACTGTATTTATGGAAATTGATTCTGCAGCCATACATGCCAAGCTGAAAGAACTGTTCGGCTACGACACCTTCAAAGGAGGACAGGAAGACATCGTCAATCACCTTATCGGTGGAGGCGATGCCTTCGTGCTGATGCCTACAGGAGGTGGCAAGTCGCTCTGCTACCAGCTTCCCGCGCTTCTCATGCCCGGGACGGCCATCGTCATCTCTCCTCTCATCGCCCTGATGAAGAACCAGGTCGACGCGATCAGAGGTTTCGTCGCCGGCAATGACTGCATCGCGCATTTCCTGAACTCCTCCCTCAACCGGCAGCAGCTTCAGGATGTGCGCAGCGACCTTCTCGCAGGCCGCACGAAGCTCCTCTATGTGGCTCCGGAATCACTTACCAAAGAAGACAACGTATCCATACTGAGGGAGTTGAACATCTCCTTCTATGCGGTGGACGAGGCGCACTGCATATCCGAATGGGGGCATGATTTCCGACCGGAATACCGTCGTATCCGCACTCTGGTGGAAGAAATCGGCCGTGCTCCTATAATCGCCCTCACCGCCACCGCCACCGAAAAGGTACAGCATGACATACTGAAGAACCTTGGCATCGGCGATGCCAAGGTCTTCAAGTCATCATTCAACAGGCCGAACCTTTTCTACGAAATACGTGACAAGATAGAGCCTGAGAAGGATATACTCAGGTTCATCAGGCAGAATCCCGGAAAGTCCGGTATCATATACTGCCTGAGCAGGAAGAAGGTCGAGGAACTGGCCGAATTCCTCTGCATAAACGGTATCAAAGCCCGTCCTTATCATGCTGGTCTTGATGCCAAGACCCGGTCCGAGAACCAGGACGCCTTCCTTATGGAGGAGACAGACATCATCGTCGCCACCATCGCCTTCGGTATGGGCATCGACAAACCGGATGTGCGTTTCGTCATTCATTATGACATACCTAAGAGCATCGAGAGCTATTACCAGGAGACTGGCCGTGCCGGTCGTGACGGACAGGAGGGCAGATGCATAACCTACTACAGTGACAAGGACATACACAAGTTCCTCAAGTTCATGCAGGGCAAGCCGGTGGCCGAGCAGGAGATAGGCAAGCAGCTTCTTTCCGAGGTCGAGACCTACGCCCTTTCCAGCAGATGCAGAAGACGCCTGCTGCTGAACTATTTCGGCGAAGACTTCGAAGGAAACTGCGGGTGTTGCGACAACTGCGTGAATCCGAAGAAGACATTTGACGGAAGGAAGGAGATGAGCCTTGTCATTGAACTGGTGGACTCGCTTCCTGAAAAGTTCAAGATCGAGCATCTGGCGAACATACTCGCCGGTGTGACGAATTCCAGGATCCAGTCATACAAACATGATTCTCTGAAACTGTTCGGGGCAGGCAGGAAGCATTCGGACAAATTCTGGTGCTCCGTCATGCACCAGGGCGTCATCCTCCATCTTCTGGACAAAGAGATAGAGACCTACGGCCTCATCTCCTCAACTCCTCTGGGCGAGGAGTTCCTTAAGAATCCATATGCCCTTCCTCTGGTGGAGGACAGGGTGTTCTCCGGTGGTCCGGATGACGATGATGACGAAGAGAGCGCATCAGCTGCTGCAGCACTGAAGCCAGGTGGTGGTGGCGGAGACCCCGTGCTTCTTTCCATGCTCAAGGACCTCCGCAAGGATATGGCCAAAAGGCTGAAACTTCAGCCATGGATTATTTTCAGCGACCCTTCCCTGGAGGATATGTCGATACAGTATCCCATCAGGATGGATGAGCTCAAGAACTGTCAGGGTGTCGGTGAAGGAAAAGCCAGGAAGTTCGGCAAGGAGTTCATCGACCTCATCTCCAAGTATGTCGAGGAGAACGAGATAGAGCGTCCTGACGACTTCGTGGTCAGATCCGCCCCGAACAAGTCGGCGAACAAGATATACATAATACAGAGCATTGACAGGCAGATGTCCCTTGACGACATAGCTGAGGCGAAGGGAATGGAGCAGGATGAACTGATGTCGGAGATAGAGGCCATAGTATCTTCCGGGCTGAAACTGAATCTGAATTATTTCATCGAGCAGAATATAGATGATGATGTAGTGGAGGACATTTATGAGTATTTCAAGGAGGAGGCCCAGTCTGATTCAGTCGAGGACGCCATCAAGGAGCTGGGACCTGAATTCGAGGAGATGGAGATCCGCCTTGTGCGCATAAAGTTCCTTTGTGAAATAGCATCATAGCAGCGAATGATACCTCAGGAGACGGTCAACCTGATTCTGGATACAGCCCGAATCGATGAAGTGGTCAGTGACTTCGTGACGCTCAAGCGCCGCGGAGCCAGTCTGGTGGCCTGCTGCCCTTTTCACAATGAAAAGACTCCGTCTTTCTATGTAACCCCTTCCAAAGGCATCTTCAAATGTTTCGGCTGCGGAAAGGCCGGCTCTGCGGTCGGCTTTGTGATGGAGTATGAGCACTGCTCCTACGTCGAGGCGCTGAAGTATCTCGCCCGCAAGTATCATATTGAAGTCCAGGACAGGGAGGAGACCCCCGAGGAACTGGCCCTCAAGCAGAAGAACGAGAGTTTGATGCTCGTTTCGGACTTCGCTCAGAAGTTCTATGTGGAGAATCTCCGGAGCGAGGAAGGGCGTTCCCTGGGACTGGCATATCTTCATTCCCGCGGACTTGATGATGACACCATAGAGCGTTTCGGCCTCGGATGGGCTCCTGCCGGGCGTTCGGCGTTGAAAGACGCCGCCATTGCCGCAGGCTACAAGCTTGAGTACCTCGAAGATGCCGGACTGCTCTCGCGTCTGGATGACGGACGTGTGCTGGACCGCTTCTACGAGCGCGCCATGTTCCCTATCCACTCTCTGAGCGGCAGGGTTATCGCATACAGCGGCAGAACGTTGAAGAGTGACGGCATACCGAAATACGTTAATTCACCGGAGACTCCTCTCTATGTGAAGAGCAGGGCTCTCTACGGCATATATCTCGCCAAGGCTGACATCTCGAGACTTGACAAGTGCTATCTGACCGAAGGAAATGTCGATGTGGTGTCCATGCACCAGCTGGGCATACGCAATACTGTGGCTTCCTGCGGAACGTCGCTTACTGTGGAGCAGATCCGCCTCATCAAGAAGTTCACATCGAACGTCACTGTCATATATGATGACGACAATGCGGGAATCCATGCCGCCCAGAGGGCGATAGGAATGATCCTGAAGGAGGACATGGACGTTCGCCTGGTATTGCTTCCTGACGGTGACGACCCGGATTCCTTCTGCCGGAAGCACACTCTCGAGGAAGTCGAGTCATTCATCTCAGAAAATGAGACGGACTTCGTTTCATATATGCTGACAGTGGATCCTGTCCCTGTAAACGACCCTCTCAAACGCGCGGGAATCATCAATTCCCTGGCGGATGTGGTGGCTCTGATTCCGGATCCGGTGAAGAGGTCGGTGTTCATCGACAGCATTGCCGACAGACTCGACATCTCCCGTGCGGTGGTCTCCGGGCGCATCAACGAAACCAGGAGGCGGATGGCCGAGGATGAGAAAAAGGAGGCGGACCGCGCCAAAAGGCGGGTGGAAGCCGGACTCGACCCTGATTGGAATCCATCCCTTCATCCTGACCAGGCCCCTTCCCTTAACCCTGATTCCTCCCGTCACCCTGAACATAACCCTGCCCGTCACCCTGAACTTAACCCTGCCCGTCACCCTGAACTTAACCCTGCCCGTCACCCTGAACTTGATTCAGGGCCCTCCTCTCCCGTCACCCTGGACTCGATTCAGGGTCTCTCCGCGGAGCCTTCCGTTGAGAACAAGATAGTCCTTCAGGCCGAAAGGGATCTGCTGAAGTTCCTGCTCTGCTACGGAACTGACGAACTTGACTTTGAAAGTGACTCCGAATACTATTCCGGGGATGAGTCGGAGAAGCCGCTTGTCGCGGACTTTATCCGCTGCTCGCTGGAGGATGACGAAACAGGATTCCTGAACACCCCTCTCAGAGCCACATATGATGCATATATGGCCGAGTATGACAAGGGTGGTTCTCAGGATTCCATCATAAGGACTCTGCTGAATTCGTCCGACCGCACAGTGGCGGCGGTGACTGCGGACATCTCTATGGAGAAGCACATGCTGACTGTGAAGAACTTCGAGTCGGCTCTGACCACCACTTCCTCCTGGCTTGTGAACTTCGTCCCGAAAGCCATCCTGGTATATGCTGAAAGACGCCTGGAGAATGAAATCGACGGACTTGTGAAGTCACTCGCCTCTGCATCGGAAGATGAACAGACGGACATGCTGATATCCATACAGAAGCTCAAGTCCGCCCAGATGAAAGTGAAAGTAAAAATAGGAAGAGAAAGATAAAAATCAGATAATGGAAATGGAAAAGAATTACAAAAGAACTCTGGTGACCTGCGCACTGCCTTATGCGAACGGTCCAGTCCACATCGGCCATCTCGCCGGCGTATATGTACCTGCGGACATCTATGTGAGATATCTCAGGATGCGCGGTGAGGATGTCCTCTATGTGTGCGGCTCGGACGAGCACGGAGTGCCTATCACCATCAAGGCGCGCCAGCAGGGCTGCACGCCGCAGGATATCGTGGACAAGTATCATAAGATCATAAAGGATTCATTCGCCGGTCTCGGAATCAATTTCCACATCTACGGCCGCACCTCTTGCGATGTGCACACCGCCAATGCATCCGACTTCTTCAAGAAGATGTATGATGCCGGACAGTTCATCACCAAAGAGTCCGAGCAGTACTACGATCCTGAGGCGAAGACTTTCCTGGCCGACAGATACATAGTCGGAACCTGCCCGAAATGCGGTGCCGAGGGAGCATACGGCGATCAGTGCGAGAAGTGCGGAAGCACCCTCAGCCCGGAGGAGCTCATCAACCCGAAGTCCAAGCTCAGCGGTGCAGAGCCGATAAAGAAGAAGACCACACACTGGTATCTTCCTCTCCAGGATTATGAACCTTGGCTCCGCGAATGGATACTTGAAGGTCACAAGGAGTGGCGCCCGAACGTCTACGGCCAGGTGAAGAGCTGGCTTGACGGAGGTCTCCAGCCACGTGCCGTCACCCGCGACCTCGACTGGGGAGTCCCCGTACCAGTGGAAGGTGCAGAGGGCAAGGTCCTGTATGTCTGGTTTGACGCTCCTATCGGATATGACTCCAACACCCAGGAACTTCTTCCTCAGACCTGGACGAAATGGTGGAAGTCAGAGGACACCAAGCTCGTGCATTTCATCGGCAAGGACAACATCGTCTTCCATTGCATCGTGTTCCCTTCCATGCTCAAGGCATACGGTGATTATATCATCCCTGAGAATGTCCCTGCAAACGAGTTCCTGAACCTTGAAGGTGACAAGATCTCCACTTCCCGCAACTGGGCGGTCTGGGCTCACGAGTATCTGGAGCAGTTCCCGGGCAAGGAGGACGTTCTCAGATATGTGCTTACGGCAAATGCTCCCGAGACCAAGGACAATGACTTCAGCTGGAAGGATTTTCAGACCCGCAACAACAGCGAGCTCGTCGCCATCTTCGGCAATTTCGTGAACCGTGCTGTCGTCCTGACTCACAAATATTTCGAGGGGAAAGTCCCGGCATGCGGACAGCTTCTGGACATCGACAAGGAAGCCCTCGCCGAAATACCGGCACTGAAGGCCTCTCTCGAGAAGAATCTCGACAGCTATCATTTCCGCGAGGCTCTCAAGGACGCTATGTCCATTGCCCGTGTAGGTAACAAATATATTTCAGACACAGAGCCTTGGAAGGTCGCGAAAACGGATATGGAGCGCTGCGCCACCATTCTCAACGTCTCGCTGCAGATCTGCGCTGATCTCGCCATCGCGTTCGAGCCTTTCACTCCGTTCGCGGCAGAGCGTCTCCGCAACATGCTTGGAGTATGCCTGTGTGCCGGTGTCGACCACCGCAAGGGAGAGCAGGAAACCGCCAATACATTCAAGGCGGGCGAGGGCGCAGCCGTCCATACCGTCTCCGCCACCGCACCTGTACCGGCATCATCCTGCCCCGGTTACGGCAAATGCGTATGCTTGAACTGGGATATGCTTGGCAATGAAAGCATTCTCCCTGCCGGCCATCAGCTCAAGGCCGCAGAACTGCTCTTCGCCAAGATCGAAGATGACGCCATTCAGGCGCAGCTTGACAGGCTTGCAGCCATCAAGGCTGAAAAAGCAGCCGAAGCTGCCGCCGCAGCAGCCGAGGAAGCCGCCAGCAAGATTGAGCCTCAGAAAGCTGAATGCACCTTCGATGATTTCGACAAGATGGACATCCGCACCGCCACCGTGCTCGAGGCGGAACGTGTACCGAAGACAGACAAGCTCCTCAAGCTCACGATAGATACAGGCATCGACACCCGCACTATCGTATCCGGTATCGCAGAGTATTATACACCGGAAGAAATGCTCGGCAAGCAGATATGCATACTTGCCAATCTTGCTCCTCGCAAGATCCGTGGTATCGAGTCCAAGGGCATGATTCTGATGGCACGCCAGGGTGACGGCAAGATGCGTTTCATCACCCCTCAGGAGACTTTGAAGAACGGCGCACAGATAGGATAGGCCATGTCATCTCCGGCGGAAAAGCATTACTTGGCTGTGGACCTGGGAAAAGAATGCAGTCGCATTGTCCTGGGAACTCTCCGTGACGGAGTCATGGAGACTGAGACCCTGCACTCATTCCCCACTGCCAAGGTCAGTCTGGCCGGCAAGTCGTATTGGAACATATATTCCATTTATGATGAGGTGATCGCCGGTCTGTCCAAGGCCGGCGCCAGAAAACTGCAGATTGAGTCCGTCGCCGTGGACTCATGGAGTTCGGACTTCGTGTGTGTGGCCAGGGACGGCAGTTTCATCGGCCTGCCACGAGCTGACGGAGACAGCCACGCCCCAGGGCTCAAGGCCAGGTTCTTCAAGAAAATGAAACCGAGGGAGTTCTACGATGTCTCGGGGATACATACAAGAAGGGGGGATACCGCCTTACAACTTTTCGCCCAACGGAAGGAAAAAGGGGTCCCTGTACTCAACGCGCGCACCATTCTTTTCATTTCCGATGCATTGGGCTACATGCTGACAGGGAGGAAGGCCAGTGACCTGACCCAGCTTTCAGCTGCCGGCCTCTTGAACAGTTTGAAAAAGAAGCCTTTGAAGCCAGTTCTCAATGTCTGTGGGGTTAAGCCGAAGCGTTTTCCGTCTGTTCTGACTCCCGGTGCCAGGATCGGCAGGCTTTCAGATGAAGCCGCCGCGGCCACTGGACTGGGGAGAGTGAATGTTGTCGCTGCCGCGGGCAGCGCGATGGCTTCCGCCGTAGCATCTCTGCCTGCTTTGGACACTTCTTCTGCATTTCTTGTCATGGGCCAGGACGGTTTTATGGGCATTGTGGCCGACGGACCTGTCATTAACGACCGGACTTTCGAGCTGAACCTTTCAAACGAGATGACCGCTTCAGGTAAATTCATGATATGCAAGGCCTCCGCCGGTATGGAGATACTGGACCGGTGCATTGCTTACTGGAAGGTCCGGGGGAAGGAATACGGCCTGGATGCGGTGTCAGACATAGTGGCCGCGGCTCCCGCTTCAGCAGCTCTGCTCGATTTCGAGGACCCGATGCTGGTCCCTCAGACTGACATGCCTGCGGCAATAGCGAGGTTCTGCGAGCATAAGGGAATGGCCGTGCCGTCCAGTGACGAGACAGTGATAAGATTGATATACGACTCTCTGGCTGAGAGATATGGTGATATTTTCCGGATGCTTCAGGGCATATCGTCAGAGAGGCTGAGGTCAGTTGTCATGGCCGGTCCATGTGCCGGTGACCGGATGTTATGCAGCCTTGTCGCCGATGAGTGCGGAGTGCCGGTCTATGCCGGTCCGTTGGATGCTCCGGCATTAGGCAATTTGATTGTTCAGGCGGGATCCGGACTGCCGGAGAACCCGTCGGGGATGCAGGTATTCAAACCTGCGGTATAATACTTTTTCATTATGAAAACCTTGTTGTTCAGGTTGTCAGCTGTCCTGGCCTGCCTTTCTTTGGCCGCCTGTGCTCCGAGCCACCATGAAGGACACCATCACGAGGGTGAGGAACACTCCGGGGAGATAGTCTTCAGCGTAGCCCAGCAGGAGGCTTTCGGAGTGGAGACGGAAGAAGTGGCTTTCACAAGTTTCTCTTCTGTTATCCGCGCTTCCGGCACCATCCTTCCGGCAAAGGGCGAGGAGTCCATCATACCTGCCACTACATCGGGAGTCTTCCATTTCAAGGGCAAAGCTCCATCAGAGGGCTCCTATGTGGCCAAGGGATCGGTCTTTGCGGTCATCAATACCCAGAATGTCGATGGAGGTGACCCAGTTTCCAAGGCAAGGGCGTCTCTTGAAACTGCCGAGAAGGAGTATCAGAGAGATATAGAGCTTCTCAAGGACAACATCATCTCCATCAGCCACTATGACCAGAGCAAGCTTGAGTACGAGCAGGCCAAGGCCGCATACGAAGCTTTGACCAGCGGTGGTTACAGTGGAGAAGGATTGAACGTCCTGTCCCCTCTGGGAGGATATCTCCAAGCGATTTATGTGTCTGAAGGGCAGTTCGTCAACACGGGGGAGCCTCTTGCCGTAGTAAGTCAGAACAGAAAGCTTCAGCTGCGCGCGGAACTTCCGGAGAAGTATTATTCCTTCCTCAAGGATATAGTAACCGCCAATTTCGTTACTGCTGACGGTTCCGTCTGGTCCCTGGACGACCTCGGGGGACGTCTTCTCAGCTACAGCAGGAGTTCCTCCAACCATTTCCTTCCGGTGACATTTGAGTTTGACAACCGTATTTCCGCAGCGCCCGGCTCCTATGTGGATGTCTATCTCAAAGGGCGCGAGCAACAGGAATCCATAGTCGTCCCCGTCGAAGCTGTGATTGAGAACCAGGGCGTGTACAATGTCTATGTCCGTCACGAGGAGGACGCCTTCTTGAAAAGAAATGTGACATTGGGGACTTCTGACGGTGCCAATGTTCAGATTCTCAGTGGGTTGAGTCCTGGGGACGAAGTTGTGACCAAAGGCGCTGTCCAGATAAAGCTCGCGTCTGTATCAGCAGTTCCTTCCGGGCATAACCACCAACATTAGGAAGGTCATGCTGAACAGGATAATAAGATTCGCCCTGGACAACAGGCTGGTGGTGCTGGTATGCGCAGTGCTGCTGGCTCTGGCCGGACTGTATTCGGCTTCCACCATGGAAGTCGATGTCTTCCCGGACTTGAATGCACCTACCGTCGTGGTGATGACCGAGGCGGAGGGTATGGCGGCGGAAGAGGTTGAGCGCCTGGTGACTTTCCCTGTCGAAACAGCTGTCAACGGCGCGACGAATGTCCGGCGCGTCAGATCTTCCAGTACCAATGGCTTCTCGAATGTCTCTGTCGAATTCGACTGGGGCACGGACATCTATATCGCCCGACAGATTGTCTCGGAAAAGATTGCCATGCTAGGCGAGGCTCTCCCTGCCAATGTGGGGACACCGACGCTCGGCCCCCAGTCTTCCATCCTGGGTGAGATGCTCATGGTCGGTCTGACCTCCGAGAAGACTTCTCTCGAAGATCTGAGGACACTCTCGGACTGGACCATCCGTCCGAGGCTGCTTTCCACAGGCGGAGTGGCCCAGGTGGCAGTCATGGGTGGTGACATCAAGGAGTATCAGATACTGCTGAAACCTGCAAGGATGAAGCATTACGGTGTCACGATGGATGATGTCATGGATGCCGTCAAGGATATGAACATGAATGCATCGGGCGGAACCCTGTATGAATATGGGAACGAGTATATCATCCGCGGAATGCTTTCAACCACGGATATCGGGGAGATGAAGAAATCTCTGGTGAGGATGGGGCCCGACGGATATCCCGTGACCATCGATGACATAGCCCAAGTCAAGGTAGGTGCCAGGATGCCTAAGCTGGGCGTGGCGTCATGCAACGGTGAACCAGCGGTGCTCATGACCGTGACCAAGCAGCCTGATGTCAGTACCATCGAACTCACTGCCCGGATTGAATCCGCCCTTGAAGACCTGAAAAAGACTTTACCGGATGATGTCCATGTCAGGACAGACATATTCCGTCAGGCAGATTTCATAGAGAACTCCATAGACAATGTCAGGAAGTCCCTGTTCGAGGGAGCGGTCTTCGTCATCCTGGTGCTTTTCCTGTTCTTGATGAACTGGAGGACCACGGTGATTTCCGTGATTTCACTTCCTATGTCAGTGTTCATCACCTTGATTGTCATCAAGCTCATGGGACTGACTGTCAATACGATGACCCTGGGAGGCATCGCCATTGCCATAGGCTCGCTGGTGGATGATTCCATCGTGGATGTGGAGAATGTTTTCAAACGGCTCCGGCAGAACCGGATCAAATCGGAAGGAGAAAGGCGTACCGTTCTGGAAACTGTCTATGAGGCCTCGCGGGAGGTGAGGATGCCGATGCTCAACTCCACTCTCATCATAGTGGCGAGTTTTCTGCCTCTCTTCTTCCTCTCCGGGATGGAGGGCAGAATGCTGATCCCTCTGGGCGTATCATTTGTGATAAGCTTGTTTGCGTCCACACTGGTGGCGCTTACGCTGACTCCTGTGCTGTGTTCCCTTCTTTTGAAGAAAGTTGATGAGACCAAGGAGGACAAGGACCCTTGGCTCGTGCTCCGCCTCAGAAACGTCTACAGCCGGTCTCTCGAATGGGCTTTGAATCATAAAGCCGCTGTCCTTGGCACTACGGGAGTGCTGCTGGTGGTGGCTCTTATAATGTTCTCCTCGCTCGGCAGGAGTTTTCTGCCATCATTCAATGAGGGCGCACTGACCATTTCCATAAGCACCGTCCCCGGCATTTCCATAGACGAATCAGATGCCATGGGCAGAATGGCGGAGGAACTGCTTCTGACAGTCCCTGAGATAAAGGCCGTAGGCCGTAGAACAGGCCGTGCGGAGCTTTCGGAACACTCTTTCGGAGTGAACACTTCCGAATTCGACTGCCCGTTCGAGCTGAAAGGCCGTTCGAAGGAGGTCATGCTGGCAGAAGTCCGTTCCAAACTTTCTGTCCTGCCCGGGGTGAACGTCGAGATAGGCGGACCTATCGCCCATCGTATAGACGAGATGCTCTCCGGAACCCAGGCGAACATTGCCATCAAACTTTTCGGTACCGACCTGAGCACAATGTATGCCATCGGCAATCAGGTCAAAGAGGCGATAGAGGATGTGGAGGGACTGACAGATATCAATGTAGAGCAGCAGGTGGAACGTCCTGAACTGGTCATTGAACCGCGCCGTGAGATGCTGGCACGCTACGGCATCACGATGAGCGAGTTCAACGAAATGGTGTCTGTCCTGCTTGAAGGAAGCACGGTTTCTCAGGTTTATGACGGCAATATGGCGTTCGACCTGACAGTGAAGGTGAATGAGGATGAGCGCTCGACCATCGAGGCTCTCGGAGACATGCTGGTGGCTGACGGAGTACCGCTTTCCAGTATCGCCACCCTCAGGTCTTCTTCCGGCCCGAACACTATCAACCGCGAGAATGTCTCGCGCAAGATAGTCATATCATGCAATGTCGTCGGCGGTGAACTCCGCCATGCCGTCAATGCGATAGAGGAGATTGTGGACAGCAGCATCGAGCTCCCGGAAGGCTACCATATCGAATATGGCGGCCAGTTCGAATCGGAGGAGAGGGCTTCGAGGACCATTTCCCTGATATCTGTCCTCTCGATTCTGATCATCTTCATGCTTCTGTTCGGCGAGTTCAAGAACACGAAGCAGACACTTGTGGTGCTGCTCAACCTTCCTCTGGCCCTTATCGGAGGGGTGGTGGCCATATTCTTTACAGACGGTATCCTGAGCATCCCGGCCATAATAGGTTTCATTTCCCTGTTCGGCATCGCGACCCGCAACGGAATGCTGCTCATAGACCGCTACAACGCCCTTTCCGCAGATGGCCTGCCTCTGCTGGAAAGTGTCCGCCAAGGTTCCCTCGACCGTTTGAACCCGATTCTGATGACCGCCATCACCTCAGCCCTGGCGCTGCTTCCTCTTGCCCTCGGTGGTGCCCTGCCGGGCAATGAGATCCAGTCGCCTATGGCCAAGGTCATTCTCGGCGGACTTGTCACCTCGACGATTCTCAACGGGTATATCATCCCGATTATGTACATCCTGATAAGCAGAAAGAAACATGAGTAGAAGAATATCACTGGCGCTGTTTTCATTGTTCGCATTTTGTTCTCTGTCGCCGGGCCAGACCGTTGAGGATGTGCTGAGAAGTGTCGAGGAGAACAATCCTTCGCTCCGTTCGGCAAGGTTCGAAAGGGAAGCCGGTGAGGCGGAAAACCGTGCCGAAGTCATGCTGGACAGCCCTGAGGTTGAGTTCAACTATCTCTGGGGGGATGACGAGATGGGCAACCGTCACGATCTGCGCGTGACTCAGAACATAGATTTCGCCACCCTTACCGGTCAGAAAGCCGCCATGGCTTCAGCCCGCAACGGGCTTGTAAGTCTTGAATACAAGGCAGTCAGACAGGCAGTTCTTCTTGAGGCGAAGCAGCATTGCATAGACCTTGTATATTTCAACGCACTCCATTCGGAGCTTGAATATCATCTGTCCAATGCAGACAGACTTGTCACAGCCTACGAAAGAAAAGTGGAGCTTGGAGGTGCGTCCGTGCTG
>JAZRWN010000047.1:0-3804 GCA_045599725.1 Candidatus Cryptobacteroides sp. | reverse complement strand
TCGTAGAAGGGGGTGTAGACTTTGGCCACTGCATCTTTCTGCAGCATGACCGAATGAAGGCTCATCCCCGGGACCAGCACAAGCGGGCGCGGTCCATGGCCGAATGAGACATATTCCATCTCAAAGCGGGATGTGGAAATCGTTTTTTTCTCTACCATAATCGGTGCGCAAGTTACGAAAACTCCGCTGAATTCGTTAAAAATACCGTAACTTTGCCACGCATATACGGAATTATGAAAAAGAGTTTGCTGGCACTGGCGTTCGGTACTTTCGGGCTCGGAATATCCGAGTTCGTGCTGATGGGGATACTGCCCTATCTGGCATCCGACTTCAATGTCAGCATATCGCAGGCTGGAGGACTGATATCCGCATACGCACTGGGAGTATGTGTCGGAGCCCCCATCGTGGCGGTCTTCGCCAGAAAATGGCCGTTGAAGAGAATTCTGTACCTGCTTCTCGGTATTTTCAGCGCCGCCTCTCTGGCAATGGCTCTCTGTCCGACGCCGTCAGAAAGTACACGCTGGCAGTTCATTCTCATGCTTGTATTCAGATTCCTGGCAGGAACGCCGCACGGGGCATTCTTCGGTGCAAACGCGATAATTGCCGACAGGCTGTCTGAAAAAGGACAGGCTGCCTATGCAGTCGCGCTGGGATGTTCAGGAATGAGCGTGGCAAACCTGATAGGCAACCCTCTCTGCACCTTCGTGGCAGCCGAGATATCCTGGCGCTGCATCTTCGCATTCAATGCTGTCTGGGGAGCGTTCACTCTGGCTTGCACCGCACGATGGATTCCTGAACTGGACCCTCTCCCCGACAACGGGCTGAAAGCTGAATTCAGATTTCTCAAGACCGCTGCACCCTGGCTCATTTTCGCCTGCACCGTGCTGGGCAACTCAGGTATCTTCTGCTGGTACAGCTACATCTCTCCTACCATGACTCAGCTGGCAGGAGTTCCCGAAAGGCTGATGTCACTTCTGATAGTATTGGCGGGAGCCGGAATGTTTGTCGGAAATCTCACGGGAGGACGACTCTCCGACCGTTTCGGTCCTTGTCAGACCGGACGTGGGCTTGCCATGCTGATGTGCGTCGCCCTCATATTGACCGCACTGACAGCTCATCTTCCTTTCTGCTCGATTCCGCTGATGGTGCTCTGCACGGCTTGTCTGTTCGCGATTTCCCTGCCGCAGCAGGTTCTGATGGTCAAGTTCAGCGAAGGGGGCGAACTCATGGGAGGGGCCATGATCCAGATAGGTTTCAATCTCGGCAACGCCATAGGAGCATGGGCGGGAGGCATGACCATCAACGAGATGGAACCTTTCACCTACCACTACCCGGCCGCCATCGGAGCCGTTTTCATCGCCCTGGGCGCCGCACTGTATTTCGTACTCTGCAGGAAATACGGGAAAATACCTGCTATTTCGTAGGAAGCCCGCGGCAGATGCGCTCGACCTGCGCAGCATCACGAAGCATATCCAGAAAAACCTCAGCAGAACGCTTGCGGTAGCCACCTTTCAGCCTCTGGACGCAGCCGAGCATCTCGTGACCACCTTCTTCCAGCGGAACAGCGACGAGACTCGAGCGGTAGTAGGCCGCCAGGGAAGATACCATGGCTACCAGATTTGTGCCCTGGACGATGTCCATGATCATGTTCGGATCGTTAAGCTCGATGCGGACATCCAGTTTCCTGGTGTCAACACCGACGAAATTCTCGAACATCTTTCTGGCCTGCAAGCCGCTTGCAGGAAGGACGATTCCCTGTTTCTCTATATCCGAGAAACTGACGAACTTCTTGGTGGCCAGAGGGTGGTCCTTGCGCATGACCACGCTAAGTCTGCTTTTGAAAAGGACTTCGGCCTCTATGTCATCATACTCCATTATCGGCTTGAAAGCAAGTATGAAATCCACCTCTTTCCTTTTCAGCATCTCGATAAGTTCCGATGCGGTCTTGTAGTGGATATGCAGTGTCACTCCGGAATGCGTTTTAAGGAACTGTTTCACAGTATCAGCAAGAAAAACGCTGAAGGAATGCGTAACCCCTATGTTCAGCGTACCGGAAAGTGCATTCTGAAGGTCCCTCATCTTGTCCTTGCAGACATTTGACGCCTCCAGAGTATCGATGGCGAGCGGAAGAAGTTCCTCCCCTGCCTCAGTCAGCATGACACTGTGTGAGGTCCTGGTGAACAGTTGGATGCCGAGTTCATCCTCCAGCTGCATGATCTGCTGTGACAAAGTCCCCTGTGTGATGAACAGTCTGCGGGAAGCCTCCGAGAAGTTCAGAGTCTTCGCCACCGTTACGAAATATTTGAGTTGTCTAAGTTCCATAATCCAAATATATTGAAAAAATCAATAGTTGGTATTGAAAAATCGTTATAATCATCAATTAAAATTCTGTTCCTGCTATCTAGTTTTGCATTGTCAGAGCCGAGAAGCAAGCCTATGGATCCGGGTGGAAGCGAAGGCGATGACAGAAGAACACATTAATAATATAAAAGATTATGGCAACTAAATTTTTCCTTTGCACGACGTGCGGAAACGTTGTCGTGAAAGTCATCAACAGCGGAGTCAAACTTGTCTGCTGTGGCAAAGAAATGATGGAACTCACACCAGGAACGGCGGATGGAGCCATGGAAAAGCATGTTCCCGTCGTGGAGAGGGTGGACGAGCGCAACATCAAGGTCAAGATCGGTTCAAAGGAGCATCCTATGACCGAGGAGCATCACATCGTCTTCATCTATGTAGAGACTGAACACGGCGGGCAGATCAGGTATCTGGATCCTGCCGGCCCTGCCGAAGCCACATTCTGCGTATGCAAGGACAAACCCGTGGCTGTCTATGAGTACTGCAACATCCACGGTCTATGGAAGACTGACCTGGCTGACTGCCAGAAAGAGAGCTGCGGCAACAACAAGTGCTACGGGATGAAATAAGGGTATTAAATGTCTACAACTATGATTTCAAAGAAAATGCAGAACAAGATAAATGAGCAGATAAACGCGGAACTCTGGTCCGCATATCTGTACCTGGCAATGGCAATGGACGCTGAGGCAAAGACTCTCAGGGGTATAGCGAACTGGTTCTTCGTGCAATGGCTCGAGGAACAGGACCATGCCAGGATCTTTCAGAACTTTATGACAGCACAGGGTGCAAGAGTCATCCTCAAACCGATTCAGGAGGTGCAACAGGAATGGCGCAGCCCTCTTGACATGTTCAAGTCCACGCTGAGCCATGAGGAGGAAGTGACCGCCATGATCAAGGACCTGGTCCAGCTTGCCCTCGAAGAGGGGGACTTCGCGACCCTGAGCCGTCTGCAGTGGTTCATCGACGAGCAGGTGGAGGAGGAAGATAGCGCTTCGCAGCTGGTGACTGACTTCGAACGCGCAGGCAATGACTTCCGTGCCATCAATGAGCTTGACGAAGAACTCGGAGAAAGACAGTATAAAAAAGCATCTCCACTCAAATAGACAACTGTCAATTTTGAATCGAGTAGGAGGAAAACAAAAGTAGTTTTCTTCCTACTTTCGTTTTCCGACCTCTCACACCACCGTACGTGCCGTTCGGCATACGGCGGTTCTTCATTGATTAGTGCAATTTGACATAGTAGTCCATAAGACAAGGGTAGCCGGCTATGCGTAGATTCCTGTCGGTTGCGGCTCTGCTCATTACGGGAGAACCTGCAATCCTCCAATATCCGCTATTGCTATTGCCCCATTGATATGCCATATATGGCTTGATACCACATTTGACAAGATTCTTGACCCTTGTTCCGGGCTTTTTCCAGCTTTTCCATATACACATCCGTATGCG
>JAZRWN010000046.1:0-18464 GCA_045599725.1 Candidatus Cryptobacteroides sp. | reverse complement strand
CTTTCAAAATCCGAACATGCGAACGGATTTGTTATGGGATATTAGGCGACGTTTCCATCGGTTATCTCCCTGATACGGGAATGTTGCTCACGCGTTACGCACCCTTCCGCCGGTCGCCGCCAGGTATTGCTACCCGCGCTGCCCCTCGACTTGCATGTGTTAAGCCTGCCGCTAGCGTTCATCCTGAGCCAGGATCAAACTCTTCTTTGTATATTTCTTTATCTCTATACAGATCCTGACAACTCTTATTCTTCAAAAGAATTAACGCTCTCGATTCTTTTTTCTCGGTACTTGCTTGTACTTCCAATTTCAGTCTTTTCAAAGATCTAGTTGTGCCGTTCTCGTCGAACGGGATTGCAAAGGTACACTTTATATTTGAACTTCCAAACTTTTTTCAATCTTTTTTCCCAGAAATCGCCCGTACACGTGCCTCCAGTTCCCATGTCCTGATGCGGTCCTTGTAGGTATTGTTGGCGTTAACGCTCTCAATATCAAGAGCTGCATCAGAATTCCCGTCCCATCTTCGGCAGTTGTATATCACATCATAAATTCTGCCTATCCTGTACTCTCTGGACACGCGCAGGCCCACAGCATAGTCCTCACCATATTTAGTGGTCGGGAAGTTCAACTCACGCAGAAGCGGAGTGAAGAATCCACGCGGTGCTCCAAGACCGTTGATGCGCAAGGCGTTGTTGCGGCCGTTCTCCTCTGTCCATTCACGATGGTCGATGACTCCCGGAGGAAGGGTGTTCATTTCGAAATCAGTCATGCGGTATGTTCCGACCACCATGGCACAGTTCTGCGAATGGAAGGCGTCGACCATTTTCTGGACAGTGTTTTCATCGTAATATGTGTCGTCAGAGTCCAGCTGAAGGGCGAAACGACCGCAGTCCGGATGATGGAGAGCAGCGTTCCAGTTGCCACCTATGGCATGATATGAACTGTCCTGAGCGATATAGACAAGCTTTGGATCGTCCAGAAGTCCGCGGATGACATCGACGGTGCCGTCCGTGGAGTTGTCATCCACCACGATCACATTGTACTTGAAAGATGTCTTCTGGGACAGCGCGGACTTGATGGCATCACCTACGGTCTTCACCCTGTTCTTGCACGGAATGACCACCGACGCCTCATACTCAAACTCCCCTTCCGCGAGATTCACATCCTTGAACACCGGCTCCAGATACCCTCCTATGGCCTTGAGATGATCGGTGCAGGCCGCCTCCATCTCGATCTGCACTTCCCTGTTCTTCGGATTCACATAGTCGAACTGCTTTTCCCCGGATTTCCTGAGATCGGTCTCCACCTCGTAATACATATATTCATTAATATGTACAAGGCGGCCTCTCTGGGAAACTTTGAGACGGAGGTCATAGAGAGCGGCGAAACGGTAGTCCTTGTCCATACAGGAGACGGCTTCCTTCAGGGCTGAAGTCCTGAACAGCAGCAGACCGCCGAAATCGAAGTCATCGCGGAGCGAACCGAACTGGCAGTCTATCACGGGGACATTCTTGAGTTCACCGTCCGTCATGGCGAAATGGTCTGCGTAAACCATCGACGCTGATGTATCATCGGCTATGGACAGCATTCTGTCCAATGCATATTTCACGAAACGGAGTTCGGTAGGCTTCGTATAGATCATCGTGAATGGAGCCGATGCGGACAAGGCGATCTTCCGGATGGTGGATGTCGCGCCCAATGGCATGTCGGCGTCAAGGAATGTGACTTGTGCGACGGATGGCTCCAGCGCGAGAGCTCCTGATGTGCTTCTGGCTGTGATAGTGTCACAGAAAGAGATGAAACAGTCTATTCTTTCCATATATAGTCAAATGCTGTATGTTCGAAGGCAAATATAAGTTTTTTTCCTATATTTGTGGAACGACAAAACCCAACAGCCATGGATAAAAAAGTAGTCATCATTCCCACATATAACGAAAAAGAGAACATCGAAAAGATAATCCGCAAGGTCTTTTCGCTGGATGGAGACTATCACATCCTCGTAATTGAGGACGGCTCCCCGGACGGAACTGCAGCCATTGTCAAGGGTTTGCAGGCAGAATTTCCGGAAAGGCTCCATATGATCGAGAGAGCGGGAAAACAGGGACTCGGCACAGCGTATATCACAGGCTTCAGATGGTCTGTGGAAAACGGCTATGACTATATCTTCGAGATGGACGCCGACTTCTCACACAACCCTGATGACCTTCCACGGCTGTATGCCGCCTGCGCCGAAGAAGGTGCAGACCTTTCCATAGGCTCACGCTACTGCAACGGCATCAGCGTGATCAACTGGCCTATCGGGCGCGTGATCATGTCATATTATGCCTCCGTGTACGTACGCACCGTTCTCGGAATGAAAGTCTTCGACACGACCGCCGGTTTCAAGTGCTACACGAGGAAGGTCCTCGAAGCCATCGACCTTGACAGGGTGAAGATGAAAGGATACGGATTTCAGATCGAGATGAAGTACACCGCCCACAAGCTCGGTTTCAAGATCAAGGAAGTCCCTATCATTTTCATGGACAGAAAAGAAGGAACATCCAAGATGTCCAGCGGAATCTTCGGCGAGGCTTTCTGGGGAGTCCTGGGACTCAAGTTCAGGAAGATTCGCGGGAAACAAGCCTGAGCGAAATTCTCTTTCTTTCAATATCAACATCAAGGACAGAAACCATCACCTTCTGATGGAGTTTCACCACCTTTGACGGGTCGACATGACCTCTGACGCCCATCTGAGAAACATGGATGAGGCCGTTTTCATGCAGACCGATATCGACGAAGGCACCGAAGTTCGTGACATTTGTCACGATGCCAGGAAGTTCCATCCCTGGATACAGATCCTCAAGTTCATGGACATCCTGTGAGAACTCGAACTCAGACGCAGCCTCGCGCGGGTCAAGCCCAGGCTTCGCAAGTTCATTCAGAATATCGTTGACCGTCGGGAGGCCGAAATCACCGTCAACATACCTTGAAGCCTCAATCTTACCGCACAAGTCGGCGTTTCCGACCAGTTCGGAAGTCTTGACACCTAGATCCCGGGCCATTCTGTCAACTATATGGTAGCACTCAGGATGCACGGCAGAGCCGTCAAGAGGGTTGGCGGCGCCTTTTATGCGGAGGAATCCCGCGCACTGCTCGAATGCCTTCGCCCCGAGACGCGGGACTTTCCTCAACTCGGCACGCGACTGGAACGGGCCTGATTCTGTTCTATAAGCGACAATATTCCCTGCGAGTGAAGGTCCTATCCCTGAAACATAGCTGAGAAGATACGGGCTCGCGGTATTCACATTCACTCCGACACTGTTCACGCACATCACTACGGTGTTGTCCAGTTTCTCCTTCAGCAATCCCTGATCCACATCATGCTGATACTGCCCTACACCCAAGGACTTAGGATCAATCTTCACCAATTCGGCGAGAGGGTCCATCAGACGGCGTCCGATCGACACCGCTCCCCTGACGGTCACATCCTCGTCCGGGAACTCCTTCCTGGCCACTTCCGACGCGGAATAGATGGAAGCTCCGTCCTCGCTGACAGTCCACACCTTGCAGCCTTCCGGCAGCTGGACCTTCTTCATGAACTCCTCAGTCTCGCGACTGGCGGTACCGTTTCCGATCGCGACAGCCTGGATTCCGTATTTCTCCAGCATGGTGCTGACCGCAATCAGCGACTTGACTTTCTCGTTCTGAGGAGGATGAGGGAAGATGATCTCGTGATGCAGGAGATTCCCCTGCTCGTCCAGACAGACTGTCTTGCAGCCGTTCCTGAATCCGGGATCGATGGCCAGCGTGCGTTTCTGTCCCACAGGTGAGGACAGCAGGAGCTGCTTGAGATTCTCCCCGAAGACATTGATGGACTCGACATCCGCTTTCTGCTTGGCCTCCTTGATGATTTCGTTGCTGATGGAAGGCTCAAGCAGACGCTTGTATGAATCCTCCACCGCCATCTGTATCTGCTCCGCGAGAAGTTTGGAAGGATAGCCGTGCTTCTGGCAGAAATCATAATAGATCTTGTTCGAGCATTTCTGCGGGTCTGCATCAATGCTCACGCTCACGAAGCCCTCGTTTTCAGCGCGAAGCAACCCGAGAAGGTTGTGCGAAGGAATGCGGTTCAGCGGCATCGTGAAATTGAAATACGTGCGGTATTTCGCAGCTTCCTGACTACCCTGCGCAGCCTTGGTCGCCTTTGCGCAGATGCGCCTCGTCCTGAAAATCTGTCTCAATGACTCACGCACGGATGCGGTCTCACTCAGACGCTCAGCGATGATGTCCCTGGCTCCGGCTAGCGCGTCATCCACGCTCCCGACTTTGTCACCGACATATTTTCCAGCCTCGAAGGCTGGGTCGTTGACACCTCGGACATTCTCCAGCCTGTCCGCCAGAGGTTCGAGACCCGCTTCGCGGGCAATGGTGGCACGAGTCCTGCGCTTCGGACGATACGGAAGATAAATGTCTTCAAGCTCGTTCGCATCTATGCAGTTTTCAATCGAGGAGCGAAGTTCGTCGGTCAGCTTGCCAAGCGAATCAATAGTCTGAAGAACAGTCTCCTTGCGCTTCTCCATCTCGGCATAGACATCCACCCAGTGTTTCACGGTGGCCACTTCGGAATCATCCATGCTGCCAGTCCTTTCCTTACGATAACGGCTTATGAACGGGATGGTGTCACCGTCCTCCAGCATCATGGAGCAGTTCTCCACCTGCCAGTCCTTCAATCCGAGCCTGGCTGCGATATGTCGGATATAAATGTCTTTCATAAAAAACTTGTCAGTCCTGTGAAATTTCCTTGAGTTCGAGGCGGTATGCCGAAAGGATGCGGGACTTGGAAACGAATCCCACATACACCCTGTCCTCATCCACAACCGGCAGACGCCATGCCTCCGTCCTGTCGAACTTCTCCATCACACTGTCCATCTTTTCATCCACATAGACCAGAGCCTGCGGCGCCTCCATGAAATCCCTTACACGCATGGTTTCATAAAGGTCGCTCTTGAACATCAGTTTGCGCATACGGTCCATTTCGACCAGACCCATCAGATGGCTGTCATTGTCCAGGACAGCGAAGACCTGTGCATCAGAGTCGGAGATCACATCCACGAACTCGCCCAGAGTCATGTCCACATGGACACGAGGGTATTTGTCGCGCACCAGATCTCTGGTCCGAAGCAACGTCAGTACAGCCTGGTCGTTGTCGTGGGTAAGCAGTTCACCGGACTGCGCGATACGTTTGGTATAGATGGAATAGCGTTCGAATATTCTGGTCGTGCCGAAGGAGACTGCCGCGGCGATGATAAGGGGTAGGAAAAGTTCATAACCTCCTGATATCTCAGCGATAAGGAAGATGGCGGTCATAGGCGCCTGCATGACTCCAGCCATCAAAGCCGCCATACCTACCAGCACAAAATTCTGTTCAGGGACTGAAATGCCGACATTTGTCATCAGGATATTGAGAACTCTGGCCACTACGAAGCCTGTGATGGCACCGATGAAAAGCGTCGGTCCGAATGTACCTCCGACACCACCGCCGGCATTTGTCAGCGTCATGGAGAACACCTTGAGCAGAAGTATGAGCGTGAAGAAAAACGGCACTCCCCATCTGGAGTGAAGAAGTCCGGACAACGGAGTGGAACTGTCCACGGAAATCTCGCCACCATTCAGAAGAACACCCAGAGAAGAGTAACCCTCGCCATACAACGGAGGGAACAGGAAGACTAGCAGTCCGAGACCCGCCGCACACATGGCCCATTTCCAGAAAGCGTCTTTCACACCGCCGATCTTGTCCTCAAGGAAGAGGGTCATCCTTATGAAATAGACAGAGCAGAGTCCTCCCATGATGCCGAGTATGATGTAGAACGGGATATTCACCATAGAGAACGGCGTCAGAGTGCACTGGAACGGGAGCTCGTTGCCCAGAAGAAGATATGAGACCACTGTCGCCGACACTGTGGAGAGGAGCAGCGGCATCATGGAAGTCATCGAGATATTGAAAAGCAGAATCTCCAATGTAAAAAGCACTCCCGCCAGAGGAGCCTTGAAAATGCCGGCGACTGCACCTGCGGCGCCACAGCCTATCAGAATAGTCATGCTGCGGTGCGACAGACCGGCGTAACGGGCGAAATTTGAGCCTATGGCCGCACCTGTATAGACAATAGGAGCCTCGGCTCCTACAGAACCTCCGAAACCGATGGTGACGGCACTGGTCAGAATCGACGACCACATGTTATGCGGCCTTATCCTGGACTCTTTTTTGGAGACGGACACCAGGACCTTCGTCACTCCATGACTGATATTGTCCTTGAGGACATACCGGACAAACAGCATCGCCATCAGCATACCGGCACCAGGAAGCACAAGGTACAGAAGAAGATGCGGGCGGCCAGACAGGCCGGAGGAAAGAGCGGACTGGATGAGATGGATGAGAGTGGACAGCAATGCTGCCGCCAGACCGCTGGCGACACCGACTACCAGTGAAAGCAGGAGAAGCTTGTTGCTTTCCTGCATGTTCCTGAAAAGTTTTGGTATCTTCGCCTTCATATAAACAAGAAAGCCGCCCGGTCCGGACGGCAATCATATTGTCTGGTTGTATCAAGCGTCACCGTCTGAAGGGTCATCATCTCCACCATACTGGGAGATATTGTCATCAGGAAGTGTGTCTCCGTCAGAGCCGCTTCCGGCTGATGTTCCGGCAACCTGCTCGGTTTCAGCCTCCTCTTCGCCCTCAAGCCATCTCTCGATATCATCGGCATCATCTGTCTTGACTTTGATCTTGACCAGATAGATGGAGTCAGAAGTCTCGATGGTCACGGCATAGAACGGAGTACCGTCCGGCTTTGTATATTTCATCAGGTCAGGCAGATAGTCGTTGAATCCCTTCGGATACTTCTCAGCAAAGATGGTCGCCAACTCTTCCGACATATTCTCATAACTGACCACGTGCCTTCTCCTGGTATCGATTTTCATGATGATGTATATATTAATAAACGGTTGCTACTCTAGTGTAATACGGTTGCAATTATAGTTCAAATTTCTGAAAGTGCATAACCTATCTTACTTTTTTTTGAAAAAAAAGGACTTCTGGGCCCTTTTGCGGTCTGGATTGCGTTCCACGAACACCGGTTTCATGGTTCTAGGGTCAAATCCGGTATAGTACATGACCGAAGAGGTCGTCATCGGAGTAGGCATGAAATCCTGTACCTGGTCCATCCATATCCCCTTCAGAGCAGGATGACGTGACAGTTTCTCCATGTCCGACGCTCTGCACCCGGGATGCGAGGAAATGAAATACGGGACTATTCCCGTCCTTACGCCCGCATCATCCGTTATGCGGTCGAACTCGGTGCGAAGCCTTTCAAATAGTCTGAAGGACGGCTTCGCCATATAATACAGCACGCTGTCTTCCGTGTGTTCAGGAGCCACTTTCAGACGGCCTGAAGTATGGTTCAGGACAAGTTCCTTGAAATACTTGCGGGACGTGGTGTCAAGAAAGCCATTCTCATCAAGGAAAAGATCGTAGCGGATACCGCTGCCTATGTAGGCATGTCTGACACCCTTAACTGATTTCACTCTGTCATACAACCCAAGCAGACGTTCATGGGAACGGTCCAGGTTCCTGCACGGAGACGGAAAAAGGCAGGACTTCCTGCGGCACTTTTCACAAAGTGTCCTGTCCTTGCCGCCCATTCCGTACATGTTGGCTGTCGGGGCCCCCAGATCGGATATGTTGCCGGCGAAGTCCGGAAGTGAATTGAGCGCCTCCGCCTCGCGGCAGATGGATTTCTCCGAACGGCACTGTATGAACTTGCCCTGATGGGCGGCTATGGTGCAGAAATTACAGCCTCCGAAACAGCCTCTGTGCGTATTGATCGAGAATTTGATCATGTCGTAGGCAGGAATCCTCTTGTCCTTGTACCTCGGATGCGGAAGCTTCGTGAACGGAAGGTCCCAGAAAGAGTCCATCTCCTGCTCAGTGGCAGGCGGATATGGCGGATTGATCTGAACGAAACCATCTCCCACCGGTTCGACCAAAGTATCGGGGGCAAGCATGTTGGCATGGGTCTCGATCAGATGGAAATTCTCCGCAAAAGCCTTCTTGTCCTTACGGCATTCTTCGAATGAATGGAGAAGGCAGACATCTTCCGACTGTCCGGAGATTCTGCCGTTCCTGAAGAAACCTATCTGCTTGATACCCTCCATCTGATGGCGGCTCCAGCCCTTTTCAATGGCCACGGTCAGTTCCAGCATCGGCCTTTCACCCATGCCGTAGCACAGCCAGTCAGCGCCGGTGTCCACAAGGATGGACGGGAACAGACGGTCCTGCCAGTAGTCATAGTGTGTCAGGCGGCGCAGGGACGCCTCAATACCCCCGATGATGACAGGAACATCAGGATAGAGTTTCTTGAGTATCTTCGAATAGACGGTGACGGCATAATCCGGCCGCTGTCCGAATTTCCCTTCAGGTGTGTAGGCATCATCATGACGCAGCCGCTTCCCCGCGGTATAATGGTTCACCATTGAGTCCATGGCACCTGAATTCACTCCGAAATAGAGACGTGGCGCGCCAAGTTTGGTGAAATCCCTGAGATCGTCCCGCCAGTTGGGCTGAGGGACAACAGCAACGCGGTATCCATATTTCTGTAGATACCGCGCAATGCAGGCTGTTCCGAACGACGGATGGTCGACAAAAGCATCACCCGTGAAGAGGATTACATCGATATAGTCCCATCCCAGTTTCTGCACTTCCTTGACGGAAGTCGGGAACATATAGTCATTCTCTGCCATAACAATGGCAAATATAGCAATTATTCTGCTTTGACTGCAACATATGTCAGTTTGCCAGAGTATGTCATTGAAGTTCTGTTGGCAGGGCTGCAGATGAACTGGGCGGAACCGTTGCTGTAGAACGAAATGTTGACATCAACTCTTTCAGTGCCTGAAACTGCAAGGAAACGCCAGACATATTTTCCCTTTTCCGGACGGGACTTGCTGGTGTCAATCGTGACCGGACAGTCTTCGAAATCTATCCCGGACGGCTCGTTCCCGTATACATTAGGGTTGTAGCTGATGCCGAAGAAAGGAAGATAGGCATCCACCACTTTTCGGTCTCTGACAGTCAGTTTGTATCCGTCATAGGAATGCCTGGACTGACCGCGTGAAGGGATGATGTAATCCACCGTGATAGAGAGATTGCCATGCTCGACGGCTTCGGTTACAAGTTCCTCCGCTTCTGCTGCCTCCACTTCGGAATAATATGCAAGGGATGAGCATCCGGCAAGAAGGAAAACTGATAGGATCGATAGTATTATTCTGTTTATTTTCATTTTGTTATAATATTTATTTGGATGACTGTTCCCTTTCCTCGGAAATAGTGACATCCATGTGTGGATAAGCAAATTTGAATCCGCGCTCCGGGAGTTCGGAGTACATGGCTTTCAGATTGTCAAAATACACCCCCCAGTAATCCTCGCTCTTCACCCATACACGTATGGTGAAATTGATGTCGTGGTCCGAAAGATTCATAAGAGCCACGAAAGGATCCTCCGCTCCAGGAGTCGAAACATCCAGAATTCTGCCGTCTCTGGAGAGAATTTCCTTGACATCATCGATGAACAGGTCTGCATCGGAGCCATATTCCACTCCTATCTGCCAGTCGACCCTTCTCAATGGCTTGGCGGAATAATTGTCGATATTGCTATTCGACAATGTTCCGTTCGGGATGGTGATCTCCCTGTTGTCCCTCGTGATGATCTTGGTGCTGATGATGTTCACCTCGGAGACAGTCCCGCTGTAGTCCTGGACACTGATGAAATCTCCGGCCTTGAAAGGTTTGAACAGCATGAGCATCAGCCCGCCGGTGAAGTTCTGCACAGTTCCGCTCAGCGCCGCACCGACGGCCACGCCACCTGCTGCCAGCAGGGCGGCAAGGGAGGTGGTGTTTATGCCGAGAGTGCTTATCGCAAGAATGATGAGGACTGCGTATAAAGTGATGGTGGTCAATGACAGGAGGAAAGAAGCGAGCGAAGCCTCAAGTTTGCGCTTGGTCATCACCCCCCTCAGGGCTATTCTGATTTTCTTGATGCACCAGGCCCCGATGATATAGATGCAGAGCGCGGCAACGACCTTGACGCCGAACTCTATCGCTTTCTCGCCAAGGGTCTGCAGAACCGCCCCCGGACTCCTGCTCAAGGAGTCTGACAAATTTTCCGTAATGGTCGTCAAACTGTCAGTGACACTGCCAGTTGCCATGGTTTCCAACAACGTAATCATAAATAATCTGTCAAAATGTCTGACTGAACGTCATAGTACATTATAGGACAAAAAGTATTCCACTGTCAGATGACACCTGACCCAAGCATTTCTTCATCCTGAGAATACCAAACAGCGAACTGCCCGGGAGTGATGCCTCTCTGAGGTGAATCAAAAAGGATGTACAGGCCGTTTTCCCTCATGATCAACGTCGCATCCTGAAGTGGCTGACGATATCTGATACGCACACGGCAGCGGATCATGTCCCCGGAGGTCATGCAAAGATCCCTCCTTATCCAGTGGATTTCTTCCGGAACCACCCTGAGGCATATCCTGGAAAGTCCCTTGTGGCGATGTCCCTCGCCCACATAGATGACATTCCTGTCCACATCAGTGGATATCACAAACAGTGAATCCTGGTGACCGCCTATGTTCAAGCCTTTTCTCTGTCCGATGGTATAGAACTGAGCCCCTTCGTGACGGCCGATTATCTTGCCGTATGGATTGTCCTTGTATCTGGTTTTCTTTATATGGTGTTTTCCGGAACGGTAGATTTCCGTCTCGAAAGTGATATCGCCGTATGAAACAGGCTGCGAGAGCCTTTCAAGCACCTCGTCTGACAACCCCGCAACGGCAGAAGAGTCATATTCATTGCGGGAAGTACCGCCAGAAACCGAGGCCTTGTCTTCTGAGATATATTCTGTGACAAGATGCGGCGAAGAAGACTTGTCCGCCAGGATGGATGCTATCGTGCATTCAATGAAACCGTACTGGGCATTGTTTTCATAATACTTGTCATAGACTTCCACAACATCCCCTTCGACGGATTTCAGTTTCTGCTGGAGGAATACAGGAAGATCGACCTTTCCCACGAAACAGATTCCTTGCGAATCCTTCTTCTCAGCGGAAGGAAGATCCGCTTCCTTCGCCAGCCGCCTGACCTCGGGTTTGGTAATATCCCCTATAGGGAAAAGAGCCTTCGAAAGCTGCTCCTGCGAGAGCTGACACAGGAAATAGCTCTGGTCCTTGTTCTGGTCTGCCCCTGCAAATATCCTGAATACTGGTCCATCCGGGCCATCGATGACATCCTTTCGGCAATAGTGTCCCGTCGCCACCATGTCGGCGCCAAGACCTTCTGCCGCCTTCAGGAAAGCGTCAAATTTAATCTCGCGGTTGCAGAGAACATCCGGGTTAGGAGTGCGTCCCTTGGAGTACTCCTCGAACATATAGTCAACGACGCGCTTTCGGTATTCCTTGCTCAGATCCACGAAATAGAACGGGATTCCTATCTTCCTGGCGACCATTTCCGCCACGAAGCGGTCCTCCTCCCACTCGCAGTCTCCATGAAGGGTACCTTCAGTGTCATGCCAGTTCTGCATGAACATGGCAAAGACATCATAGCCCTGACGCTTCAGCAGCAGGGCGGCCACACTGGAATCCACTCCCCCGGAAAGACCGACGCAGACCTTCATGGCGTCAGAAGAGTTTTCCTGTCCACTTCTCGGAAAGAAGCTTGGCAGCATCTGCGAGTTCATCATTGCCCAATGGCTTCGACCGTGCCCTGTCGCGCTGTTTTCTCTCCTCGTCAAACTTCTCCTTGAGCAGAGAGAACTGGCGCTTCGTGTCGAGTGTGAACTCTCCGTTCATGATCCAGCTGAAATATGAAGGTTCGGAGAAGTATACCTCACGCGCTGTCTTCCCCTTATGCTTGCCGAAACTCACGACAGCCTCCTTGTTGTCGTTGTAGATCAGCCTTCCGGCATAATCGACAGTGCGCGGACGGCCTCCGATGGAAGAAAGCGAGTCCACGTCGTTCTTCAGATCGTCATACATATCAAGCTGTCCCTGAAGAACTCGGTAAGTGGCCACTGTGTCCGCCTCGGCGGTATGGGCGTTCTCGAAATCATCGCCTCCGCAGTAGAACCGGTAGGCAGCCTTGAGGTTCCGCGGTTCCTTGAAATGATAGATGGTCTGGACGTCAACCATCTTCTTCTCGTGAAGGTTGATGCTGAAATTCTTCCCTGTATAGGTACGGACACGCTCGATTTCTTCGGCCAGCATAGGAAGGTCGAACTTTGCGGAGTTGAATCCCGCAAGGTCGCTGTCACCTATCCACTCCACTATCTCGTCCACTACCTCATAGAAGCGAGGGCAGCCGAGCAGGTCCTCGTCCTTGACACCGTTGACGGCACTTGCACTTGGCGAGATAGGCCTCTGGCATCTGCTCTCGTAATCCCAAGGCAGAATCCTCCATGTCTTGATACGTTCTTCCCCGTCGGGGAACACTTTGACAAAACTGAGCTCGATGATGGAGTCAGTTGCGATATTAAGGCCGGTGCTCTCGATATCGAAGAAAAGCAGCGGCCTGTTCAGATTAAGATTCATCGGTATTGATTTAAATGGCAACCGGCATTATGATGCCGCAAATTTTCTCGCTTTCAGCCTCTTCCTCCGAAGGAATGATCAGCGCCGCTCTGCGCGGATCCGCGAACTTCATCACCAGATTCTCGCAGGACATGTTGCTGAGGATATCGATGAGGAAAGGAGACTTGAAGCCGATGGAAAGATTGTCACCGTTATACTCACAAACAATTTTCTCGTATGCTGTGGTGGCGAATCCGAGATCCTGTGAGGTGATCTCCAACTGGCCTTCCTTGAGTTCGAACTTCACATGGTTCGAAGCCTTGTTTGCACAGACCGCGACTCTCTTTATGGTGTTCAGGAACTGAACGCGGTCAATCTTGAGGATATTGGCGTTGTTCTGAGGTATGACATCACGATATTTCGGATATTTTCCGACGATCAGCCTGCATATCATGAGGGTTGAGCCGAAACTGAAGGCGACTGTGGTGGAGTCGAAGATGACTTCCACACTGTCCACATCCTTGCCGATGATGGATTTCAGCACAGCTGCCGGTTTCTTGTGCAGGATGAACGAAAACTTGTCTGAAGACTGCACGTCATCCGTAGTGTAGCATATGAGCTTATGAGAGTCGGACGCCACCAGAGTGGTCGCGTTGGTGTCGATGTCGAAGAATATTCCGTTCATCGCCGGTCTCATCTCGTCATCAGCGGTAGCATAGACGGTTCCGTTGATGCCGTCGACAAGAGTCTGTGCCGGGAACACCACCTTGTGCGAATCCTCGCCCACACCCTTGATGTCAGGATAGTCCTCGGCAGGGAAATATGGAAGTACTGAGTTTCCGTTCGTCCAGCTGCACTCGAAAGAACTGTCGCTGACAGTCTTTATACAGATAGGCTGGTCAGGCAGAGCCTTGAGCAGGTCGATGATATGTCTTGCAGGGACAGCCATGCTCCCCTCCTCTTTGGTGGAATCAACCTCCACGCTGGTACGAAGGGTAAGTTCAGAGTCAGATGCCGTTATCTCGAGGATATTTCCTGTAAGTACAAAAAGGAAATTTTCCAGGATGGCGAGAGCTGACTTGGACGGAATGGCTTTGGACACGTCCGATATACCTTTGAGAAGTTCTTGGCTTGAAACTTTGAATTCCATAAATCTACTTTTTAATTATTCACAAATATAGCAAAAATTCCCGAATAACCATTTACTGAAAGATTATTTGCAAAATATCCTCGATATTAGTGATCTTGGACTTCTGATGCCTCGTTTGGCATATATTTTGAGTTTTGAGAAATCCGGCCGCCGGAATATGACATTTTGGCGGTAAGTTAAATTGAATCGATTGTAAATTAATAGATTGAAGAGTATGAAAAAGACATTGCTCACTGTTTTGCTGTCAGTGCTTGTCAGCGGACTGACAGCCTATGCCATCGTGAAGAACACTTCTGATGACAATTTTCAGGCAGCGCCGGTCTCCGGTGCGCAGTACAGGACTGTCAACCTCGAACAGACAGACTATCCAGATTTCACATACGCAGCAGAGTCCGCGGTTGACGCCGTGGTCTATGTAGCAGTAACCATCAAGAGCCAGTCCCAGCAGCAGCCTCAGATGTTCGACCCGTTCGAGTTCTTCTTCGGCTACGGCGGCGGTCAGCAGTACCAGCAGCCAAGGGAGCAGAAAGGCAGCGGCTCGGGAGTCATCATCCGTTCTGACGGATACATTGTGACAAACAACCATGTTGTCAATGGTGCTACTGAGGTCAAGGTCACGCTCAAGAACAACAAGACTTATGACGCCACTGTCATCGGCACGGACGAAGTCACAGACGTGGCTCTCATCAAGATAGACGCCGAGGGTCTCCCGACCATCCCGTTCGCTGATTCTGACAATCTCCGCCTCGGAGAATGGGTTCTTGCCATCGGCAGCCCATATGGTCTGACCAGCACCATCACAGCCGGTATCGTCAGCGCGAAAGGTCGTTCCATGGCCCAGAGCGGTGAATTCAAGATCGAGTCGTTCATCCAGACAGATGCAGCCGTCAATCCTGGCAACTCAGGCGGCGCTCTCGTCAACAAGAAAGGTGAACTTGTGGGCATCAACACCATGATCTACTCTCAGACCGGATCATATTCAGGCTACTCTTTCGCAGTTCCTTCCAACATCGTACGCAAGGTGGTCGATGACCTCATCGACTTCGGATCTGTCAAGAGAGCCAAACTCGGCATCACCATGCAGGCTGTAACTGAAGATATTCAGAAAGAACTGAAACTTTCTTCAATGGACGGCGTATATATTGTTGAGGTTTCAGCCGGAAGTTCAGCCGACAAGGCGGGCATCAAGAAAGAGGATGTCCTCATCGCCATCGACGGAGCGAAAGTGACAAGCACTTCGTTCGTGCAGGAGAAGGTGAATGGATACCGCCCTGGAGACAAGGCGACGCTCACCATCATCAGAAATGGCAGTGAGAAGCAGGTTGAAGTGACATTCCAGGGAACAGTCGACGAGAACGGCACAGTATCCGAGGACGGATCGGTGGCATTCTACGGTTCCAAGCTCCAGAAAGCATCCAAGGAAACCCTTGAGAAGCTCGGGCTCAAGAGCGGAGTCGAGATCGTCTCTGTGGGTCAGGGCAAGCTTCTTGACGCAGGCGCATCCGAAGGATTCGTGATCCTTTATGTCAACGACCAGCCGGTCAGCAAACCTGAGGAAGTCATCGAAATAGCGAACAAGTCCAGAAGGGCTGTGTACATCGAAGGTGTCACCGCACGCGGAAAAGCTTCATATTTCGGCTTCGGAAAAGAATAGTACGGTAGTGTAAACGCGATGGACTTATGGTTGCCGCGTCACACTCCGTGACGCGGCAATTATTATATACGCTATTATAGATGAGACAGTTAAAGATTACAAAGTCAATCACCAACCGTGAGAGCGCATCCCTTGACAAGTATCTTCAGGAAATCGGAAGGGAGGAACTCGTATCTCCGGAGGAAGAAGTGGAGCTCGCGCAGCGCATCCGCCAGGGAGACCAGGCCGCGCTCGAGAAACTGACCCGTGCCAACCTCAGGTTCGTCGTATCTGTTGCGAAGCAGTATCAGAACCAGGGTCCCAGCCTTCCTGACCTTATCAATGAAGGTAATCTCGGCCTTATCAAGGCTGCCGAGAAGTTCGACGAGACGCGCGGATTCAAGTTCATCTCCTATGCCGTGTGGTGGATCCGTCAGTCAATCCTTCAAGCATTGGCGGAGCAGTCACGTATCGTCAGGCTTCCGCTGAACCAGGTCGGTTCTCTCAACAAGATAAACAAGGCTCTCGGTAAGTTCGAGCAGGAGAACGAGCGCCAGCCTTCGAACGAGGAGCTCGCTGACATGATCGAGGTGCCAAAGGACAAGATCGCGGACACCCTGCGTGTCTCCGGCCGCCATGTCCCAGTGGATGCTCCTTTCGTGGAAGGCGAGGACAACAGCCTTCTCGACGTGCTGCCTAACGACGACTCCCCTTCAGCTGACCGCGGTCTCGTAAGCGAGTCTCTCAGCACAGAAATCGAGCGTGCCCTCCAGATCCTCACCCCGCGTGAGCGTGAGATCATCAAGAGTTTCTTCGGAATCGGATGCCAGGAAATGACCCTCGAAGAGATTGGAGAACGTCTTGACCTCACCCGTGAAAGAGTGCGCCAGATCAAGGAGAAGGCCATCAGAAAGCTCAAGAAACCTAGTGCAAGCAAACTTTTGAAAACATATCTCGGTTAATTAATAATGACACCCGAATCATTCATAGCGTCCAAGGCGGCTCTGGCCATCAAGGACCTTTACAATACTGAAGTCGAAGCCTCCACCTTGCAGGTGCAGGTGACCAGAAAGGAGTTTGAAGGAGATTTCACGCTCGTGGTATTCCCTCTTCTCAGAATCTCACACTCAACACCGGACAACACAGGAAACGCCATCGGAGACTGGTTCAAGGCCAATGTCCCTGAGATCAGTTCTTTCAATGTGGTGAAAGGTTTCCTGAACATATGCCTCTCACCGTTGTACTGGAACGAGCTTTTCGCATCCATAGCATCCGACCCGGACTTCGGCTTTCTGCCTTCCACCGGGAAGAACATCATGGTCGAGTTCTCTTCGCCGAACACCAACAAGCCTCTGCATCTCGGACATATAAGGAACAACCTCCTCGGAGCGGCAGTTTCCGACCTTCTCAAGGCAAGCGGCAACAATGTCATCAAGACCACATTGGTCAATGACCGCGGCGTCCATATCTGCAAGTCCATGTATGCCTGGGAGCAGGCTTTCAACGGAGCCACTCCGGAAAGCACCGGCAAGAAAGGTGACCACCTCGTAGGCGACTGCTATGTGGAGTTCAACAACATCTATACACGCGAAGTCAAGGAACTCATCGCCGGAGGCATGTCAGAGGATGAGGCCAAGAAGGAAGCTCCGTCACTCAAGGCGGTTCACGAAATGCTTGTCAAGTGGGAGCAGGGCGACAAGGATGTCCGCGACCTCTGGGCAAGGATGAACGGATGGGTGTTCGACGGTTTCGACCAGACCTACAAGGCTCTCGGAATCGGATTCGACAAGGTGTACTACGAGCATGACACATACCTTCTCGGCAAGGAGCTGGTCCAGAAGGGACTCGAGAACGGTGCTTTCGTCCAGGATCCTGACGGCTCGGTCTGGTGCGACCTCACGGCCGACGGCCTTGACAGGAAACTTGTACTCCGTTCTGACGGCACTTCAGTGTATATCACCCAAGACCTCGGAACCGCAGAAAGACGTTTCTCAGAGCATAAGCTTGACTCTCACGTATATGTGGTCGGAGATGAGCAGAACTATCATTTCCAGGTACTTAAGCTCATACTCAAGAAACTCGGATTCGACTGGTCTGACCAGATCTACCACCTCTCCTACGGAATGGTGGAACTTCCGGAAGGCAAGATGAAATCACGAGAAGGGACAGTCGTCGATGCTGACGACCTCATCGAGAAGATGTACGAAGAGGCCAAGGCTACTTCCGAGGAGTCAGGAAAACTCGAGGGAATGTCCGACGAGGACAAGGAGAAACTCTATCACATGATAGGTCTCGGCGCCCTCAAGTATTTCATCATCAAGGTCGACCCTAAGAGAAAGATGCTCTTCAACCCTAAGGAGTCCATCGACTTCAACGGCAACACCGGTCCTTTCATCCAGTACACACACGCACGAATCTGCAGCATTCTGCGCAAAGCCGACGAAAAGGGCATTCAGCATGATGCCGGCAGCCTCGCCTCCAATGTCGAGCTCAGCACAAAGGAGATCCGCCTGATAAAGCTGCTGAACACATTCCCTCAGAAGATAGCCGAAGGTGCTGACGCGCTCTCCCCTGCCGTCATAGCCAACTACGCCTATGACCTGGCGAAGGAGTTCAACCAGTACTACCACGATACCCCGATCCTCAAGGAAGAGAATCAGGATATCCTTCAGATGAGGCTCGTCCTCATCCAGACTCTTGCATCAGTGCTCAGGAAAGCAATGGCCATCCTCGGCATCGAACTCCCGGAGAGGATGTAATCAGATATTATCGAATATGAAAGGCAGAAGGTCATCGACTCTGGTGAACTTCTGCACTTTTTTTGAGCCCACCAGTATCACGGAAAGCGGCTTGCCAGCCTTGGTCTGGTACTGTGCCATGACCTGGCGGCAGGCTCCGCACGGAGCGGCGGGTTCAGGACAGAGGACGCCATTCAGACGCGCTGCTACGGCTATTGAACGCATCTGAAGTTCAGGATATGCGGCCCCGGCCGCAAACATTGCCGTGCGCTCCGCGCAAAGGCCCGAAGGATAGGCGGCATTCTCCTGATTCGCCCCTTTGACGATGGTGCCGTCCGAAAGA
>JAZRWN010000045.1:0-2166 GCA_045599725.1 Candidatus Cryptobacteroides sp. | reverse complement strand
AGAGTCTTGACATTGACACGATAGCGAAAACCGGAGCGGAAGAGTGCCTGACGCACTTTCTTCTCCGGCTTGGTATCACGTGATCTGATGCAGGACATATTGCTGTGCCGCTGCTCTGGTGTCAAGTGGTCGGACATTCTATTCGGTTATGAAAACTCATGGCTTCAGTTCCATCGGGTCGGTGATGCTGCCGGATTTTATGGCGTATTTGATTTCGTCGAGGACGTGGGACTGGTCTTTTTCTCCGGCTGGGGTGTTCTTCTCGAATGCCAGGATGAGTTCTTTCGCGTCATCAGATTCCTTATATGCCTTTCCTTCGATGAGAGTGCGGAAGAATGTCGTGAACGGCCATTCATAAACCTTACGATCTTCTGAATAGAGCGGAATCATCTTCGGCTCGAACTTGAAGAAGGTGTAGGTCTCGTTCAGGAACTGTATCATATCCTCGCGTATGGTGTTGCGAAGCGTGGATGTCCAACAGTCTTCGTATGCACCGTATGCTGCGATAAGGAATACGAGGTTGATGTTGTACTCTCTCAGCAGAAGGGTGTCACGGTCGAAGAGACGGTCTTCGAAGTGTTTGTTTGCCGGCGGATTCCAGCCGGATGATTTGAATGACGGAGCGCTGAAATCGAGGTTCCCTTGTTCTATTATCGGCCTGATGAAGAAGTTCGGTGTAATGTTGTAGCCCTCGGTCTCCTTGTCGCGGTAGCGGATGGAATTCGGATTCTTCTTATGCTTGAGATAGTACTGATCTATGTTGTACTGAATGGCATTGCGGGCGTATGTGAACTGTTTGTACAGGGAAACGCCCTGCGGGTGCAGTTCATCAGCGTAGTATTTGCTGTCACCGATGTAGAATATGTTGTTCTTGGAGCCGATGAGAGATTTATCAAGGTAAATGTGGTCGATAAGTTTGCCGTCTTTCTGGTTCTTGAGGTCGGCGAGCTTGCCGGAATCTCCTATGAGGTGGTCAACCATCTTCTCAAAGACTTTCTCGAAATTTTTCACCACAAGGGCTTCCTTGATAGGCGTTTTGTCATCACGGCTGGTATTGAATGTGAAGAAGGCATCGAGAAGGCCCCAGAGAGTCTTCAGGTCGTCGCGGAAGTACTTTCCTTTGATGTCCCGCATCTTGCGCTTACCTACGCCTGTGTCAAGATAACGCTGGATTTCCGATACGGTCTTGAGTTCATACGGAACGTCACCGATGGCGACTGGGAAGTGAAACTTGTCTCTCAGATACTTCAGGACGGAATAATAGAGGATGATAAGTTCCTCGTCAATGTTCACGGCCTTGTCCTTGATGCGGAGGTCAAGATAATATGGCTTTCCGTCCTTAATATATGGATCTCGTTTGATGGTCTTCTGCCAGTCGATTGCAGCTCGACCTGAGTTATTGATTTTATTAATCTGGGTGAAGAGATTCCGGTGGTCTGAAAGGAAATCAATCAAGCGCACTGCCGTGCTGAGAAAGTCCCTGTCGCGTGAGTTGTTGTCAGGAGTAATATAGTTCAAGTCTTCCAGACTGTCTTCATCGTTTTCCTTGATGCAATCCTCACGATACCTGGTCATCGCACGGAACAGCCACAGACTCAATTCAGGAAGGAATGTCTCCTGTCCCTGGACGGAAAGGATGTTGTCCTCGTCTTCTGTATCTATGATGCCTTCGGGAATGATTCCCGGCATACCGAGCAAGGTTTCCTTTCCATCAGGGTCTGACGTGTCCTTCTGAAGGAAAGTCTTCGGCAGCAGGAAAACAGGACCGCTGTATTTCTCGCCGGTGATAAAAAGATAACCGATGTGCTGGACATACCTGCATTCGTCCCCATAAAGCACAGGAACAACGGATTTGCCTGTCTCCTTATCCTTGAAATAAGGGACAATCAAATCCGGCGGGTACTCGTGTCCTTCGAAAAATATCAGCATCGGTTATGCACGAAAAATAGGGTGAAACTATGCCTTAGCGCTTAGTCCAAGACACTTTGTTATGAAACCTTCCAAAAGTTCGGCAGGGGGAGTGTATGAACCGTCCTCTTCATTACAACGGCCGGCACCAAAGAGCTCAGCGAAAGTAAATACGTACTTCTTGTCCTCGCCGTCATTGTCCCTCATAAAGTACAGAGGGGAGATGCGGCTTGCTGAATAGAGATCCTTGCAGACGTC
>JAZRWN010000044.1:0-7150 GCA_045599725.1 Candidatus Cryptobacteroides sp. | reverse complement strand
GACGAGCGGAAGCGAGGAGTCAGCGCGGCAGGACGAACGGCAGCCGGATTCCCGTTCTCCGAGACCGGCCACGAGGCTCGTTCACCACCGGTCAGCGGTAAGAATAGATGGGACCTTGAAAAACATAGTTTTGCATATGATTCGTTACTTGTAGAGCGGGGTAGGGTAGACGCCGCTGTCGGCAAGTTCCTTGAACTTGGCCACGACGGCCGGTCTGTCCTCCTTGTAGGTCACACCGAACCAGTGCGAAGGGGTGGAAAGGACATCGGTGCGGGCGTCTCCCGAATTGATCATGCAGTCAACTGCGAAAGGAATGTAGTACTCTTTCTTCAGTTCGTTGATGTTCTGCTCGAGGAATGATTCGAATATCTCGGCGCTCTTGGTGAAATAGTCCGGGGTGAATCCCCACATGTTCATGGAGCAGAGAGCGTTGCCGTCGAGGACGACATGCTCGCCGTTGGAAGAATTGTCACCGCTTACCACGCCGGATGCATCCTTGATGATGTTCAGGTGCTCCACTATGTCGGTAAGCTGCCAGTTCGAGTCATATGAGCAGATTCCCCTGCTTACACCGCCCGACTCCGAGAGAGTGTTGCCGAGCTCGAATCCGACTATGGAATATACTCCTTCCGAGCCTTCGTGTGCGCGAAGCCAGTCCGCGAGGACACGGAATGAATCCTTGCCATAATAGTCATCTCCGTTGATGACAGCGAACGGCTCGTGGATGACTTCTGCGGCCATCTGAACAGCATGGGCTGTGCCCCAAGGCTTCTGGCGCTCAGGGTTGAGGGTGAATCTTGAAGGTATCTTGTCCAGTTCCTGGGTCACGAAGACAAACTCCAGCGGAGTGCCGTCGATACATCTGACGCCTGCGTACTTCTCGCGTACAGACTGCTCCATCTGCTCCTTGAAGTATTCCCTGACTATGTAGACCACCTTGCCGAATCCGGCCTGCACGGCATCGTAGATGGAATAGTCGATGATGGTCTCACCATTCGGTCCGAGCCCGTCCATCTGCTTCAGTCCGCCGTATCTGCTTCCCATTCCGGCAGCAAGAACAAGTAATGTTGGTTTCATTTCGAAAAATAAAATAGAAGGTCGGTTTTATTATATAACTTTTCTGCAAAATTAGTTAATTTTGTCCAAATTGAAAAGGCATGGGAAAGTTCAGCAACATATGGAACAGGTCTAAGGACGGGGCGAACAAGGAGGAGCGTTCGTTCGTCCGCTTCGCCATTGTCATCACCGCTGTTTTCCTTGTCTTTTTCTGCGTCATCAAGAGGGACAATCTTTTCCGATGGATCGAGGCCGGATTCACCATCCGCAGCCAGGAGAAGCAGATGGAGTACCTGGAGACTGACATCCAGCGCCTTCAGGAAGAGGTTAAGACTCTCACCACTGACAAGGACTCGCTCGAGAAGTTCGCCAGGGAGAAGTTCCTTTTCTCCGAACCTGGCGAGGATGTCTATGTGCTGGAGTAGTCCTGTCATGCATTGACCAATACGATACTTCATATGAAAAAGAAAACCGGACTGTCGCTCGCACTCATCTTCTCACTGTTCTTCATCTGGGCCATCAGCAGCAATCTGCTGCCTACCATGATCAGACAGCTCATGAAGACCTGCGAGCTTAACACATTCACAGCGTCATTCACGGAAAGCGCCTACTGGCTGGCTTATTTCATCTTCCCTATCCCGATAGCGATGTTCATGAAGAAGTACAGCTACAAGGCCGGCGTCATATTCGGACTTCTGCTGGCCGCTTTCGGCTGCGTGATGTTCCTTCCTGCCGCCGCTGTCAAGGCTTATCCGTTCTATCTTGCCATCTTCTTCATTATCGCGACCGGAATGTGCTTCCTTGAGACTGCCGCGAACCCATATGTTACCTCTCTCGGGGATCCTGCCACTGCACCGCGCAGGCTCAATCTCGCCCAGGCGTTCAACGGTCTCGGAGCATTCATTGCAGCCATGTTCCTGAGCAAGCTCGTGCTCAGCGGACAGGACTACACCCGCGAGACCATCCCTGCCGACTATCCTGGCGGATGGGACGGTTTCATCCAGGCTGAGACCAACTCCATGAAACTTCCATACATGATTCTCGGAGCTGTGCTGGTGGTGGCCGTCATCGCGATCATCATCGCAAATCTCCCAAAGACAGACGAAGAGCTGAAAGAACAGGATAAGGAGGGTAAACTTATTGATTTCAAGGTTCTTAAACGCTCACACTTGCGCAAGGGCGTCATTGCTCAGTTCTTCTATAATGGCGGTCAGACCGCCATCAACAGCCTCTTCCTGGTCTATTGCTGCACTTATGCCGGCATCGACGAGGGCCGGGCCACCACTTTCTTCGGCATCTACATGCTCTGCTTCCTGCTCGGCCGCTGGATCGGCACTCTTCTGATGGGCAGGTTCAAGCCTCAGAACATGCTTGCAGTATATGCTGTCGCCAATGTGCTTCTCTGCCTTGTCATCATCCTCTTCGGTGGAATGGCCGGCCTGTACGCCATGATGGGCGTGTCGTTCTTCATGTCCATCATGTATCCGACTCAGTTCTCGCTGGCACTTGACGGTCTCGGGGAGCAGACGAAGAGCGGCTCCGCCTTCCTGGTGATGGCTATCGTGGGCAATGCGTGCCTGCCTCAGCTCACAGCTTTCGTCATGCACCGCAATCCTGCCGTCTACCACATCGCCTATATCATACCTCTGATCTGCTTCGTGGTCTGCGCATACTACGGCTGGAAGGGTTACAAGGTCAAGGACTGATAGTTGTGAAATCCTCAAATAATTCAAATATGTCAAAGTTCAGCATGTCCGCCGTGCTTTGCGCACTGGCCGTATTAAGCCTTTCCGCCTGTCAGAAAGCAGCTCCGGGAGATCTTCTGGATGCGTCAGCATTTGAAACTGAAATAGACGGGAAGCCGGTTTCGCTCTACACCATCACCAACGGCACCATCACCGCTCAGGTGACCAATTACGCTGGTTACATCGTCGGTATCTATGCACCGGACAAGGACGGGAACTATGCCAACGTGGTCGGACACAACGACAATATCGAGCAGTACAAGTCTTTCAGCAGGAATCCTGTAGGATCTGCTCTCGGCCGCTTCGCCAACCGTATCGGCAATGCTTCTTTCTCGATAGACGGGGTGGAGTACCAGGTCACGAAGAACAGCGGCAAGCATATCCTTCACGGCGGTACCCACGGCTTCGGCAATACTGTGTGGGATGTGGAGAAGGTGACTCGAAACAAGGTGGTGTTCAGTTGTCTGCTTGAAGACGGCCTGGACGGCTTCCCTGGCAATCTGAAGACTTACCTGACTTTCTCCATCACCAAGGACAACGGAGTTTCCATCGACTACAAGGCCACCACGGACAAGGCGACTGTCTGCAACATGTCACACCATGCATATTTCAATCTTGAGGGCATGGATGCCGAGGATATCCTTGACCATGTGCTGATGGTCAAGGCAGACAATATCACCGAGTGCGATGCCGGTCTTATCCCTACGGGAAAGCTTCTCCCGGTGGACGGGACTGTCTTTGACTTCCGTGAGCCTGTCAGGATCGGAGACCGTCAGATAGCAGCTCCTGCCGGTTTCGGAAGACCTGCCCCTGGCACTCCTGCACCTGTGGTTCCTGAGGGAATGGTAAGGAGCTACGACCAGAATTTCTGCTTGAACCATTCAAAGGCGGACAAGGTCGAGCTGGTGGCTTCCCTATATGCGCCGAAGACCGGCCGTCTGATGGAGGTCCTGAACAATCATCCTGGCATGCAGCTGTTCACCGGTAACAGGAAGGCTGTCGCGATGGAGTCTCAGATGTACCCGGATTCTCCAAATCACCCTGAGTTCCCGAACACAATTCTCCGCCCAGGTGAGACTTATCACCACAACGTGATTTACCGCTTCTCCGTGAAGTAGTGTCCAATTATGAAGAAAATCATACTATTGCTCAGCTGCCTCTGCGTCCTGGCCTCATCCTGTCAGCATGGATCCTGGCCTGTCGTGATGGTCATGGAAACGACTATGGGGAACATTGAGTTCCGCCTATATGATGAGACCCCGCTTCACCGTGACAATTTCATCAAGCTTGCCGACGAGCACTATTTCGACAGCCTTCTTTTCCACCGAGTCATAGAGGACTTCATGATTCAAGGAGGAGACCCGAACTCGAAGAATGCGGAGCCCGGACAGTTCCTGGGTGACGGCGATCCCGGCTATACCGTTCCGGCCGAGTTCCGCCTGGAAGATGGCATCTACCACAAACGTGGTGTCATAGGTGCCGCACGCGAAGGGGATGATGTCAATCCGGAGCAAGCCTCCTGTGCTTCGCAGTTCTATTTTGTCTGGGGCAAGGTCTTCGATGACGCCGGTCTGGACAAGACTCAGGAAAGGCTTGACCGCGAGACTGACGGTCGGATCAAACTTACCCCCGAAATGCGGGAGTATTACAAGACCTATGGCGGCACGCCTCACCTTGACGGCCAGTACACAGTGTTCGGGGAGATAACAGAAGGCCTCGAAGTGGTGGAAGCCATTCAGAAAGTTGATACAGACGAGAATGACCGTCCGCTCAAAGATGTCCGCATCCTCAAGGTCTACAAGAAATAACAGCCGTCTGCCCACGAGTCTGTCGATGGCCTAAGGCTTCCAGTTGACTTTGGATTTTTCGTCGTGCTTCTTGACGGAAGACTTCTTCGTATATGTGAAGCTGCATGTGTGACCGGATTCGCCGAGAGCGAAAGTTTCCGTTGCATTCGTCCCGTTGTATTCCCAACTGTTCCATTCTGCTTTCGGATTGACGTCATAAGACACTCCGGCCGGCAGGCCCTTGACTGTCACAGACGGACTGCTGCCGGGTACAACCACCGTATAAAGAACGGTTCCCCCGGAAGAGATAGTGTATATGGCACTGTCACTGCTGTCCATACCGGAAACTGTGATGGTGATATTGGCCAACAATGGTGTCCACAAAGCAGTGAGAGTCACATCTCCGAATTTTTTGTTAAGAGTCGAAGCTGCTATCTCGTCTATTGTCCAGTTGCCTTCCGACGCATCAACCTCAGTGACTTTCCATCCGTTGAAAATGTAATTTGCTCTAGTGGCCGTTCTAAGTGCATCAGTACTGTTAATAGTATAGTTTTGAGTGACAGCACCGCTTAGTGTCCCCCCCGCAGCAACATAAGTTATCTTGTAATAATTGAGTGAGAAATAAGCATACCTATCAGTCTGGGAAGCACTCCCCGAATAATAAGAGGTTTCTACAGTCAACGAATAAGGATTGTTAGTTGATATATAGGAATAATACGATAGGTCCTCCCTCTTCCATCCGTCAAATTTATAACCATCATCGGGGAAAGCTTTTAAAGTGAACGTAACATCTTGATTTCCCCTCGTCGTAGTCTGCACTCCGCCGGATTCGTTGGCACCGATGTCTGGGTCATCCGGAGAATAAGAAACATACACCTTTCCGTTACCCGTGGAATGTGCTACCACCACAGCTCCATGATCTGTGCCAACTATGCTCTCCATCCATTTTCTCCATGCTTCACCTAAACCAGCGGCACGTACCGATGTCGAGGAGCTAAGAGCAAGAGCAAATGCAAGCCAGACTTTACATATGAACGTTATATTCTTTTTCATCTGTTTTTGAATTAATTCTAATACCAACATACGAAACAGCAAGGCAGGTAGCTGCAACAATGTATGCGCTATCCGTCATCAAATGAGGCCAGAAGAACATGAAGGCACACCAGACCATCAGGATGATGGCGTAGGGGAGTGCCCATTTGCTGCGCCATTTCCAGAAGATGAGGGGCAGCGGGTTGAACGGGATGATCAGCCAGGACCATTCGGTGCAGACAAGCGGCGAGAACAGCAGGAAAACTACGGCTATGCCCAGCTGAGTCTGTAAGCCCAGCAGCACATAATCCATCACCTGGCTGCGCAGTAGGGTACAGATGAAGGTCAGTACAAGCAGCAGAACAGCCGCGACCGTCGGGGAGAACCATCCCGTCTCATAAGTAAGACCGGAAGGTACGACCTGCACAGGTTCGGAGTCAATTACCGGAGTGCCACATACAACAGCATTCTGCAAAACATAAAGCAGGTCCGACGGGATTATCACCTTGTCCTCATTGCTGCAGTCGAGACGGTCTATTTCTCCGTTCACGATAAAATGCATCAGAAATGTTGTCCATTTGTCCCTATGAATAAAGTGATAAGTGACCTCCCTGCGCGATGTCCCCTCGAAATGCTCAGGCCAGGCGCCGTACTCAATCTGCGTACTTCCAAGCCCTTCCTTCAGCGACATCAGGACGCTGTGGGCGCAGCCACGACGCAAATAGTCATATTCAAGGTCAATCCCTTCCATCAGATGATTGTCAAGGGCTCGCCAGAGTTCACGTTTGTTCTCTATCGGAAGGTTCAACCTGTATTCTTTCAAACCGCGTCCATGCCTCACATGTTCATCAATGTATAATTCCGGATCTATGGCTAACATCCCCATCTTAAGCTTCCCGGCAAGAAACCCCAAAGGATGATCTTTTATATTATCCCCTTCATACGAAAATACATAGTCCAAATCATGCTCAGGGCACTGCAGGTGGAGGGCGGCATGACCGAGGCGTGAATAGAGGGCTCCGCCTGGTTCGCTGATGAGAAGGGAGGCTATCACGAAGTTCTCGTCCTTCACGTCATCCAGTTCCTGTGCGGCCAGCGGCAATGATGCCGGAAGCAGCAGGATGGCAAGCAGCAGCTTGACAATATGGGATAGTGCGTGCCTTCTCATTATATTTCAACTAATTGAACGCAGCAGTACAGGATGAATACTCATCAGAGGCGACTGCCTGAACGAGAATGGTCATCTCGAAATGAGCATCGGTCACTGGGGCCGTTGTCGGCTTGGTGAACGAACTGATGAGAGTGTTGGTGAACTCACCGGTCTTTACTGGTGAATCATGGTAGTAGAATCCGTTGCTTGATGTCCATCCGTTTCCAGGGGTGATGCTGCCGGTCCAAGGGGCTACGATATTGCCGCTGGCATCGTACCAGTTGCCGATGACAGCCGCGCGGATGTATTCGTTGATGCTGCTGGTGTTCTTGAACTTGACATCAGATTTGGTGGTCGTGTTGCAGCTCTCAGAAATCTCC
>JAZRWN010000043.1:0-3416 GCA_045599725.1 Candidatus Cryptobacteroides sp. | reverse complement strand
GCTGGCATCGTACCAGTTGCCGATGACAGCCGCGCGGATGTATTCGTTGATGCTGCTGGTGTTCTTGAACTTGACATCAGATTTGGTGGTCGTGTTGCAGCTCTCAGAAATCTCCACTTTGACTGCACCGGAAAGGTCGATCCTGTAGATGTAGTATTTTCCCGCTTCCCAGGATCCGTCAACATCGAACACCGGGCTTGTAGTCTTTCCTGCCCCAGCAGTGGTGGTGTTCGTGAATGTGATCTTGAATTTGGTGTCCGAGGAGAGCTCTTGCGGCACCATTATGAAAGTCTTTGTGTCACTTGTTTTGAATTTGCTGCTTGTCGATGGAATATCCAGTGACGTGTCGTCCACATCGTATGTCTGTGAGAAACTGGCTGGAGTGCTGCTCGTGTGAGCGAAGGTTATGTTAGGATTGCTGGCAGTCGGTGTGCTGTCCGTACTGGTCATCACGCAGCTGGTCTGGCTGTTGACATTCTGGATCTCGATATTGCTTATCCTGTAGCCTTCAAGGTCTTCGTGCTCCAGAAACTGCACTGCACTCATTGCGTGGTAGAACCAGATGTTCACATACTCGTCGGACGCACCGCTGGTGGAACTGCAGTTGGCAGTGTCCATTTCTCCGTAATCATCCTCTCCCTGGTCGAAGAAAGCTCTTTTCTCCTTGCTGAAAGCATAGATCAGGTCTTTCTGCTTGCTAACGTCCGAATCGACTGTGTAACTGAATGAGGCGGTGTGGGTGTCGGTTCTGGATGGCTTCACGATATTGTAACTCCAGAATGTGAGTGGGACATTGTTCACCCAATATAAGTTTCCCGCCTCGTCTCCGGTCCCTTCTCTGGCAGGTCCACTGGTTTTTGACAGTCCCCAGGTGCTGCCGTTCTTGACGCTTTTCGCCTCGAAAAACAGCCCCGCAGCATTTTTGTTTGTCTGTGATCCGGGATCGCCGTCCTTGATGGTGTGGTCAAACCACTTGTCTTCGGCGAAGACCATCATGCTGAATTCGCTGAGGCTGTCGGTGGTCACCACCGTGCCCTTGGTGTCATATGATGCCGGGAGGTCGTTCTCGTAGACAGTCTCGACAAGGTCAAAACCGTCCGCGGTTGAAACGATGCGCTCTGAGATGAATCTGCCCGGCACTCCGCTGTCGGGTGCCTTGGTGCTGACTGATTTCAAATCGGGGACAATCCTGGGTCTTGATCCTTTTGTCCAGAAAGGTTCTTTCTCACATGCTGTGGCTGCCATGAGCACGGCTCCGAGCAGCATGAAGACTCTTTGTGTTCTATTAATTGTAAATGCCATCGATAATAATAAATACCCTGAACTCACAAAGTTACACATAATATCCAATTAATCAAAATAATAACTTGTTTCCGGAGTTCTCAATAATATCCGTATCTTTGAGAATGATAAATTGATATATATGGACTGGTCGGGAATCATACTGGGAGCATCCGCGTTCTTGATAATAGGATTGTTCCACCCTATCGTGATCAAAGTTGAATATTATTGGGGCAAAAGATGCTGGTGGCTGTTCGCTGTTGTAGGACTTGGATTCTGTGTCGCATCACTCTTGTCCAAAGGAGTCATGTCGGCAATATTGGGTGTTGTAGGCTTCAGTTGTTTCTGGTCGATACTGGAACTATTTGAACAGGAAAAGCGAGTGGCCAAAGGCTGGTTCCCGTCAAATCCCAGGAAGAAATAAATCCTCTAATATCGGAGTTTCTGCCGTCTCTTTCATGCAGTATTCTTCAACATTCCCGTTATTATGTTGAAAGGATGAACATTTATGATTACTATGAAAAAGTTACTAGCAGTCATTGCGCTGACTATGTGTATCTGCGCCTCGGCACAAACGTCAGGATACAGAGATACCGGTTATGAAGGGAACAATAAGGAATCCATCGTTTATCTGAACGGAGGCGGGTACATCGGCTCTCACAACAATATCGGAGCCTACATGGGGCTGGAGTATGACCGTCAGCTCAATGGCAATTGGTATTGGGGAGCAAGATTGAGCGGAACATATTACCTTGGAAGTCCGATTGCATATGATTGGGACGGCACAGGAAAGGACCCATATCGTAACACCGTTGATCAGAATATATATAAGGCAGATGCCATGATCTACTATAAGCTTCCTGTTATCAAGGATATCGTCAAGTTGAGGGCTGGTGCCGGTTTCGGACTTGGGTATCATGACATCTTCGACAGGAAGTTCACAGATAAAGCCAAGATCATACCATATTTGAATGCCAGTCTCAACTGGATAATCCGATGCGGAAAGCATCTGGAATTCGCACTCAGTCCGGCATTGTTCATCTGCCCTTCCGAGTTCGACTATTCGTTCGTCCAGCTTGGAGGAGACACAGACATCAATCCCTGGCTCACGAACTACTTCGGGCTCTCGTTCGGCGTAGGCTATCGCTTCTAGTCACGCCGCTTCCTTACAGGTACCTGAATGATGGTGAGCCATTTCTCAGGGTCTTCCTGATTCCAGACACCGTCCACATAGCAGGCGCGTGGCGCATCTGCGATGTCGTATCCCATCTTTGCAATTTCAGCAAAGAGTTCGATGTAGCTTTCGCGAAGTTTGGTGTATGGACCGTAGACTTTCATACAGATGGCGGTCGGGTACTCCGGCAGGGTCTTGAATTTCACGATATCAGAGCCATTCTTTGCGGATGTAACCTTCTCGCAATACTCTATCTCGAAGTTCTCTGCCTTGTATTCCTTGGCTGTCTCTACGGTGAAGCAATATCCCGGCTCGGGGCATTCGCAACCTAGTCGTGCCATTTCAGGTGCCACAACTGTCACCAGATGCATTCCGAGGGCATCATAATTGGGAAGGACGGTTCTGTTGTATGCGACAACAATTGAAGGTAATGAGTCAAAATAAATCTTTTCCATGTTCATTCTTTTCTTTTGGGCGGTCACCAGGTCTGTGAGCTGGGCATGACGGGTCTTCAGCGTCTGCAGTTCTTCTTCACAGGTCCTGATTTTAGTCTCGAGAGCTCCGATGTCGGGATAATGCGTGTCATCCTCATATAGGTCCATAATCTCTGACAGGGAGAACCCTAGTTGCTTGAGCTGAACTATGTAGAGCAGTTTCTGCAACTGGTCCGGGCTGTAGTAGCGGTAGCCCGTCCACATGTCCACTATGTCTGGCTTCAGCAGTCCGATCTTTTCGTAATGACGCAAAGTCCTTACCGTGACCCTTCCGAGCCTGGAGAACTCGCCGATTTTATACTTTGTCTGTGCCATCATTAAAGCGCTTTTGATGTTAACGGATGCAAAGATAATATATGACCTAAGGTACGAGTCAAGAGAAATCACCACAATTTCTAGCCACGGTTGCCGATTTTTGCTACATAATGACATCAAAACATAGCAAAATCAATGGATTTCGAGCATTA
>JAZRWN010000042.1:0-5810 GCA_045599725.1 Candidatus Cryptobacteroides sp. | reverse complement strand
CTCGCTGTCACAGCGAGGTTTTACGGTTAGTTAGTAGTGTATTACCTATAAGAAGGTTAATTATTGTTGGTTAGAAGTCTCCGGCATAGATACCGGAGCATGAGTTGTATCATTTCCGAAGGCAAAGATACTGCTTTTTTTAATTCCAACAAATTTTTTTAGAAAATTTTTTGATTTTTTCACTTATTATTTTTAAAATTTTTTAATAAGTAGTTCGGGTCTCAGCAGCTTCGTGCGCTCCAGTGCCTGCTCATCTTGCCATCTTTGAATAAGTTTCGGGTTGCCGCTGAGCAGCACGTCGGGCACTTTCCATCCGTTGAATTCTGCCGGTCTCGTGTAGACGGGAGGGGAGAGGAGGTCGTCCTGGAAACTGTCGGAGAGGGCCGAGGTCTCATCCGTCAGGGCTCCGGGGATGAGCCGGACTATGGAGTCGGCCAGGAGGGCGGCCGGGATCTCACCACCGCTCACCACGTAATCGCCTACGGAAATCTCCCTTGTGATGAGGTGCTCCCTGATGCGATGGTCTATTCCCTTGTAGTGTCCGCAGAGTATGATGATGTTTTCGTGCAGGGAGAGTTCATTGGATATTCCCTGGTTGAGGCGCTCGCCATCCGGCGACATATAGATTATGTCGTCGTAATGCCTTTCTGCGGTGAGCTCCTGGATCATCTTGAAGACTGGCTCGACCATCATCACCATACCGGCGTCGCCGCCGTATGAATAGTCGTCGACGTTGCGCCGCGGTCCGATCCCGTATTTGCGCAGGTTGTGGACATTGATTTCGACCAGGCCCTTTTTAATTGCACGGCCGACGATGGAGTGGCTGAGCGGACTCTCAAGGAGTTCCGGAACTACGGTGAGGATGTCTATTCTCATAATTGGAAGTGAATTCTACCACAAAATTACGGATTTTACCGAAATTTCTTATATTTGTGTTCTTTAACATTTGAAAACTCTAAGAATATGAGCGAAAAGAACATTCCTGAAAATATCCAAGAGGTAGTTTCAGACGTAGAAAAGGAAGTGGTTGAAGAATCACAGAATCTCGCGGGCAAGACTCTCGCCGAATTGTCAGAACTGTTCCAGTCTCTGAAGGACAGTGCAGAGAGCATGTCAAGGTCGAAGGAGGCAGAGGCCATCAAGTCTGCTTTCTATAAGCTTCTGGTAAAGCTCAAGGGCGAATCGGGCGCTGAGGCTGAAGATGAGGGATCCAGCCGTAACAATCCGTTCGACGCCGTGGAGCAGAACTTCAAGGCACTTTATTCGGATTACAAGAAGGAAAGGGCGGAATTCAACAAGCTGCAGGATGCCCAGCGCGAAGAGAACCTCGCCAAGAAGAAGGCAGTCATCGAGGAACTCAAGGCTCTCGTGGAGGGCCAGGAGGACGTCAGCGCACAGTTCCCTGCATTCCGTGAGCTTCAGAACCGCTGGAGAGACGCCGGCCCGGTTCCTGCTACGGCGTTCCGCGACATCAATGATACATACCAGTTCTACGTAGAGAAGTTCTACGATATGGTCAAGATCAACCGTGATCTGCGCGACCTGGATTTCAAGAAGAACCTTGAAGCCAAGGAAGCATTCTGCAGCGCGGCCGAGAAGCTTGCCGAGAACGAAAACATAGTGAATGCTTTCCACGAACTTCAGAAACTTCACGAGCAGTGGAAGGAGTTCGGCCCGGTAGCGAAGGAAAAGCGCGACGAGATATGGAACCGGTTCAAGGCTGCCACCGCTGTCATCAACAAGCGCTATCAGGCTCACTTCGAAGAACTCAAGGGCCAGCAGGCCGAGAACCTTGAGAAGAAAGAGGCTCTCTGCGTGCGCCTCGAAGAGATTACCTCGAAGGAGGTCAAGTCAAGCGGGGAGTGGAACTCCATCTCAAAGGAGATTGAGGAGATCCAGGCCGAATGGAAGAAGATAGGCTTCGCCACCAAGAAGGAGAATCAGAAAATATACGACCGCTTCCGTGCTGCGTGCGACGCGTTCTATGCGCGCAAGCGCGAGTTCTACACCGAGTTCAAGGGCAATATGAACGAGAATCTCGACAAGAAGCTTGACCTTATCCGTCAGGCTGAGGAACTCAAGCTCAGCACCGAGTGGAAGAAAGCCACCGACCAGTTCATCTCCCTGCAGAAGCAGTGGAAGGAGATCGGCGCCGTGCCTCGCAAGAAGAGCGAGCAGCTCTGGAAGAGGTTCCGTGCAGCCTGCGACGAATTCTTCGCTGAGCGCGACAAGAATGCCACTCCTGAGAATGACTTCTACTCAAACTTCAAGAACAAGAAGAAGCTTGTGGCCGAGATCCTGGCATTCGAACCGACGGACAGCGAGACCGCAAATGCAGAGAAGATGCGCGAATTCGCTGACCGCTGGGCGGCGATCGGACACGTTCCTTTCAAGGAGAAGGACAACATCAATGCGGCATACAACGATGCAATGCAGCAGAAGTTCCCTCTCTTCGCACAGCAGCGCGTATCAGGCCGCGGCCAGTTCTCAAAGTCCGCCCGCAACCCTAAGGACCTCCTTATCGACAAGTATCACGCCCTCCAGCAGGATATCGTTACCTACGAGAACAACATAGGTTTCTTCTCCGCTTCCAAGAACAGCGAGCCTCTCATCAAGCAGATGCAGGAGCGCATAGAGCAGGCAAAGGCCGAACTCAAGGATCTGGAAGAGAAGATCCGTCAGGCAGAGGAGGAGCAGCAGAATGGATAAGAATTCCGTCATCGGCTTCTCTCTCATCGCACTCGTAATACTTGGCTTCGGCATCTTCCAGTCCAACAGGGCCAGGAAGTATGCGGAGGTGCAGGCACAGCAGGACTCCATCGCACTCGCGCAGAAGATAAACGACATCGTTGATGCCGCAGAGACTTCTGCAGCCCTGCCTCTTCAGACAGCCGGGGTTGATTCATCAGCCAGAGCAGCTTCGATCTACAAGGATTCGTCTCTCGAGCAGGCGTTCAATGCCGAGGCTCAGATACTTGCCCTTGAGAACGACAGGATCAGGATAGAGTTCAACACGAAGGGTGCCAGGCCGCATTCCGTCCGTGTGAAGGACTACTTCAATTACGACAGCACTGACCTCTACATCTTCAAGCCGGGCAAATGTGAGTATTCCGTCAGTCTCTATACAGGCGAATTCATCCAGACCAAGGATTTTGTGTTCGAGGTCGCCGAGCAGACGGACAGCAGCCTTGTAATGCGCCTTCCTTTCGCAGGCGGCGGTTATATCGAGCAACGCTATGTGCTTCCTGAAGACAGCTACAGCGTGAACAACCAGCTCTCCTTCGTCGGTATGAAGAATGTCATCCCGCGCAACGTGAGCTCGTTCGACCTTGATTTCAATGTGACCGTTCCCCGTATGGAGAAAGGCTACAAGAACGAGAGCCAGTACTCGAAGCTTGATTACTATTTCGCCGGAGACAAGAAGCCGGAGGAGATCGGCAGGGGACGCAGCGCAAGCAAGCGCGTGGATTCCAAGTTCAGCTGGTTTGCATTCCAGCAGCAGTTCTTCTCTGCAATAATGCGCGCGCCGGAATCGTTCTCAAGCGCTCAGCTGAGCATCAACTTCGCCTCTCAGGACGACCCTGACCGCAACCTTATGGACTGTTCCGCGGCCATACGCCAGGAGTTCGTCCCGTCTGACAATGTTTCGATCCCGTACGAGTTCTATTTCGGACCGAACCATTTCCAGACTCTCAAGAGTTATGACCGTAAGTACGAGAAGATCATCCCTCTGGGCGGATGGCTCGTCGCGTGGTTCACACGTTATGCCATCATCCCGATGTTTAACTTCTTCCACAGGTTCATCGGCAACTTCGGTATCATCATCCTTCTTATGACCCTTGTCATCAAGCTGGTGGTTTTCCCGCTGATGTACAAGTCATATTCCTCATCGGCGAAGATGAATGCTCTGAAGCCTGAGATCGAGAAGATCAATGCCAAGTATCCAAAGCAGGAAGATGCTATGAAGAAACAGCAGGCGACGATGGATCTTTACAAGAGAGCGGGTGCCAGCCCTATGGGCGGATGCCTTCCTACATTGCTCACATTCCCTATTCTTTGGGCGATGTTCAGGTTCTTCCCTGCATCCATCGAACTTCGTCAGCAGCCTTTCCTCTGGTGTCACGACCTTTCTGCTGCCGACACGTTCATCGAGTACGGTACCAGAATCCCTATCTTCGGTGATCACCTGTCGCTGTTCGCCCTTCTGATGGCCGTCACGATGTTCCTCTATTCGAAGATGACGATGAGCAACCAGCCTTCAGCCAACGACCCGTCCGCGGCTTCGATGAGGTTCATGAGCCTTTGGATGATGCCGATAATGATGTTCTTCATCTGTAACAACCTGTCGGCTGCGCTTAGTTATTATTATCTGCTTTCACAGCTCGTGTCTATGATCCAGATGTGGATTGTACGCAAGTCCGTGAACCCTTCCGAAGTGCTTGAGAAGGTGCGTAAGTCCGAGGGCAAGCCTTTGCCGAAGAGCAAGTGGCAGCAGCGTCTCGAGGAAGCGCAGAAGATGCAGGAGCAGCAGTTGAAGCAGCAGAGACGCCGGTAATATGATAGCCGAAAAGCTTAATGATATCAAAGGAAAACTGCCATCAGAAGTAAAACTGGTGGCAGTTTCCAAGTTCCATCCCTGCGAAGAGATAATGGAGGCGTATGAAGCCGGCCAGCGCCGTTTCGGCGAGAACCGTCCGCAGGAGTTCTGCAAGAAGGTTCAGGAGCTCCCGAAGGATATCGAATGGCATTTTATCGGGCATCTTCAGACCAACAAGCTGAAGATGGTGCTGCCGTACGCCGACCTCGTGCAGTCGGTCGACACCTTGCATCTGCTCGATGCCATCAATAACTGGGGGAAGGAGAACGACAAGGTTGTGAACGTGCTTCTGGAACTGCACATCGGAGCCGAGGAGACAAAGCAGGGCTTTGTGGAGGAGGATGTGCTGGACATCCTTTTCAGGGCTGAAAAATACAGGAATGTGCGTTTCTGTGGGCTGATGGGTATGGCGACACACACGGACTGCGAAGATGATGTCAGGGCGGATTTCTGCCGCATCAGTTCCTTTATGGACTACCTGAAGGATCTGTTCCCGGAGTACACCGACTTCAAGGAACTGTCGATAGGTATGTCTGAGGACTGGCCGGTCGCCCTGGAGTTCGGCGCGACGGTCGTGCGTATTGGAACTGCAATTTTCGGTCCCAGGGCATAGTGTATAATTCGATATTTTTTATATATTTGTGAAAACACTAACCATTCAACAAACACTATTATGGGCAAATTTTTAGTAACCACCCGCAAGAACGGGGAATTCCAGTTCAATCTTCTCGCAACCAATGGTCAGGTCATCCTCTCAAGCGAGGGCTATACCACCAAGACAGCATGCCTCAACGGCATTGAGTCTGTAAGGAAAAACTCGGCGGACGACGCCAGATTCGAAATCAAGGAAGCAAAGAACGGCAAGCCGTTCTTCAACCTCAAGGCTTCCAATGGTCAGGTTATCGGCAGCAGCCAGATGTATGCTTCATTGAAGACCCTTCAAGTTGGAATGGCTTCTGTAAAGAAGAATGCTCCTGATTCTCCAATCGTAGAGGATCTTCAGTAATCGGGTGTTTCATTTGATACTGAAAAGAGTGGCCAAAAATGAGCCACTCTTTTTATTTATGATTATAGTCACTCTTAAAAAATAACTTGGTAATCTTTATGGCTCTTGCTTTGTCTTTTGAACATGTCATTCAGTCACGTAGCCTGGCTACGCTCCTTCATTCCATATCCAAAATACATAACCAATCGCTCATAAATCTTTACCAAC
>JAZRWN010000041.1:0-6272 GCA_045599725.1 Candidatus Cryptobacteroides sp. | reverse complement strand
AATTCTGCAGCCGTATGTCGTCATAAGATATGCGGCTTATTTTGTTATCCGAAACTTGGTGATTTTGTCGCCAATAATACTATAAGTCTTGAGTGACAGGCAAAGTATGGTCATCCGTCAGCCCGACCGTCTGGCGGAGTTCTTCCACACCCTCACCAGGCGAAAAATCAAGGATTTCTCGCTGAAAGTCAAAATTTTTCTGGAAATAAGCGAAAAAACGTCCGGAAATCGCTCAAAACACACGATAACGGAGAATGCCCTGAAAGATTGGTCGAGGCGTAATTCTATATGAATTCGTATTTGTATCCGAGTCTGTACAGCTCCATGGCGGCACCGATCTGGTACATGACCTTGACGCACCGTATCAGAACATAGTATGCTTCAATGCTCTGTGACTCAAATCCTTCGTGTCTTATGAGAGTCAGAGTGAGAGCGGCGCACTTGCTGAGGACGCCGTTGATCCTTATGGCTTCCGGTGAATCGAGCGCATAGCCGAGAATGTCTCTTGTGATATGCTCGTCCATGTCATCATACCCCCTTGCGCCATAATAGTCCGGATAGTTGAAATGCTTGTACTCCATCCAGCTGATGTCCCAGTGGCGTGCGACAGCCATCCCCAGGTATCCAGCCCAGGCCAGGGCCACTTCGGGGTACTCGTTGAACTCCCTTACCGCATCTATCATGTACTCGCGGCCGAACTCGTCCCATTTCCCGTCAATGTCATCTGATCTCAGAAGCACCCTGTCCATCATTCCGAACTCAGTGCAAAGCTTTATCAGTTCTGATCTCAGCTTCTCTTCGAATGCGTCGTATATAGCTTTTCTGTTGTCTTCCATTTCTCTTGAACTTTATCCCTGGACATCGACATTGTCATCAGGCCCGGGATTGTATTTTTCTATTATGATATCCGCTTCGTCATAGTCCCCGAACCAGTCGTGCAGCTTGCCTTCAGCCTGCGCCTTGATCTCAGGGGTCACGTTCTTCGCCACTGACCAGAACGCCCACAGCAGAGCCGCCAGGTCGTCAGTATATCCTGCGATGGGGAGGAAGTCCGGAATCAGGTCAACCGGCAGGATGAAGTACCCGAGAGCTCCCCATATCTTGCCCTTGTCTGCCTTTGTGACTGACGGACTTTTGAGCACATAATACAGCAGCAGAGCCAGATAGATGACTTTTATTCCGGCTTTCTTCGCCGCTTTCTTGAACTTGCGAGCCAGATCCTGCTCGTTGTAGTGCTTCTGATATTTCTCTACATCCTTCGGCGCTAACATTGTCCTGATAAAATGATACAGACAAATATAGCAATTATTCATTATTCAAAAATGAAATGCTATTTTTGCATATAAACAATAACATTAACAAATGAAAAGACTTCTTGCTTTTGCTGTCGGCATTACACTGGCCGTGGTTTCTCTTTCCGCTCAGGACAAGCTTTATTCAAACACTTTCTCCCTTTCTGATGTCCAGCTTCTTGACGGCCCGTTCAAGAACGCATGTGAACTCAATGTGAAGACGCTCTGCCAGTATGACATGGACAGACTGCTCGCACCGCTCCTCAAAGAAGCCGGACTCGAGCCGAGGGCAGAGTATTTCCCGAACTGGGAGGGTCTGGACGGCCATATCATAGGCCATTATATCTCAGCTCTGGCCATGAGCTACGCCGCCACAGGAAACAAGGAGTGCTATGACAGGCTTAACTACTGCCTTCTGGAGATGAAGCGTGCGCAGGATGCCAACGGCAACGGCTACATAGGTGGAGTTCCGGATGGAGATCACATTTTTGCAGAGGTGAAGAAGGGCAATTTCCGTCCTCTTCACGGAGCCTGGGTGCCTTGGTACAATGTTCACAAGACCTATGCAGGTCTTCGTGATGCATGGCAGTATGCTGGCATCGAACTCGGCAAGGAGATGTTCATCAAGATGTGCGACTGGTGCCTTAGTGTCACAGAAGGTCTTACAGACGCTCAGATGGACGATATGGTCTCTCAGGAATTCGGAGGAATGGACGAAGTCCTCGCTGATGCATACTTCATCACAGGAGACGAAAAATACATGAAGGCAGCAAAGCGCTTCGCACATCACAGGATACTGGACAGCATGGCTGCCGGCGTCGACAATCTCGACAATCTTCACGCCAACACCCAGGTGCCGAAGGTGGCGGGATATGCCCGTATCGCCAGCATCGACGGTGATCCTACGTTCAAGAAGGCGGCCGAATTCTTCTGGGACAGAGTGGCCAACCACCGCTCCGTAGTCATCGGAGGAAACAGCCGCAGCGAGCATTTCCCTGCTGAAAATGACTGGCTCAGCTATGTGGAGCATCGTGAGGGACCTGAGTCATGCAACACCAACAATATGCTGAAACTCACGCAGTTCCTGTTCAAGATGGACCCTCAGGCACGTTATGCTGACTTCTATGAGCTCGCCCTTTACAATCATATCCTCTCCACACAGCATCCAGAGCACGGAGGCTATGTATATTTCACCTCGATGCGTCCTTCACACTACCGCGTGTACTCACAGCCTAATGAGGGTATGTGGTGCTGTGTGGGAACCGGTATGGAGAATCACGGAAAATATGGTGAGTTCATCTACACCCATGATGCAGACAAGTCTCTGCATGTGAATCTTTTCATAGCTTCCAAACTTACCTGGGATGAGGCTGGTGCCGTCATCACCCAGAGCACATCTTTCCCGTATGCGGAGAGCAGCAAACTGACTGTCAACCTTGAGAAATCCAAGAAATTCGTCCTTTATGTACGCTGCCCTGAATGGGCCGGCGATGGCTACAGCATAAAGGTCAACGGAAAAGAGTACGCAGCAGGTGCCACCCCTGAGTCTTTCGTGGCGGTGGACAGGAAATGGAAGGACGGTGACGTTGTTGAGATTGCTCTTCCGATGAAGACCAAGGTGGTTGAGCTTGACAATGAGCCTGATTATCTCGCAATAAAGCGCGGCCCTGTCGTTCTCGCAGCGAAGACCTCGCAGGAACATCTGGACGGCCTCATCGCTGATGACGGACGCTGGGCTCATATCGCTTCAGGTGAGCTTGTCCCTCTCGCCGAGACTCCAATAATGGTAGGCTCCAGAGCAGAGATAGAAGCTAAGATCCAGAATATGGTTCCAGTTCATGGAAGGCCTCTCTGCTACACTGTCAAGGGTCTTTTCAACAAGCCAGAATATGATGACTTGGTTCTTGAACCTTTCTACAGCCTTCACGACAGCCGATATGCAATATATTTCCTGAGCCTTTCCAAGGAAGGATACGGTGAGATGATGGAGAAGATCCGCGCCGACGAGGAAGCCGCCCTGGTTCTAGACCGCCGCACGATAGACAAGGTCACTCCGGGAGAGCAGCAGCCTGAGATCGACCATCTGATGGTGAACAACAATTCCAACTCCGGCAATCAGGACAACAAGCCGTACCGCATGGCGTTCAGGAACGGCTCATTCAGTTATGTGCTTGATACCAAGGGCAATCTGAACATGCGTCTTGGCATTGGCTACTGGGACAATGAAGATTCTTCAAGAGGCGCCCGAGCCGTGGATATTCTGGTAGATGACGAACTTCTGGTTCATGAAACTATGTTCCCGGCCACAAGGGAGAAGAAGGTCGTCATCAAGGAGTATGTGGTTCCTTCAAAGAGCCTGGAAGGCAAGAAAGAGATCAGAGTGACTTTCCGTCCTGTTCAGGACGCCGCTCCTGTCCGCATCTTCGACGTCCGCACGCTCCAGCAGTAGAGAACTATCTGCCGATCAAGGAGAGAAATTCCTCCGGGCTCATGACCGGGAGGGGGGTGTATGCCTTGAAGTGGCTTTCGTTCCTTGTGATGATCACATCACATCCTTCGAATTCCGCACATTGTATCTGAAGCGAGTCCTCGAAATCCGGGGACTTGCATTCTAATGCATTGTAGAACACCATGTCCGACATGGCTAGAACATTGCTGAGAAGCTTCAGGACTTTTTTGAGAATCGTCCTGATCTCTGATGGAGGATATGTCTTCCTGCATATATAGGCGATGTTTGCCATTGACAGCAGAGAAGTGTATTCCCTGACATATTTCTTGCCATGTGCGTAGGAGAAGACCTTCATTGATGATTCCGCCCCCTCTCTTCCTAACAGCCAATCCAGGATAACGTTTGTATCCAGAAATATTTTCATCATTTGTTCCATATATATAATGCTCTATCGTCTCCTTCCAAATCTTTCTCAGTAATATTGAGACTTCCACAGAGGTTCAGTATTTCCTGCGGAATCTTGTCCGGCAGGGTCAGGTGTGATATCTTCTCTTCGAAGCTCTCCTCATACGGGACGGCCTCTTCTAATATCTCCTCCACGAAACTGTTGAGGCTCTTGCCTTTGAGCTTCGCCTTGCTTTTCAGTCTGACCACCAGAGGCTGTGGCAGTCTGAACGCGGTCTGAATTCTTGCAGTTGCTTCCATGTCTGTTATAACTTTTTGCAAAAGTATAACTGATTTTCGGTAAATCCAAACAAAAACATATATTTGCAATTGATATGATTTTCGTGTTCAGACGCAGAAGAAGGAAGAAGATGCCTTTGAGCCCCGAGAGGGCGAAGGAGGTGGAGGAGCTGCGTGCACTGGCGAAAGAGGTGCTGCCGCCAAGACTCGCCGAACTTGCCGCGCAGTACGGCTTCACATACAAGCAGGTGCGCATAAAGCACAACTCCTCGAACTGGGGAAGCTGCTCTTCATTGGGGAATATCAATCTGAATCTGAATCTTATGCGGGTTCCGGAAGACCTGCGTGACTTCGTGATGCTTCACGAACTGTGTCATCTCAAATACCTGAACCACGGTCCGGAGTTCCATGCTCTTCTGGAGAGCGTCTGTCCGGACCATCGAGCCAAGCAGCAGGCCTTGAAGACCTACAAGCTTATCTGATACTATTTCAGTATATCGATGACTTCGTCAACGGTGAGTGCGTCTTCGACGCGGAAGCCGCCGTTTCGAGTGCGGCGCAGGCTGTGAAGGAATGCTCCGCTGCCGAGCGATTCGCCCAGATCGCGGGCGAGAGCGCGGATGTATGTGCCTTTGGAGCAGGTGACGAGGATTTCCGCCTTCGGCAAATCCAGATCGCTCACATCAGCGACATGTATCCTCCCGCTCTTTTCATTCACCGCCCCGGCTGCGGGCTCTGTACTAGCAACCCGTGCTTCACTCCACGAGACGAGCTGCATGTCGGAGATGACGATGTTCTGCTTCGAAAGAAGTTCAGCGGAAGTATGGTCGAAGTCCGAACCCTCGCGCTGAGACTGCTTGTAGAGCTTGCGGGCCATTTCATAGGCCCTCACTCCATCCACGGACTTCGCCGAGAATAACGGTGCGATCTGTTCCTGAGGACCGATGAATGACGGCAGGACAGCCTCCAGGGCCTCCTTCGTCACACCTTCCAGCGGGTACATCCTGTCCACTTCCTTCTCAAGATCGTAAGAAGGAGTGGTGGCGCCGAATGTCACTCCGGCCAGATATTGTTTCTCGTGCTTCTGCAAGTCCTCCGCAAGTTTTGTGGCCTTGCCGATGCAGACCAGAAGCACACCGGTGGCCAGCGGGTCCAGAGTGCCCGCATGTCCTACCTTGAGGTTTTTCTTTGAGAAATGTCTGATTGCCTGATACTTCACCTTGCGGATGACATCGGCGGACGTCCATCTGTAAGGCTTGTCTATAGGGATGATGATTCCTTCCGGGTAATCGTCAATATTACCCGTCAAGATCATCCCGCGTCCGGCAGTCAGTGCACTCATTTATTCAACAGGAATCTTGTCTATCCTTCTCTGATGTCTTCCGCCTGCAAATTCAGTGGTGAGCCATGCACGGACGATGCTGACAGCCATGCGGTAGCTGATGAAGCGTGCTGGCATCACGAGGATGTTGGCGTTGTTATGCTCTTTCACGAGGGCGCCTACAGCGGTGTTCCATGCGAGTCCGGCACGGATGCCCTTGTGATGGTTGAGGGTCATGGCCATTCCGTTTCCTGTTCCGCAGATGGCGATACCGAGATCACACTCTCCATTTTCCACTGCGGATGCCAGAGGATGGGCGAAGTCCGCATAGTCGCAGCTGTCTTCGCTGTCCGTTCCGAAATTGACGACATCGTAACCCTTCTTCAGAAGGTATGAAATAAGTTTTGACTTGTACTCCACTCCAGCGTGGTCACTGCAAATACCGATTTTCATTTTCATGTGATTTTAATTCCCCAATTTATCTTTTGCAAAAGCGATTCTGGCAGCGAACTCGTCCTTCCCGATG
>JAZRWN010000040.1:0-6443 GCA_045599725.1 Candidatus Cryptobacteroides sp. | reverse complement strand
AGGTCCGCAATGACGCAAATAGGTCCGGAATGACGCAAATAGGTCCGCAATGACGCAAATAGGTCCGCAATGACGCAAAGAGGTCCGCAATGACGCAAAGAGGTCCGCAATGACGCGAAAGGAGTGGTGAAAGATAAGCAGTTATTCGTGCTGTTATGTTTTATGTTCTCCAATTTTTGGTATTTTTGTGCTTATGGAGAAAGAAATTTATCTGGCAGGAGGGTGCTTCTGGGGAGCAGAGCACTATCTCAAGAAAATATCAGGCGTCACATTCACGCAGACAGGCTTCGCCAACGGCAATACCGACGCTCCTACATACAAGGAGGTCTATACCGACACCACCGGCTACGCCGAGACCGTGCATGTCAAGTACGATCCTGACATCCTGAGCCTCAGCTTCCTGCTTGAGATGTATTTCAAGGCCATCGACCCGCTGAGCCTCAATCAGCAGGGCGAGGACTGCGGCACACGCTACCGTACAGGCATTTATTACAGTGACCCTGCCGACTTGCCGACGATACGCTATATCTTCGACGGCGAGGAGAAGAAGGCGGGGGAGCCGCTTGCCGTTGAAGTGCTTCCGCTGAAGAACTGGTGGCCGGCGGATGAGTACCACCAGGACTATCTGGACAAACATCCGGACGGCTATTGCCATTTGCCGCAGGCGCTATTCGAACTTGCCGCAGGTGCAAAGTGTCCGATGCGGCGCGTCCGCGACTTCCTTGAGGCGAACGGCATCGCCTATGACATCTATTTCCATCCGCCGCTTTTCACGATAGAAGAGGCACTCGCGTATTGGAAAAACATCGATGCAGTGCACTGCAAGAACATTTTCATGCGCAATCACAAGGGCAACCGCCACTATCTTGTGAGCTTCGAGTGCCACAAGGACCTCGACATCCATTCGCTCGAGCACCGGCTTCATCAAGGCAAGCTGTCGTTCGCGTCACCTGAGCGCATGCAGCGCTGCCTCGGACTCAGACCAGGCTCCGTCTCCGTGTTCGGCCTCATCAATGACATCGACCTGGCCGCCGCCGACCCGAAGGAACTCTTTGAAAACGGTCACCGCGTGAAACTCTACCTTGACTCTAGCCTGCGCGAGGCGGAGAAAGTCAGTTTCCACCCATGTGACAACACCGCTTCAGTCGTGATATCTCAGGAAGGCCTTCAGCGTTTCCTCTCTCTCTGGGGTGGTGAAGTCGAGTGGCTCGATTTCGGTTAACTTGTTTATAATTGCAGCATTATGAAAGCATCAGCATTTACCTCATTTATATTGTCAGCCACCATTCTGGTGGCCTCTTGCGCGAAAGCCGGAACAGGCAGCATCGTGCTTCAAGGAAGCGTCGAGGGTGATCCGGGAGAGGTCATTGTCCTGTCATTCCAGTCCGGACAGGACATCGGCTACCATTATCCGGAAGTGGATGGCGGCACATTCGAGTTCACCATGGACGGTGTTGAAGGTTTCGCAGACTTGATAGTTTCTGTCGGAGGGGTTGAGTTCGGAGCGCGCGTAAATGCATGTGATACTCTCAGAATGAACTTTGTCGTGAACGAATATGCAAAGGATGTTGATGTTTCCTACGATGGCGCTACAGAGAAGGAAAGCCGTATCTGGAAAGATTTCTATGAAACCTATCACCGTTGGAGCACATACAACCTCCCGCCGGTCGATCCGGACATGTCCATTGATGAAAGCATGGCCCTGCTGGATGAGAATGATGCGAAGTTCAGGACTGAACACAAGGCCGACATGAACAAGTATTATATTCACCGCGCCGACCTTTCCTACGCTCTGCTCAAAGCCATTTTGGTCGAGCAGAAAGCGTATGCTGAAGGGGAACAACCATATGGCCTCCCTGAGTATCAGGAACTTATGGATGTTGTGGACCCGAATGACCCCGATGAGGTCACTTTCCCGCTTGTCAATCGCTGGGCCTACTTCCACATGAGCGAGTTCGGAGATGATGCTGTTGCAAGCACGACGGCATTCCTGAAAAACTATGGTGGGAAGATCACGAATTCCACCATCAAGACTATGCTTGCCGACAATCTGGCTTCATATTGCATGTCGGGTATAGATCTCGACCATATTGACAAGTATGAAACACTGTTCGAGGCTATTGACCGCTTCGTTCCGGATCATCCTGAAATCGTTGAGTACTGCCGCACTCAGCTGGAGGCGGCCGGCAACTCCCAGCCGGGCAAACCTGTCCCTGACACGATGATGGAGACCATGGACGGCGAGCATGTTCAGATGTCTTCCATGTTCGGAAAAGTGCTTTACATCGATGTGTGGGCTACATGGTGCGGCCCATGTTTGAATGAGGCTCCATACTTCAGGGAACTTGCGGAAAAGTTCAAGGGTAACGACAAGATATGCTTCATCAGTCTGTCCGTTGACCGGGACAGCGACAGGGACCTGTGGGTCGAACATGTCAAAGAAGAGGATCCTTTCTGGCCACAGTTCAGGCTTGACGGAACAAATAACGCGGACTTCTGTGGCAAGGTCGGCATCAACACCATACCTCGGTTCCTTCTTATTGATGCTGATGGCCGTTTCATCGATGGTGACTGCGCCCGCCCGTCAGACTCAGGCATCGAGGAATATCTTACTGGTATAATCAGTGATTAATGTTGGCTAGACCTTGCTGTGCACTCCGACAAACCATTTGCTGCCGGGGATGAAGGAGAGCAGTTTGGTGGTGACTGCGCAGCAGATGAAGGTGGAAACCGCGATCGTCGGAATGGCCGCCCAGACCGGTATGAGCGGATGGGCCTGATCTCCTGCGACAATCCACTTGGCGATAGGGGCGAGGAACAGCATGTGCATCAGGTACATGCCGAACGAGAGCTTCGACAGGTCGGTGATGATCCGTGGGGCCTCGGCCTTCTCTATGCAACTGAACATCAGGAATATGCCGAAGGTGGCGAGCAGCACGTTCGGAGTGCAGAACTCCCACGCCCATTCGAGCATCGGAGTCTCGATAAGTTGTCCCGGTACACCCTTGAGCCAGAATGACCAGCCGGTGAAAGCGGCACCGACAAGGAAGCAGGCCGCACCGACACGCAGTTTCTTCTTACTTTCCCAGTCCAGATGCACACGTATGTAATGCGCGAGAACCAGATACCCGAGATAGCCTGAGCAGTACCAGAGAGCAGTGAAGCCGTTCCAGAAGCATTCTCCCCAGAGCTCGGCGGCCACGAAGCGGTGAATGAAAGGTATGAATGTACTGACAATGAAAATACTCAGAAACAGTCTCTCATCCTTTGCGGAGGCTTTCTCTAGCCACGGCGACACCACCGGAATGATCAGGTACAGACCAATGAGCGGGTACATGAACCACAGGTGCCCTGCCATGGACGGGAAGTTCCAAGGAATGGTCTTCAAATCCGTCACGGACTGCTCCCAGGTCATTCCGCCCCATGCCAGCGGCAGGAGACAGTACACAACGAGGAAGATAATGAACGGGGGCAGAATGCGTGTGAACCTTTTCTTGTAGAAACCTGCCATTGTCAAGTCTTTCTTCACGGGGACAAGCAGAAAAGCCGACAGCACCATGAACACCGGCACGCAGGTGCGGGCGATGAAACCGTCGTAGAACGCCACCCAGAAGCGGTTGGCTTCATTGGCGAGCATGGACATGTTGCCGGCCAGGCCGGAACTGTCAGCACCGTAGAAATTCTCCGATGAGTGCACCAGCATCACCAGAAAGCACGCCACCACCCTGAGGTAGTCCGCGAAGACTATTCGCTTGTCATTCATAGCAGGTCAGGTAATATTTAAAGGTTATTGAACGGGATCTTGTAGAGCTTGGAAGGGACCTCGTCGGAACCGATCCAGATGCAGCCGTTCTTTCTGTCGAGAAGAATGGCCTCTGCATTCTTGATGTCAGAGACAGGGAAGCGGTCGATGACCTGGCCCTTCATGTCCGTGCGATAAAGGATTCTGTCATAGTCACCGTCGAGGATCCAGAGGCAGTCGCGAACATCATCGTACACTACTTCCGCTATCTGCTTGATCTCCTCGGCCGGGACGATCTTCTCTGTTATCCCCTTTGACTCAGAGTAGAATATCAGCAGTGGCTGAAGTCTCTGAGTGTTCCTCCACTTGTCCCACTGACCCTCGCGGCCGACGATGAAACTGTCACCGCCTGTCCAGGTGAGACCTTCGATGCCTGTGTTCCCGTCAGGAATGACTTCCTTGTCGAATGTGACAACGAGTTCCTCGGTGTTGTATGCAGGAGCCTTGATCTTGTAAAGGGAAGCTCCCTTGAACTTGCCGTCACGCTCCTGGCCGTAGTAGATGTCACCGGTCTTCTGGTTAAGTGTGACGCACTCGCAGTCGCGTTTCTCGACATGGAACATGGCTCCTTCCACCTCGAACGGCTCGAAATGAAGTTCCTTTCCTTCCTGCGGGATGTCCATCCAGTAAAGCGCGGCGCTGTTGAAAGCGGCGATGATGCGCTTGCCGTCAGCGGAGAACTCGAGGCCGGAGAAGTCGCCGTTGTCAAATGCAACGCCCGAAACAGTCCACTCGACGACCTTGTCTGTAATCATCTCAGGGGTGGTGGAAGAAAGTTTGCTCTGCACGCTGCAGGCTGTGAGGCTGAGAGCCAGGACACAGAGGATGGAAGATAAAGTCTTTTTCATTCTATCAGGATTTATCAGGATTTATGCAAATAAAAAACCGTCCCGCCATAAGCAGGAAACGGCCGTAAAGTTGATAACAATGTCCAAAAATAACGAAATCCCGCCATTTTTGCAACTTTTGTCATATAAGGTTGAGGAACAATGTGATGATGCCGATATTGATGATGTCGACAAAAATGGCTCCTACGACAGGGACAACGACGAAAGGCATGGTCGAGTAGTGGTATTTGTTGCAGACAGCGGACATGTTGGCCATGGCGTTAGGTGTGGCGCCGAGGCCGAATCCGCAGACACCGCCCACTAGCACGGCAGCGTCATAATTCCGTCCAAGGAGAGGGAAGGCCACGAAGCGCGCGAAAATGAACATGAACAGAATCTGGGCGCAGAGGATCAGCACCAGCGGCAGCGCAAGTCCGGAAAGTTCCCACAGCCTCAGCGTCACCATCGCCATACCCAGGAACAGCGAAAGACTCACTCCTCCTATGGCGGAAATCTCGTTCATGGAAGTTTTCGGACAGCCCGGAACCAGCTCGCTGACATTGCGCAGAATGGCGGCAACGATCAATGCTCCGAAATAAGTGGGAAAAGATATTCCCGTCAGCGCAAGGGCTTTGTTGAGCAGTGTGCCTAGCCCGGCGGCGATGAAAATCTCGTATGATGCTTTCGCGAATCCACTCGGCGTGAGACCTTCGCTCTTCGCGATGACAGTCGTTTCTGCGGCTTCTCTGGCTGTCGCTTCTTTGGCGGCTTCCTCTATCGCTTTGTCTTTTGCCGCATTGAATTCTGCGGAGACCGGCGAGTAAGCGTCAAGCCCCTTTTTCCGGATTATGCGTTCGGCAAGCGGCCCGCCGAGCAACGATCCTCCGAGCAGTCCGAATGTCGCGGCCGCCATAGTGATCGATGCCGCCGCCTGCAAGCCGTTCTCCTCCAGAAGGGAAGAGAAACCGGCGGCGGTGCCGTGGCCGCCACACATCGTTATCGAGCCGGCTGACAGACCGAGCAGCGGGCTGATGCCTAGCCCCTCGGCAATTCCGAGACCGATCAGATTCTGACAGACAATTAGAGTCGCGATGAGCGCCACCATCAGCACCAGAGGCTTGCCTCCTTCCTTGATGACCGTGAGATTCGACTGGTATCCCACCGTCGTGAAGAACACGACCATGCATATGTCCTTGAGTGTGGCGTCGAACTTTATCTCCTGTCCCCAGATGCTGTATATTAGCAGGGTTATGAGAGAGAAGATTATGCCTCCGGTGACCGGAGCCGGGATGCAGATCCCGCGGAGAAACCTGGACCTCCTGTTGAGGTACATTCCCAGCAGCAGGGCGAGGATGCCCGCTGCCATAGTCTGCATCATGTCAAGCTCGAAGTTCGTCATATTTGGCAAATTTAATGATAAATATCCATATTGAAACGATTTTTATGATTAAATCTTCGCATAGTTGAAACTCATGTCTTTACGATGTTTGGATTTTCATGGAATATATATATATTTGAATCGATTACAGAACGAATTCTTACATATTTATACATTAATTCAAATCTAGTCTCTATGAGAAAATTTCTGATCCTATCGCTCATGCTGCTGATAAGTTCAGTGTCATTTGCACAAAGCAGTGTCACCGGCAAGGTGACATCTACTGATGGTCAGTCTGTACCCTTTGCGGGTGTCTTCGTGAAAGGTACAACAAATGGTGTCGCCACCGCTGACGATGGCAGCTATACCATCCAGAATGTTCCATCAAATTCCAAGCTTGTTTTCTCTTCCATCGGATTCATGGAGCAGGAAGTCG
>JAZRWN010000039.1:0-10565 GCA_045599725.1 Candidatus Cryptobacteroides sp. | reverse complement strand
GAAGGCCGGATTCGAACCGGTATTCATCGACCCGACATTCGATGTCGGTTTCAAGATCCTCATGAAGAACGAAATCATCCTCAAAGGACTGCTTCAGGAGCTCATTCCGGGAAGGAAGATTCAAAAACTAATTTATTTGGACACAGAAGTTGTCGGTCCAACGAGTAGAGACAAACGTTCTGTCTTCGACATAAGATGCGAGGAGGAGAACGGACGGTCCTTCGTAGTGGAACTGCAGAACAAGGAATATTCATATTTCCCGGACAGGCTGATGACTTATGCCGGTGATCCCCTCAGAAGGATGCTGAAGGCAGGGGAAGGCTACGAGAATATCAGGCCTCTGTATATCATCAGTGTCTTGAACTATATCCTTAACCTTGAAGGAGATACGGAGGCAGAAAGAAACAGTCTGATAAGAAAGGCAAGTGTCAGGATGGAAGACAATGGAAATATTTTGTCAAATAAACTGAATTATTTATTTTTGCAATTACCGGTCGTGAAGGAATTGAAGGCGGAACAACCATTCCTGGAGAAACTCTCTTATGCATTGCGTAACACACGGAACATGAATGAGAGGCCGAAGGAACTGGACGGTGTCTATTTCGATGAATACTTTTCGACGGTCAGCAGGATGTATATCAGTCAGGAAGATCTGGACACATACGACTACATGATCCGTGATGAGGTCCAAATACAGGCAGAAAAAGATTTTGTAGCCAAGAAAAGCTTTGCAGAAGGGAAAGCCGAAGGGACAAAGGATATAGCCAGAAAGATGAAAGCATCAGGTCTGCCAGATGAGTTGATCTGCAAATGCACCGGGCTGTCTGTAGAAACAGTCTCAAAACTTTGATTTGAAATGTATCAAGAATCGAACTGAAAAGAGCCGGGGTGGAAGTTCCACCTCGGCTCTTTCCTAATATAGCTCTATTGTTTCTGAATGTTATTTCACGAAAGCGATTGTGACGCGGTTCTCAGCAGGGGTTGCGAACGGGTTGTCAGTGTCACCCTTGAACTCTGATGAGATACGGGAAGCGTCGATGCCTCTCTTGATGAGCTCGTTGGTCACAGTCTCTGCTCTCTTCTGAGAGAGATAGAGGTTGCGTGATGCAGAACCGGTGGCCTTGTCAGCATGTCCTGTGAGCTTCACCTTGGTTTCAGCGTTCTCCTTCATGAAGGCAGCGATCTCGTCGAGCTTCGCAACTTCGGAAGCCTGGATGTTCCACTTGCCGATGATGAAGTAGATGTTCTCCTGAAGTTCAGGTGCTGGTGCAGGAGCTGGCTGCTCTACTACTACCGGCTTAGGTTCCGGCTTCGGAGCTGGTGCTGGAGCTGGTGCTGGTGCAGGGACTACGACTGGTGCAGGAGCTGGTTTCTTCTTGCCGAGGGCAATCTTGAGACCAACGAGGCCTGTGTACTGGAAGTCCATGTCAAGAGACTTGGCCATGTCGTTCTTCTTTGAGTTGAAGTGATCGCTGAGAGCGTTCACGCCAGCCTCGAGGTTGAGCTTGATGGCGTCAGAGAGACGGATGTCGAATCCGAGTCCTGCGCGTCCTGCAGGGCTGAGCTTGGTGCCGTCCCACAGATACTCGAAGGAAGCGCCCTTGGAGGCGAGAGCCTGGGCCTCGTCATTGCCGAAGCGGGCGTTGGCGCCGATACCGGCGTAGATGTAAGGGCTGAGAACACGCTCAACGTTGGTGTTGAACATGTTGCAGATGTCGAAGGTAGCATCGAGTGCGAACTGGGCGAAATTGAACTTGTAGGGCTCAGTAGCTCCGTTGATTCCGCTCTGGGCACCCTTGCCCTGCCATGCGAGGACATCACCGCGGAGACCGAACACTGGAGTGAACTGGTATCCGAGAGAGAGGTCTGCTGCAGGAGAGATGAGCTTTGACCATTCGGTCTCACCGACGGTCTCGCCCACGCCACCGCGAAGCTGGAGATACCAGCCCGGAGTGAACTCCTGAGCACTTGCGCTGATGCCGAGCATCAATGCGGATGCAAGTATTGCTATTGCTTTTTTCATAAGTTGCTAAAATATAAAATCAAAACACTGAAGAAAATGTGCTTACTTATTCGGACTGTTAACCCTGATCTTCGGAGGAGCAGGTGCAAGATCATGAATCTGCTTCTCCTTTGGAAGATCGAGGCTTGACTGAGTGCCGTCCTTCAAGGTAAGATACCAGACTCCGTCCACATAGACAGGATTCAGCATCAATTTAATTGAAGGTGCACCAGTTCCATCTACAGGCTTCTCAAAAGAATATGAATAACTGATATCGTTGTAGCCCTCTGTAGAGAAATTGTAGTAGAGCATTTTATAGGAAAGCACAGGAAACATGCTGAATCTCTGGATAAGTTCGGCAGTGTACTCTGCGGATTTCTTATAAACAACATCTTGGTAAAGCACATAAATCATATCAACTGCTTCCTGGACACGGCCGTTATGCAGAGCCTGCATAAACTGCTCAGAAAGAGCAAGAACGGAAGTGGTATCAGCAGTAGTCAGAGCTGCACGGAACTCTTTCTCAGCATCAATCTGAGTCTTCTCTCCTCGGGAACCGGAGTAATGATGACAAGAGCAAAGAAGCGAAAGAGAAACCAGTATCAGCAGAAGTTTTTTCATGATATGATTCTTGTTTTGTAATAGGGCGCGCCTCATTAAGACGCGCCCCATTGAAAAAAGTATGATTAATTTTTAATTAAACACCTGGGTTGGAACCGTTAACTCCGGTTGGATCAACATGGATTACGAATACTCCCTCATAATCACCCCATGAATATGTGAATGTGACAGGAATCAGGAGATCGAACTGCTCTGAGACAACACGGCCATTACGATAGTTAATGACAAGCTGCTTGAGAACATCAAGAGTGGTTGCATCGATTTCGAATACACCTGGCTCAACTTCAGTTGCAAGTGTGCCATCATCTGCAGTGAAGACCTCTTTTGCGTCAATTGTACCAAGCTGAAGTTTAGCTTCCTTCCTGTACTGGCTAAGATCACCGAACTCTGCCATTGGATCTTCAGCTTCAGTATTGAAGTTATTGGTCTGAGTTGCAGCGAAGTCAATAGTAACCTTAGTGAACCCATAGTAAGCATAAAGGTCAATGGTCTTGATGACATTAGGAGCGTAAGTCTTCTTATCACCAGACTTAGTGACTTTGATTACATCAAATTTCTGCCAATCCACGATAGATGAAAGGAAATCGATAACCGGGACATTGTCACCGTCAATCATACTTTCCTTAGACATATCCTGAGAACCGAGAGCGATTGTGAGAGGACGGATGAAGCGAGTGTGGAAGCTGACTATGTCAGTAGGGATTTTGCAGGTATCACCGTCGCCGTATGCAAGCTGGATATCAACATTTGCATAGAGCATCTCTGGATCTTGCCAACCCTTCATATTAAGGAGGAGCTTAGCGATTTCAGAATCATTGTTGTACTTGACAGTGTTCTTGAAATCAGCATCGTACTCATCTTCTTCAGCGTTATAATCAGGATTAGCAACGATCTCTGCGATCATCTCTGCATCTGCGTCAGTGGTCTTATAGTCAGCATAAGCCTTACCATCAGAGATTTTCTCGGCCCAGAGCTGGAGTCCGTCAGCAGAAGGGAAGAGCTGGTAGCCTTCGAAATCTGGCTGTACAGCGTTGAACACATAGGTGTGGAAGCCTTCAATTTCTGCATCAGCATATGCTGGATCTGAGTTCTTCATATCGAATGAAACTACAGGAGCAGCAACCTTAGGATCATCAGAATAGAAAGTGTCATCGATGGTCTTGTAGAACTGCTTTACGTCACCGCCTAAAACAGGAGTAGACTCATCTGCGTTAGGAACATAAGCGTTAATAGTCACTGTATTGTTAGTCTCACCAAGGACATCAGCATTCCAGTCTGAATTCCTCTTCTTTCCGATTGTGAGATGTGGCTTTTCAGCGATAGAAGCGGAGAACTTGAAGTAAACCTTCTCGTAAGCACCGGCCTGGAGGAGTACGTATACTTCCTGAGGATTCTCAAACTTGTCAGCCTGACCCTTGTTGAATGCCCAGACGAACTTGTCGTTGATACCATTGCCTTCCTTGTCTGCCCAGTACTCGATATGTCCGAGACCCTTGGCAGGAACCATCTGGCCATTTTCGTCCTTGACAAACATCTTGACTCTAGTATAAGTATTTCCAGGAACGATGGTCTCGAGGGTACCTTCCTCATTGTCCTTACCAGTCATAAGCTGATACTTGCTGATCATCTTAGCATAGGTCATACCGAGAGCCTCGAGAACATTGTCTGAATACTCATACCAATATGTCTCGCCCTTCTGGATAGTGCAGAGATAAGGGAATGTACCGAAGTCCTTGAGATCGATAACCTGAGGATCTGGGTTGATTTCCTCTTCTGTGATTTCGATTACGAAGTAACCGTGGAGAAGCATATTGTCACCATCCCAAAGAGTAACGAGTACGAGAGGGAGACGACCGACTGCAGAGATACCCTTACCGTCGGTACCGCACTTGACAGAGGTATAAGGCTGGCCAGCCTCGAGATCCTTCTCATCCTTAACGTATGCAGGGAAGAACACACCGTCCTCAATGAAGCCATAAGCAGACTCCTGGGTGACATGCTTACCGATGGTGTAAGGGACAAGCTCGAATTTCATGGTGATGTCCTTACCATATTTCTTCTGAAGTTCAGCGAGAGTAGCCTCATAACCACCTTCTGAGTCAACAACGTGGATGTTGATGAGAGGTTTGAGATCCTTTGATCCGCAGTTGTAGAAAATTGGTACTGAAGGAGCGTTCACAACAGCTGTATCAGCGAAATGATAGAGGTGCTTAGAATTGTCCTCTGCTCCGTAAACAGCGCAAGGGACAATCTTTTCAGTTGATGTTACGAAAGAATTATCACTTGCGAATGCAAGCCACTCGAGCATCTCGTAGTCAGAAACGATAGCCTCGTAGTCGGAAGCGATAATCTTAGCATCTTCAGGTTTCTCAGCCTTGATGCTAGCCTCAAGGTTCATGACGGATACAGTTCCGTTGATCTTACCAAGCTCACGAACGATAATATCGATGATCTCATCACCAGCCTCAACACCGTTTGCATTATCAAGAACTTCTGCAATCTTTCCATAGAGGTTGAGAGGATCTTCATTGAATCTGCCGTCCTCATTGAATAGATAAGCCATGATGCTCTTATAGGTACTCTCTACGAGACCGTTGAGGAGCATAGGGTTCACAATATGATAGGTAACATCAGCGATACCGCCGTTGTTCACGATACCATCGAAAACTGGCATCCATGTAGCAGGTAAATCTTCATCACCCTTTACAACATATTTCTTGTCATAGCCGTTGAGGGCCCAGTCAGCTTTCTCAACATCGAAGACTGAAGGATTGAGATTGTACTGAGCAGTTGCGCTCTCACCGATTGAGTAAGCCTCGATATCCTCAGCCTGCCAAGGATAAACGACATTGCGGCCACTCTTGGTAATAACAGCCTTTGCGCCTACTGGGAATCCATACTTAACAGGATCATTATCAACCTTGTGATTGAAAGTCTTTTCAGCGTCAAGCGGAGTGATGGCGTAAGGGAAGAGAACTGCATATGAGTACTCAGTAGCCTCGATACCTGCATAGTAGAGTTCAGGAACGAAAACGATTGACCTGAGCTCTGTTCCGAGAGCATCGAATACATCGTTAAGGGCTTCCTGAGCCTCCTGGAGTGCCTGAAGGTCAGCGATGTTGGCATTAGCCTCTTCGATCTGTCCCTGAAGGTCTTCTATCACTGTCTGAAGATTGTCAATCTCTTCCTGAAGTGCTTCCTTGGCAGCAGCAAGCTTTCCTTCAAGTTCGGTCTTCGCAGCATCAAGCTTCTTCTCAAGATCATCGATTTTGCCGTTGGTAGCGTCAATTTGTGACTGAAGAGCCTCAGCCTTGGCGAGGATTTCGGTCCTGAGATCAGCAAGGTCCTGAGCGGCCTTTGCGACTGCATTCTCTATTTTCTCTTCTAAAGCCTTCTTGACATCGTCAAGTTCTGATTTCTTAGCATAATTCTCTAGGGCCTTGTTGATCTGATCGATGTCATCCTGAGCATCAGAAACCTTCTTCTTAAGATCTTCGATGTCCTGAGCGTTCTTGTCGATACCGCCCTGAAGACCCTGGTCAGCAAGCTTATAAGCACGGTCCAGGTCGCTTACAGTTCCCTGGAGCGTACTTAACGTACCGGAAAGAGTGTTCACCTGCTGTGAGAGATCATTCTTGAGAGCAGAAATAGAATCGTCAAGACGATTGATGTCCTCTGAATAATCTTTTGAACAGCCCGTGTACATCAGTGTAGCGCCTGCGAGGGCGAACACCAAAGCCATTCTAAAAATTTTTTTCATAAACGAATAGATTTAAAAAAAGTTAAACTATAATGTATTATTTCACTTTGTAACAATTCATTAGGAAAATACTTCAAATTCTATCAGTGTGACACTTTTGACTTATACCTACTCAACACAATGAAAAAAACGAATAGTTCTTTTTTCAACCTGCGGGTATTCCACCGCATACCTACGCTCTGCCAGTCTTTTGAATCCAGGATGGAGGACATGTCTGACTCTGGCCGAATAAACTCCTATTACAGAATACGCTCAGCGAAAAAAGCTTTCGAGGACTTTGCCGGGAAAGATTGCCGTTTCAGCGACATCACCTCCGAATGGCTTTACAGATGCGACAGGAAGTGGCGCATGGACGGAAAGTCCACAACAACGATCTGCATTTACATGAAAGCATTGAAACACGAGATGAACGAGCTCGTACGTGAAGGGATGATCGATCAGAAGACCTTCCCTTTCGGAAAAGGCAAATACGAGTTGCCGTCGCCTAGGTCCCGCAAACTCGCCTTGAACCGAGACCAGATCAATGCGATAGCTTCTTACAGTGGCAACCGGACGCTGGAACGTTACCGGGACCTGTGGCTGTTCTCCTATTTGTGCAATGGTATCAATTTCAGGGACATGCTCTTCCTGAGATACAGGAATGTCATTGGGGACGAAATCGTGTTCTTAAGATCCAAGACTCTCCATACCGTTTCTCAGGCACATGAAATAAGAGCAGTATATTCAACTGCAATGAGGAATATTATCGCGAAGTGGGGCAATCCTCCTGACGGGAATCCAGACACTTTCCTTTTCAAATATGCTAGAGGCGATGAAAGTCCGTTCGAGGAGAACGCCTTGGTCAGGAATGTGACGTCCCTGTGCAACCGCCAGCTGGCGAATCTTGCCCATGTCCTGGGCATTCCGGCGTTCACCACGTATTCGGCCAGGCATTCGTTCGCGACAGTCCTCAACAGAAGCGGCGTGGATCTGAAGTTCATCTCAGAAAGTCTCGGACACTCCAGCCTGAAGATGACGGAAACATATCTGGCGGGGTTTACGGATGATGACAGGAAGAAGTATTCAAAACTGCTGCTTTAAGTCTGTCTTAAGCGGCCGCGATTAACAGTCAACAGAAGAAAGTGGGAAAAATTACACAGACCGTGCAACAAAACTGCAGGAATATGCATCTTATTGCCGTGTACCTGTGATTTATAGGTATATAACGGCATGAAAAAATTAGGAGAATATATTGCATAAGAAAAAAATCTCCATACCTTCTCATCTTTGACACTTCACTTTCGAGATATCGAAGCCCCAGACCGCTGTAGTAGCGATTTGGGGCTATTTCAGATTGTACGGGTATGTAATGTAACTCCGGCAGCCTACCCTCGCTACGCATCATCGCCGTCATCGCTTTTGTCTACAGCCTTTGTTTGCGCAATGATACTCCTCATGGCTTTCTTCGTGACTATCTGCATGTCGGTCCTGAAGCCGGCGGAGCCGTGCAGGTTGTTGGTCAGATCGGTTCTGGTATAGGTGGGGATGTACCCTTCGCCAGATATGCACAGGAAGTTCATGTCCTGCAGCGTGCCGATGATTTCGTCGGGAGTGAAGTGCTTTCCTCCGCGGTTGACCTTCCTTGCGAGATACTTGTACAGGATGAGTGCGAGGAAGCAGGTGAGGAAGTGTGCCCTGATGCGGTCATCCCTCTGAAGGAAGACGGGCCTCGCCTCGAAGTCGGTCTTCGTGATGCGGAAGCAGTCCTCGATTATCCAGCGCCCTCCGTTCATTCTGATGATTTCAGGGGCGTTGTCCTCAAGGTCCGTGCAGATGCCGTAGAAGCCGTCGAAGCGTGCCTCCTGGTCTATCATCTCCTGATTCAGGGTGTAGCTGACGTGCTCGGCCAACTCGCCGCAGGCAGTGCACGACTCGCTCGTGATGAAGCGCTTCGGGTCGTTCTGTCCCTTGCCCAGCTTGCCTGCGGCCCCGCTCTTTATGATGCTCTCCGCCCTGGCAATCTGCTTTCCACGGACGTGACGCAGATATTCGCGGTACTTGAACGAGAACGTGACGATGAGTCTCTGCTCCAGTTCCTCGCCGGTCTTGCTGAGTTTTGTCTTTATCCATCTCTCGCGACAGAAGAGCTCATCGGCATACGCCCCGGGGTCAAGTCCCGTCAGATCATATTCCTCCTCGGACAGTTCCGGGCCGTTCTTCCCCTTGAAGTTGACGAGTCTCCAGCCCTTCGTCTCCAGCGCCCAGTCCTGCAGCGTCTTTTCCAGCTTCTTGAGCGACTGGACGGTGATGAACGCCCTCGCCCCGACGTGGTCGTTCAGCCTGTTCTCATATGACGCAAGACCTCCGTCCGTGCATACGACCACTTTAGATATCCCGAACTTCTCCCGCAGCTTGTCCTCAAGAGGTTTAAGCGTGGTGGTCTCCGCCGTGTTGCCGGGATTGATGCAGAACGCGAGGGGAATGCCGTCCTTGTCGGTGAACAGGCCCATCTGGACTATGGGGTTGGGACGGCTCTCCTTCGAGTGGCCGTACTGGCGCAGGCCGCCCTCCTCCTCGCTCTCGAAGTAGTAGTTCGTGCAGTCATAGTAGATGACCGAGCTGTTGCGCGCGCCGAGCTTGAGGCTCCGCTTGTACACGTCCGCCTGTATCGTGTCCGATTCCTTCGCAAGAAGTGACAGAGCCCTGTACACCTGGTGGATGTCGCATTCGGGCTGCTCGATGAAGCGCTTCGCGTCCTCCAGCGACGACAACTTGGAGCCGGGATGCAGCACCCTCGTATAGAGCAGCATCTGAAGTATCGCGTCAAGGTCGAACTTGTTCCTGTGCTTCTTCTCTATCTTCTTACATATCTTGTCCAGACCCAGTTCGTGATACACCATCTGAAGGAACAGGTAGCCGCCGTTGTAGCTGCGCTGCTCGTTCTTCTTTATCAATGCGGCAGGGTTGTATTCGACTATGACCTTGCGCTTGGATTCCTTCTCTTCAGCCGTGAGCTCCGCCACATACTTGCGAGCCCGACCCAGAGGATCCTCCTCCCCGAAGCGGGCGATGAGCTCCTTCATGGTGCCCAGACGCTCAACGATTCTCGCCGAGTTCTTGCCGTTCTCATTGCGGAACGACTTCTGGATGTAGTAGGTTGCTGAATTCTTCGACTTGCTTACAATGAGGTTCATATATCTGTACTATAAGATTAGTATATGTTAGTACAAATATAGAAATAATGTTTGACAAAAAAAAGAGGCCCGAGGCCTCTGAAGCAAATTATTTCAAAAAATTATGTGTCAAACTTCCGGTGTTTGACGAGCGCAGCGAGGAGTTAGCGCAGTAGAGACGTCGCCGACGCTTTCCCGTCATCCGAGACCGCTCGCGAGGACTGCCTTCCCCCCCCTGCTGCTGTTACTGCCGTCCACAAGAACAGCCCTAAACATGAATAAAACAGGATACTTCTCCAATATGGATATATAATTCCCAAAATAATGCTAACTTGCAGAGCGGACAACAGCAGATGCCGCATGGCAGTCAGGAAGAGCGGCACCGGCATCCAGAAAAAACATAACCACAAATCTAAAATAAATGAAAAAACACATTTTATCCATCATTCTGATGCTGTGCGCAGGAATAGCATACGCACAGCCGGGAGGAGGTTTTGTCCAGGTATCTTCACCGGTAGGGAACCCTGGCAACACCGTCACCTTCAACTACCGTAACGACAACGCCAAGGAGGTCCTCGTGGCCGTACAGTTCGCCGGGCGCCACGCTATGACCAGGAACGACAGGGGCGTATGGACCATCACTCTCGGACCGGCGGCCCCGGACATCTATCCTTACTGCTTCGTGGTGGACGGTGTAAGCGTAATGGACCCGCTCAACCCGGACTGGTTCCCTAACGAGACCTTCAAGAACAGCCTTCTGGACATCAGAGGTACGGGAGATCCGCTCATACACGCTGTCAGAGAAGTCCCTCACGGATCCGTGGACTACCTCAACTACTGGTCCGGGAGCCTCGGGACATGGGCCAACGCCATTGTCTACACTCCTCCGTTCTATGACAGGGACAAGGACAAGAAGTATCCGGTGATGTACCTGATCAGCGGCACCACAGACACTGAGGAAGTATATTACAAAGTTGGAAAGATGAATCTCATCCTTGACAACCTCATCGCCGAAGGAAAGGCCAAGGAG
>JAZRWN010000038.1:0-25279 GCA_045599725.1 Candidatus Cryptobacteroides sp. | reverse complement strand
GGCTTCACCGTTGCAGTGAGCTGCGCATTGTCCCCTTCGGTGAGGGTAAGGGAGGTCTTGTCGAGCGAAACGGATTCCACAGGATAAACCTTTGCATTAACAGTAACTGCGCAGGTAGCTGTCTTGCCTCCGTCCTCGGTCGTGACGGTTATGGTTGTCGTTCCGGCTTTCACCGCTGTCACCTTGCCCTCGGATGATACCGTAGCGATGGTCTCGTCGGTAGAACTCCAGTTGACATTCTTGTTTGAAGCGTTCTCCGGGGTTATGGTAGCCGTGAGCTGCTCCCCGTCACCTTCCGTGAGTTCAAGTCCGGTCTTGTCAAGCGAAACGGATTCCACAGGGTATATCTTCGCGTTTACCATTATTGTGCAGGTCGCTGTTTTGTTTCCATCGGTGGTGGTCACGGTGATAGTGGCCTCTCCAGGAGCGATGGCTGTTACCTTGCCGTCGGATGAGAGGGTGGCTATCTTCTCGTCACTGGATTTCCAGGAGACGCTCTTGTCCGTTGCGTTGTCAGGCGCCACGGTGGCTTTCAACTGGATTTCGTCACCCTCTGTGAGTCCAGGTTCAGACTTGTCAAGTGAGACGCCGGTCACTGCTATTATCTTGGCGTTCACGGTGACTGTGGCGGTGCCGCTCACTCCGTCGGCGGAAGCCGTGATGGTAGCGGATCCAGCCTTCACTCCCATTACCATACCGTTGTTCACAGTTGCGACACTGGCGTCGGAAGAGCTCCAGCTGATGCCGGAGTCACGGCATCGGCTGGAAGGACGGTGGCTGAGAAGTTCGCTGTCTCACCTTCTGTGATCGTTGCAGATGCCGGAGTCACGGAAACACTTGTCGGGCGCAGCACCTCCTCCGGCTTGCAGGACGCCGCCGTGATTCCTATGGCGAGCGTCAACATTGCGATTAATGTCTATTAGCCCGCTTTATCTTCGTTTAGTTATTGTTGAATAATAAAATCACCGACAAATCATCCTACACTTTGTCCAGGTGTCCCAAAACCAAAAAGACCTCCCGGCACCATTTACTGCCGGAAGGTCCGCATATATCATTCACAATAAGCGGAGCATTTGTTTAATGTATTTATTATTAATGAGTTAGACGTCAGTATGAAGCCTGAGTTTGAAATTTTGTTAACTCTTCCCATCTCAAAGTCAACAAAATATATTGATATTCAACACCTTAGAAGCGAAGATTGATTTTTCTGCCGAAATGTCAGCATAACACCCTTGCCACAGTTTTCCTCGTATGATTCCGTGCTCGTGATATTCATCGGGCGCGACGATATGCCACGGAACATAGCCAAAAGCTGAGCCGTGTGCTCGGTGAGGTCTCGCAGGGCTCATTGAGCATATGATTATCCCTTTCGGACTGCTAGGAGGCATATCCCTGTGCTTGATGAATTTCATGAAGGGCATTCTCACTGCTTATGAAATGACCTGACCACGGAACGGCGATATACGGACACAGTTATCCCCCGTTCGGGCTGCGGGGAGCTATGTGGGGGGCACTCCTCGCCCTCTCGAGGATAACTGCTGGCCCACCGGCAGACCATCCGGGAGCGAAAACGCTCCGGAACGCACACGGAATGGCGCGGAGAGCGAATCCGGGGGCAAAAGCGGTCCGAGACGCACACGGAATGGCGCGGAGAGCGAATCCGGGGGCAAAAACGCTCCGAAACGCACACGGAATGGACCGTGAAGCGTCATCCTGAACTTGATTCAGGATCCCAGATTCCGGGTCCAGTCCGGAATGACGGTAAGGGAGTCAGGAATGACGGTAAGGGAGTCCGGAATGACGGTAAGGGAGTCAGGAATGACGGAGAGCAAGTCCAGAATGATGGAGGAGAAAGAACAAGAGCGAAGTGAATATGCTGGAATGGCGCCGGGAGACGGTAAGCGGAGCGTTTCGGCGTAAGCCCGCTTGTCAGCGCAGCGGTCGTCTCCCGGCCGTGCTCTGATTGAAGATGTCTGGACGCAGTTATCCCCCGTTCGGGCTGAGGGGCCCCTCGACAGGCCCCTCGACGAGCTCGGGAACCGGTTGGGGTTCTGTCTGGGACGAGATAATTATTTCTGTCGGCAATAGATCTGTACCGGACATCCGGTCAAATCGAAGTTGGCTCTCAACTGATTCTCCAGGAATCGCTTGTACGGGTCTTTTATGTACTGAGGAAGGTTGCAGAAGAACGCAGACGCCGGGAACTTGGTCGGGAGCTGGGTGATGTACTTGACCTTTATGTACTTGCCCTTCCACGCAGGAGGAGGGGTCTCCTCGATGACAGGAAGCAGCGCTTCGTTGAGTCTCGCAGTAGGAATCTTCCTGCTATAGTTCTCCGAGACCATCGCGGCGGCATCCAGCACATCCATGACCCTCTGCATCTTGACGACGGAGGTGAAGATGATCGGAACATCATCGAACGGAGCGAGCCTTGCCCTGAGGGAAGTCTCATAATCACGCATCGTGTTCTGATCCTTGATGAAAAGGTCCCATTTGTTCACTACAATCACGCAGCCCTTATGGTTCTTCTGGATGATATTGAAGATGTTCATGTCCTGAGACTCCATTCCGCTGGTCGCATCTATCATGAGGATGCAGACATCGGCATTCTCGATGGCGCGCATGGAGCGGAGGACGGAGTAGAACTCGAGGTCTTCGTGGACCTTGGTCTTCTTCCTGATGCCGGCGGTGTCCACGATCATGAACTCGTGGCCGTACTTGTTGTAGTGAGTCTCGATGGAATCCCTCGTGGTGCCGGCCACCGGAGTGACTATGTTCCTCTCCTCGCCCAGCAGGGCGTTCGTGAGGGAAGACTTGCCTACATTCGGCTTGCCGACTATCGTGATGCGAGGAAGGTCCGCATAAGGGTCCGCGACAGTGTTGTCCTCTTTCGGAAGCACTCTGACCACCTCGTCCAGAAGGTCTCCCGTACCCGAGCCGTTGGCTGCGGATATGCTCCAGATCTCTCCGAGACCAAGGCCGTAGAACTGGTAGGCGTCGTACATCTTGTCGCCGGTGTCGACCTTGTTCACGCAGAGAACGACCGGTTTCCTGGAACGTCTGAGAACATCAGCGATCTCCGCATCGTAGTCGGTGATGCCTGTTGCAGCCTCCACCATGAAGATGATGGCGTCAGCCTCATCGATGGCAATCTCCACCTGACGGCGGATGGCTTTCTCGAAGACATCGTCGGAATTGGAAGTGTAGCCTCCTGTGTCCACGACGGAGAATTCGTGTCCGCACCACTCGCATTTTCCATAATGCCTGTCGCGGGTGACACCTGAGATGTCATCCACGATGGCCTTCCTCATCCCGACCAGGCGGTTGAAGAGGGTTGATTTTCCCACATTCGGTCTCCCGACTATTGCTACCAGACTCATACTTTCTGTTCTTTATAAAGTGCGCAGCCCTTGCAGGCTTCTGTCATTTCTCCCGCGCAGTGATCGTGACGGGGCTTGTCTTTTCCTTTTCTCATAGCTTCCTCCTCCTCATGCATGCAGCGTATGCCAAGTCTGCGCATGTCCTTGTTCTGGCTCACTTCGTACTCCGGGAACTTGCCGTCCTTGCGGAAAATGATGTTGAAACACATTCCGAAGACGCCCAGGCCGATGAGGACGAGTGCCAGGAGGAAGACTTTCATGAACACGGTCTAGAAAATGAACTCCGGGCTGATCGGCTCATAGTTGTAGACCTTGTCGATGATGGTCGCGAAGGTCTTGGACATGGAGAGGACCTTTATCTTGCTGGTGTCCACGGCAGAATCGGTCGTGAGCGGAATGGAATCCGTCACGAACACTTCCTTGAGCTTGGAGCCGTTGATGTTGTCATATGCAGGACCGGAAAGGATTCCGTGGGTCGCGCAGGCGCGGACGCTTGCGGCACCCATCTCCATAAGCACGTCGGCAGCCTTGGTGAGAGTGCCGGCGGTGTCGATCATGTCATCAACGATGATGACGTTCCTGCCCTCTACCTCACCGATGGCGGTGATGTTTGAGACCACGTTCGCCTTCGCGCGGGTCTTGTGGCAGATGATCACAGGACAGCCGAGATCCTTGGCGTAGGCGTTGGCTCTCTTGGCGCCACCCATGTCAGGAGCCGCGATGGAAAGGTTCTCGATGTTCAGTGACTTGATATACGGGATGAACACCTTGCTGGCGTAGATATGGTCCACAGGGAAGTCGAAGAAGCCCTGGATCTGGTCGGCGTGGAGGTCGCAGGTCATCACGCGGTCGGCGCCGGCGGCACGGAGAAGGTTCGCGGCCAGTTTCGCTCCGATGGAGACTCTAGGACGGTCCTTCCTGTCCTGACGGGCAAGTCCGAAATATGGCATGACCGCTATCACCTTGTCAGCGGACGCTCTCTTGGCTGCGTCGATGGTGAGGAGAAGCTCAAGAAGATTCTCTGCAGGCGGGAAAGTGGACTGAATGATGAAAACGGTGGCTCCTCTGACGCTTTCGAGGAAAATCGGCTGAAACTCACCGTCGCTGAACGGGGTCACGTCAAGATTGCCGAGATGAATCTCGGGCTGGTCAGGAGACTTGATGGCATTGAGCTCATCTATCACTTTATTCGCGAAGTTCTTGGATGCCCTGCAGGCAAAGACTTCCATTCTGTGTACGTTGTTCATATGTTCAAGACATTTTCTATATAATCAAGTATTTCCTCGCGCCCCTTCCCTGTTTCGGCGGAGCTGGAGAACATCGGAGGAAGCTCCTCCCACTGCTCCGAAAGGATGGTGCGGTCGCGCTCGATCTGGGCGGCCAGAGCGTTAGGGCCGAGTTTGTCACCTTTGGTGAAGATGATGCCGAAAGGGATGCCGTTCTCGCCGAGCTCGCTTATGAAGTCCACGTCAATCTTCGGGATGTCAAAACGTGAATCCACCAGCACGAACAGCATGACCAGCTCCTCTGAATTCAGGATATAGTCGTTGATCACGGCTTTCAGCTCCTCACGGCCCTTCTGCGACATCTGTGCGTACCCGTAGCCCGGAAGGTCCACGAGATACCAGCTGTCATTTATGATGAAATGATTTACAAGCTTGGTCTTGCCTGGTGTGGAGGATGTCATCGCCAGCTTCTTCCTGCCGGTCAACATATTGATCAGAGAGGACTTGCCCACGTTTGAGCGGCCTATGAAAGCAAACTCAGGCAGTTTCTGTCCGGGCTTCTGGGCTACTCTTGTGCTGCTGCCGACGAATCGTGCGTCAGTGATCTTCATACCATCCTACTAATACCTTGCAAAGATAACAAAAACTTTCGAGGAAAAAGAAGAATCAGGACAGCTTCTTAGGGTATCTGACAGTGAAACACGCACCTTCCAGAGTGAAGGATTTAGAATAGGAAATCGCGGCGCCACACTTCTCCAGAATGCTTCGGCAGATAGCCAGGCCAAGACCTGTCCCGCCGTTCTTCGTGGTGAAATTCGGAGTGAACAGTTTCGACTGATTCTCAGGAGGCACACCAGGGCCGTTATCCTCGAACACTATATCGTAAAAGCCCTCGTCGGAAGAGTTCCTGAGCGACACGGTTATCTTGCCCATGCCCGCTTCCCTGCCTGATTCCTGCATCTCCTGAACATTGATGTCGATGGCCTGGACAGAGTTAGTGATGAGGTTCACGAACACGCGCGCAAGCTGAGGCTTAGGTCCCTTCACCACAGCACCCTCCATGCCGTAATACGCGAACTCGATGTTGTCGCGGTTGTCGAACATGGAGATCTCCTCCTGCAGAAGCTTGTCAAGCTCGATCTCTGTCGGCTCCTCCGTATAGAGCTTGGCGAATGTAGAGAATTCGTTGGCCGTGTCGGTGAGGATGTCGATATGGTCGAGAACCACCTTCGACACTTCATCGAACTTCTCCTCCCAGCCCGGAGCATTGCGCTGTTTCAGACGGATGAGCCTCTGCATCTGAAGCTTCATAGGGGTGAGCGGGTTCTTGATCTCATGCGCCACCTGGCGTGCCATCGAACTCCAGGCCTTGTCACGCTCGGCCTGGGCGAGCTGTTTGGTGCTCTCAGCCAAGTCGCTCACCATCATGTTGTACGCCTGGACCAGAGTCGAGATCTCATCCTCACGGTCATAAGTGATGTATTCGAGATTGTCTATGTTCGTCTTGTTCATGCTCTTTCCTATCTGCACTATAGGCTTGAGCATCTTGTCGACCACCGTCCCGGACATGAACCTCGCCAGAAGCAGAAGGATGATGAAAACGGTGAAGATGGTTCCGGAATGCATCACGGCCTCACTCTCGAAATCGTAGCCGTCATCGACATAAGGGGTGCAGAGTATGGCCACCATCGAGCCGTTGCTGTTGAAGAGAGGGGCATAGAGAGAGTAGTATTTCTCCCTGCCCACCTTCTCCTTGTTGATGAAATATCTCCTGTGCTTGTAGACTATGTTGTTGTATGCGTCGTCGTTTATGCGGTCGCTCAGCAGCATGCGGTCGAAGACCTCGCGGGCGGTGGACTTGAACGCCTTGCCTTCAGGCGAATAGAGAGTGATGTCGGCCTTCGACATGTTCCCGACATTCTCCATGAGATTCGTCAGTTCCTGCGAATTCAGCTGACGGTAGTCGTCTACATACCTGAAGGAGTCGGAGAGGAGAATCTGGAGTGAGTTGATCTTGTCGGACATCATCTCGTTCTTGTTGGCATCATTCCTGTTGTAGACGAAGAACACGCTCACGGTGGCCATGGTGACGAGCGTCACCAGGAGCGAGATCATGAGCACGGAGGTGATGCGGTTCTTGTAGTAGGTTCTCTTGAAGATACGCTTCCTTCTGCGGGTGAAGGCAGGGATGGAGAAAAGCAGGAATGCAAACAGTCCCAGGAAGACAGAACCGATCACATAGCTTGACGTACTCTCCTTCTTCCTGGAGATCAGGACCGTCTCGTCATCCGCGATGACATTGACGAAATGGACATAGCCGTCAGACACCAGGCTGAACCTGCCCTTCGGGAGATTCCTTCTGACCTCGTCCGACATGATGGTCGGGAAAGCGTAATTCCCCTTGTAGCTCACAAGTTTGGTATCCTTGTACCTGGCGTAGGAATAACTGTTCGGGATCACCACCTGACCCGGCGCCTCGATGTCCAGAAGGGCTGAGTAACCGCCATATTCACGGCTGGACTTCGGTTCGACCTGAACCAGCACATAGGACACCCCCAAGCCTGGACGGAAATATGTGAACAGGGCGGAGTACCTCATGAAACCCACCAGATTAGTCGAATACATGAATCTCGACGATTCGTGGATCCTCACTCCTGACCGTATGGCGTCGTTGACCAGCGCCATCAGGGCAGGGTCCTTTTCGTCCTGGCCGATTGTGGCCACCATTATCTCATAGTCCTGCGAGATGCTGTACATGTAACTGTCCACAATTCTGTTCAGAATGGTGGAACTGGCACTCGGCAGAGCGGACAGAGTGGCGATGAAAGCGTCATTCGCTATGTCCGGCTCAATCCTCCGGAGCTGAAGTTCAAGGGCTATGTCACGCTCGACCGACAGACGGTTCGCCCAGACTTCGACATTGTCCTGTTCCTTCCTGTTGCCCAGGACGGCTGCTGTAGTGACGAAATAGATGCCCAGCATCAGTGCGAACAGAGTCCTCCCCACCCCGGAGAATGCATCGAAACGAGCCCCGAAGAGCGTCTTCGCGCAAGGACGCAGAAGCTGTGCGAGCAGCGGGATGCTCACGAGCATCGTCAGGAAGGAGAAATAGACTGCGGCGGTATGGACCGTGATGTCGTTGAGCTTGTAGAGTTCGAGATTGATGTTCGAGTTCAGGACTATGCTGCTGAACACCACATGGGTGTACAGCAATATGGCCGCGGCCGCGGCCACCACCAGCAGCGACAGGACCGTGAGCAGCAGTCTGCTGTGGCGGCTCGCCATGACGCTCCTGTATATCTCGTTCCTTACCAGATAGACGCAGATGATCAAGGCCAGGATGGCCATGTTTATGACCAGAACGGCGCCAAGTGAACTGAGCACGGGACCGTCGGCATACAGGGTCGGAGAGAACAAGTAGACGTCGTTCTGGATGTTCCTTCCCCAGCCGTACATGCACAGCATGGCAAGGAATATCACCGACAGCAGTATCCAGAACTTCTTGAGACTCCGTCCGTTTGAAAGGCAAATGAGCAAGGCCGCCACAAACAGGATAAGGGCGAACCATACCATGTTGGAATCCGTTCTGGTCGAGTTCTTGAACGAATCCTGAAGAATCTTGAACTGCGGAACGCCCTGCACCGTGACGGTGGAACCTCCGCTCGATGACACAGGCTTGATGGAGAACTTGTCATTGAGACGCAGGGACTTGTTGACCCTGTTGACACTCCTGGTGTCCATGTCGTTCATTATCTCCAGTCCGGCCACCACACAGCACTCGTTCCTTTTCACGGACTTGATGAGATACCAGCTCTGGCCGAAATTCATGAACGAAAGTTCGTCGGACAGTTCCGAGAAAGGAGAAGAAAGACCGTTCTTGGGATTCGCGAGCCTCTGGAACATCAGGCGTGAGGAAATGTTGTCGTTCGCTACGGTGAAGGTGTGGTTCCAGGACTGGAGCGTGTCATCCACATACCTGTACACGACCATGTCTTCCGGAAGTCCGAGTTCCATCCATTCAGCCCAGTTCCCGTTCAGCGCCTTGCTCACCAGGCTGTCCAGAGTGGCGGCTCTGCGTTCAAGTATCCTTTCAACTCTCCGGGCCGCCTGGTCGGTGTCACCCGGAGTATTGTTGACTGTGGTCGCCCACAACAGAATAAGCATGCTGAAAGCAAGAAGCCCCCAGACCAGATAGTCCTTCCAGTTATGCTTGTTCCGTTTCATTCTATTCATGATGGTACGGCTCCCCCTTTATGATGGTGAAAGCACGGTAAAGCTGCTCTGCAAAAACCGTTCTAACCATCTGATGTGAGAAGGTCATTTTTGACAAAGATATCTTTCCCGCCGCTCTTCCGTACATTTCAGGAGAAAAACCGTAGGCTCCACCGATCACAAAGACGATGTCCTTCGTGCCATGGGATATCTTGTCCTCCACATAACGGGCGAAAGCGACGGAACTGAACTCGCTGCCATGCTCATCGAGAAGAATCACCTCGTCCGACGGTCTGAGCAGCTTCATCACCTGCTCCCCTTCCTTCTGCTTGATCTGTTCCCTGGTCAGGGCGGAGACATTCTTGAGTTCCGGAATCTCGGTGACCTGGAACGGGATGTAATGCACAAGCCTGGACGAATAAAGATCCAGACCTTCCTTCACCCATTTCACATCCGTCTTTCCGACTGTCAGCAACGTTATCTTCATCCTTTCACGCTTTCCGCAAATATAGCAACGTGGCTTAATTTTTGCAAAGAAAAATATCCTGATATGAAAACACTCCTGAAAATCGCAGTACTATTCCTGACCCTTCTGACCTGCAGCACGCTGCATGCTCAGAATGAAGGCAATGAGGTGTTCGTGCCCATTTCCAAATACCTGACCCAGGGGAATGCGGAGAATCTTTCCGCATGGTTCGCGGACAATCTGGAGATTTCCATCATATCTTCTCTGAACAATTCCAGCAAGAATCAGGCGAAGAGCATACTCAAGGCGTTTTTCGAGACCTACACACCCAGGTCGTTCGACATAAGTCACATAGCCGGACGGTCAAATATGAAATATGCCCTTGGAACGCTTTCCGCCGGAGGCGAAACTTTCAATGTCACGATTTTCGTGAGCTGCAAGGAAAACGAATACAAGATTCAGCAGTTGAAAATCGAACGGGTCCAATAGTTTGGCACGAGTCTTGCTTTAACTTCAAATGACTTTTAGAATTGAGTTTTTGGTTAATAAGTTGGTTGATAAAAATAAAAAAGGCCGCAGCGATGCGGCCTTTTTTATTTATTGGTAATACCTGAAAATCATCGGCAGGAAATTGTTGAGATACAAACGCCAAGAGGTCCAGTCATGCCCTCCCACATTCTGGTAGAATGTGTGCAGAAGGTGAATGTCGTTCAGCATCACATGGAGATGGTCACAGCAGTCGTGGGACAAAGTATCCCCCGTCCCGCAACCCATCCACAGCAATGTCACCTTGGCATTCTTGATCCTCAGGAAATCATCCTTCATCTTACCGTCATCTTCAAGGATGAAACTCAACGGGCACACGAAATCGAACAGTTCAGGATGCAGCCTGACGACATTGACCACCTGGGTGCCTCCGTAGGAATTGCCAGCAATACCTCTGCCGGCCTTGGTACGTATAGCACGGTATCTGGACTCCACGAACGGAATGAGTTCACTTACCAGGCTTGTCGCGAACATATCCCTCCCCTCCTTGTCCGGACGGCAGTCAGGCATGACCACTATCATAGGCACCGCCCTCCCGTCGCTGATGAGATTGTCAAGTGTGGAGGCAAGTCGCCCGATGGACAGCCATGACTCCTCGTCACCATTCTCTCCGTGAAGCAGATAAAGGACAGGATACTTCTTTGTAAGGTTGGTTTCATATCCGTACGGAGTATAGACGGCCATCCTCCTCTGCTCTCCCATAAGCTTGCTGGAATACCAGACATAGTCCACAGTACCACGCCGGGTGCTTCTCCTGTAGTTTCCAGGACGGCTCACATCCGTCACAAGCATGCTGTAAGCATCACGTCCGTCCTTCATGACAAGAGGATTGGAAGGGTCGGCGACCCTGACTCCGTCAGCAAGAAAAGTGTATGAGCAGATGTCTGAAGGGACTCCTGTGACGGTCAGTTCCCAGACACCGTTGTTCTTCTGCATCGGGACAGGATAAGCAAGCCAGCTTCCGTCAAGCAGCACCTCAGTCATGTACTCCCCGTAGAAACGGAAAGTCACATCACTGCCGGAAATCTCCGGAGATACAAGTTTCGGGATATCGGGGGTCTGGACGATCTCCTGCGCCAGAGTCAGAGACGACAGCGCGAGGAAAAGACACAGTACTGAGAGAAAATACTTTTTCATTTGCGGCTGCAAATATACACAAAAAAGGAGGCTTCTGAACAAGAGTCTCCTTTTTTCTTCCTTTCAGGCAGTATATTACACTCTCTGTCCGTATGTGCGGTCAGAAGTGTTCACTGTGATGACGTCATCAGTGTTGATGAAGAGAGGGACCATGATCTTCGCACCTGTCTCGAGGGTAACCTCCTTGAGAGCTGAAGTGGAAGCGGTGTTGCCCTTCACTGCAGGCTCTGAATAGGTGACGGTAAGGGTCACATAGGTAGGAAGCTCGCAGGTGAGGCATCTCTCCTCAGGACCTGTGACGAACATCATCTCCACATGCTGGTCTTCCTTCATGAGGTCTGAGTTCTCGACAACCTCCTTAGGGAGCTTGTTCTGCTCGTATGTCTCTTCATGCATGAAATTGAAACCGTCCTCCTCTGCATAAAGGAACTGGTAAGGACGGCGCTTCACCTCGATGGTCTCGATCTTGGCACCGGCGGTGAAAGTGTTCTCAAGAATACGGCCGTTCTCAAGGTTGCGGAGTTTTGTCTTGACGAAAGCAGGACCCTTTCCAGGCTTTACGTGCTGGAACCATACGATCATACAAGGCTTGTCATTGAACTTGAGATAAAGACCATTCTTAAAATCAGCTGTTGTTGCCATATAATTTTATATTTGATTAGTTTCAAAACACTGGAACGCAATTCATTCCATCCGCAAATTTAAGCATTTGCCCGCTTTCTTGCAAAAAATTCTAAAGGGCTTCGAGAGCGGAAGCCACTTTTTCAAGCAGCCACCGAGGGGTGGAAGTCGCCCCACAGACTCCCACTCGGTCATTTTCACGGAACCACTCCTTCTTAATTTCGCTCACGGAACCTATGTGGTATGTCCTGATGTTCACTGAACGGCACCACTCGCAGAGAACCTTGCCGTTGGAACTCGAACTGCCGGAGACAAAGATGATGACGTCATGGTCAATGGCGAAATGCGACAGTTTCTCATGCCTTGTCGCCACCTGGGAACATATGGTGTTATGGGCCGTCAGACCTCCTTCCGGCATCACCGATGACAGGAACGAACATGCTTCATCATATTCCGCCGGGCTCTTTGTCGTCTGTGAGAACACCTCTATCGGACGATTCACGTCCACCCTGCCGTCTGCGACGGCGGACTTGAGCATGTCGAGGTTCTCGAACACGAAGGCGTCGCCTCCGACCTGACCCACCAGTCCCAGCACTTCCGCATGGCCTATCTTTCCGAAAATCAGCAGGCTGCCTCCGACCTGTTTCTGCCTCGAGTACGCCTGACGGATGCTTTTCTGAAGATTCAGAACCACCGGGCAGGTGCAGTCGATGACATCGAACCTCAGCGCCTCAGCTTTCTCGTAGGTCTCCGGTGGCTCTCCGTGAGCTCTGATCAGCAGAGTCTCACCCCCCGCGTCGGAGATGTCCTCAAGGTCATCATAGTCAATGGCCACGAGCCCTTTCGCGGAAAGCCTGGCAAGTTCCTCTTCATTGTGGACTATCGCCCCGAGTGAGAACAGATGCCTTCCAGCCGCTGCGTCCAGATACTTCTCAGCACGGCCGATGGCACGGATCACTCCACCGCAGAATCCGGAACTGCCGTCGATTTCTACTTTGAGGTTCATTACTCAAGAATACCGAAACGTCCTTGAAGAAGACCCTGCATCCAGACTATCTCCTCATGGAAAGTCATCTCTGAATTGTCAAGGATGAAAGCATCGGCCGGACGCCTCAGCGGAGACGCCTCGCGATGCGAGTCGATGTAGTCGCGCTCCTCAAGATTCTTGACCACTTCCTCGAAAGACGGGTTCTCCCCCTTTTCCACGAGTTCGTCATAGCGTCTCTTTGCCCTTACCTCAGGCCTGGAAGTCATGAATATCTTGACCTCGGCATTCGGGAAAACTGTCGTCCCTATGTCACGGCCGTCCATGATGACACGGCCCGATGCCGCAAACTCATGAAGCTTCGAGTCGACGAAGTTCCTGACGAAAGGGACCGCCGATATCGGGCTCACCTGATTTGAAACGGACATGGAACGGATCTCCTTCTCCACGCACCTGTCACCGATGAAAGTCTTGCAGCCCTCCTCGGTATGCTCGAAATGAAGGTCCAGCCCTTTGTCAAGGGCAGCCTTGAGACCTTCGAGGTCAATATTGCTGTCGCTGTCGATGAGACCGTTCTCCTGTGCGAAGAGTGTGACGCCCCTGTACATGGCGCCGGAGTCAAGGTAAAGGAAAGAAAACACTTTCGCGACAAGTTTCGCGAAAGTGCTCTTTCCAGTGGATGAATAGCCGTCAATGGCTATGGTGATGTCTGGAATAATCATTATTAAGCTGATAATCTGTTAATAACCGGCAACTGCCTTGATCATCTTAGGGACGTCTGTGTTGTCGGTGCATTCAATGAATCTGGATGCTACGGCTCCCTTGACATAAAGTCCTAAAGGAGAACCGGTATGGGTGCCATGGGCCCAGTGGAATCCGGCCTGTTTGTTGAGGTAGTCGATTGCCTCTGACACCATCCTCGCATTAGAGGCGTAGAGGCTTTGGACAGAACTCGCGTCACCGAGACCGAACTCCCTATCGTAAATGCTCTTGAAAGTAGCCTCCTGACGAGGATTCACAGGGACGCTATCCCAAAGTCCGAGATTGACTCTGAGGAAGTTGCGGACCTCCTCCCAGGAAGGAGTCCTGCCTGACTTGAGCTCGCCGTAGAGCTGTGTGAGAGCATTCTCGTCTACCTTCTGGTTTCCAAGTCTCTCAGGATCCATGGCATACTGGCCGGAACCAAGCATGAGAGCACCTGTCTCATGGTCGGCGGTGACCACGATGAGAGTCTCGTTCGGATGCTGGTCATAGAAGGCGAGGACGACATCGATGGCCTCGGCGAAGTCTGTCACTTCGTAGAAATCTGCCGCGCCGTCATCGTTGTGGCCTGCGTGATCGATGGAGCCGCCTTCAACCATGAAGAAGAAGCCCTTCTTTGCAAAATGGCCGTAGAGGTACTCGATGCCAGCCTCGACGAATTCCTTGAGCGTTGTCTCGTTTCCCTTGCGGTTGATGGCAGGGACAAGGTCAGATCCTTCGAGTCTGTTCCCCATGCAGACGACGCGCTTCTTGTTCTTGTCAAGATTCTTTGCGTTCTCCACTCCGTGGAACACGGCGATGCCTGCATCAGTGACCATCTTCTCGAGGTCAGCCGAGGTATGACCGGTCTTCCTGGCCTCATCCAGGAACTTCGAACCGGCAGCGAAGCTGATGGCCTTGTTGTCAATGAACTGGTGCACGAGGTCCTCGTACTGGTTCCTTGACTTGACATGTCCGTAGAAAGCGGCAGGAGTGGCGTGGTTGATACCGACAGTCGTGGCGACACCCGCTCCGAAACCTGCGGCATGCGCCCATTCAGCAAGATTGGACACCGGATTCGCGTCCGGATCCACACCGAGAAAGTCATTGTTTGTCTTGACACCGGTGGCGAGAGCTGTTCCTGCAGCTGCAGAGTCAGTGACAAGAGATGAAGCCGAATGGGTATTGATGAAAGTCCTCACAGGGAAATGGAAGAAATTTATTTCAGCAGGACCGTTTCCTGTTGCCTGGTTGTATATCTCTGTACCACGTACTTCGTTGATGCCCATGCCGTCCCCTATCATGTAGAATACATATTTAGGAGCTTTAGGTCCCTTTTTCGCCTGAGCAGGTGCTATGACAAGGCATGACAATGCCAGCACGGCAATCACTCTGGCTGCGAATTTAAATTTTGACATAAATAATTTTGGTTTAATCGGTTATTAGCAAATACCCTTACATAAGATTACCAAAGTTAATCATTTTTTTGCAGTTTGGGATTTGTTTGAGGATTTTTTGTCCGATATTTGTTGATGCAAACCGCGTTAAACAATTCCTGACTGATATGAGAATTCTTGTTGTCGATGACGAAAGAGCCATCAGGAACTCACTCAAAGAGATCCTGAGCGACGAAGGCTATGATGTGGACACCGCCGAAGACGGAGCCATCGCCATGCAGATGGTCGAAAAGGAGAAATACAATATCATCTTCTGCGACATCAAGATGCCCAACATGGACGGGATGGAAGTCCTGGACAAGCTCAACGGCATGGGTGTCGAGGCCGCAGTGGTCATGATCTCCGGCCATGGTGACATCGAGACCGCCGTCGAATGCATCAAGAAAGGAGCGTTCGATTTCATCCAGAAGCCTCTCGACCTCAACAGGATACTCATCACCATCAAGAACGCCACCGACAAGGTGACCCTGGTCAAGGAGACGAAGATTCTCAAGAAAAAGGTCTACGGTGCAGATATGATCGGCAATTCCGCACCTATGCAGCGCGTCCGCGAGATGATATCCAAGGTCGCCCCTACCGACGCCCGCGTACTCATCCTCGGCCCCAATGGTTCCGGCAAGGAGCTCGTGGCACGCAACCTCCATCAGCAGAGCCTCCGCAGCCAGATGCCTTTCATCGAGGTCAACTGCGCCGCGATCCCTTCCGAGCTCATCGAGAGCGAGCTGTTCGGCCATGAGAAAGGTTCTTTCACCTCTGCCATCAAGCAGCACAAGGGAAAGTTCGAGCAGGCGGACGGCGGCACACTGTTCCTGGACGAGATCGGAGACATGAGCCTCGCCGCACAGGCAAAGGTCCTCAGAGTGCTGCAGGAGAAGAAGTTGTCCCGCGTGGGTTCGGACAAGGACATAGAGGTGGACGTGCGCGTGATAGCAGCGACGAACAAGAATATCCAGAACGAGATAGCCAAGGGCAATTTCCGTGAGGACCTGTACCACCGTCTGAGCGTCATCGTCATCAATGTGCCGAGCCTGGATGACCGCAAGGATGACATTCCCGCCCTCATCAACCACTTCGTGGAGAAGTACACGGAGGGCAGCAAGCCGCGCAAGTTCTCGAAAGAGGCCGTGAAACTCCTTCAGGAGAAGAGCTGGCCGGGCGATATCCGCGAACTGGACAATGTGGTGGACAGGCTCCTGATTCTCGGAGACACGGAGGTCAGCGCACAGAATGTCCGGGATTTCGTGAACCTATAGTTTTTTCCTTATCAGAGACAGCCCGTCACGCACGGGAAGCATGACCACCTCGACGGAACCGTCCGAGGCGACAAGGTCATTGAATTCCAGCAGGCCGCGGGTCTGTTTGTCAACGGAAAGCTTTTCCGCATGGACCTTTCCCCCAAGCATGACATCGTCAGCCAGGATGACCCCTCCAGGACGGAGCATGGTGATGCATCTCCTGTAATATTCGACATACTCCCTTTTGTTCGCATCGATATAGACGAGGTCGAAGCGCCGTCCTTCCTCCTCGAGAGACGCCAGTGTCTGAAGGGCGTCGCCAAGGTGGAGCGTGACCATTCCTGAGACTCCCGCCCTCTCCCATCCTTCGCGGATGAGGTCTTCCAGCTCGTCGTTTATCTCAAGCGTGTCCACGTGTCCTCCCGCCGTAGCACCTCTGGCGAGACAGACAGCGGAATAGCCTGTGAATGTCCCTATCTCCAGGATGTCCTTTGCGCCGCACATCTCCGCAATCATGGTCAGGAGACGTCCCTGCACCTCACCGGTAAGCATCCTTGGATAATTCGTGCGGATGTTTGTCTGCTTCTCTATCCATTCGAGGGCTTCGTCCTGGCGTGTCGAATGCTCGCGGATATATCTGTCCTGAGGATTTTCCATATGCTACAAGAAAATGAGTCGTGAAAGGTTGTCGCAGGAGAAGATTCTCCTTGCCATCTCCTGCAGGTCCAGCGAGCTGACGGACTCTATGGCGGCCTTGTTCTCTTCATCCGTGGCGATGCGTCCAAATGCCAGAAGGCTCTTTCCCATGGAGAGGCACTGGGATTCGCCGGACTCGGAACTGATGGCCAGCTGGCCCAGAAGCTGCTTCTTGGCAGCCTTGAGCTTCCTGTCGCTGAGAGGCTTGTCCTGAAGGTCACGGACAGCCTTCTGCACCGCGGAGAAGCATTTGTCGAGATTTTCCTTGTCACAGCCGAGGCTGATGGCCATGATGCCTGTCTCGCGGTACTGCGTATATCCGCACTCCACACCATACACCCATCCGTTCTTTTCGCGGAGGATATTGTTCAGGATGGAATTTGACGCCGGACCGCCGAGGATGTTCGCCAGAAGGACTGCGGTGATGCGGTCCTTGGAGTCGTAGAGCGACGGGGCGAGTCCGCCTATGACAGCATTGACTTCGTGGTTGCGTTTGTCCACAGTCTTGTCGAAATGGTTATGCGGGGTCGGCTCTGCCGACGTTTTCAGAGGAGAGACACCGGACGGCGCAGAAGCCAGTGAGCTGCATGGGAAATGGCGGTCGATGAGTTTCAGGAGGGCTTTTTCCATGTGAGCCTCGTCAAAGTCGGCGACGACAGTGAATGCCATGCGGTCCGGTGTGAAATGAGCCTTGACAAAGCGGTGCAGCTCCTCGGAAGAGATCCTCTTGACAGAAGCCGCAGTGCCCAGGATAGAACCTCCAAGAGGATGGCCCGAGAAAAGAGCCTCCTCGAAACGGTCATAGACATCATCCGCCGGAGAATCCTTGTATGACTGGATTTCATCAATGACCACCCCTCTTTCGGTGACGATCTCCTTTTCAGGGAAGCTGGCTTCGGTCGCCAGTTCGAACAGAAGACCGGCAGCTTTCGCCAGATCCTCCTTCAGCACCGTAGCATGAAGGACAATCTCCTCTTTAGTCGTATAGGCGTTGAGTTCCCCGCCCAGACGGTCGAGATAGGAATTGATGACCGCCGCACTCTTGTGGGAGGTGCCCTTGAATATCGTATGCTCCGTGAAATGCGCGATGCCGCTGTGGAACCCCTCTTCGTCACGGGTGCCGCAGCGAATGCTCAACGCACAATATCCCACGGATGAACTGTTCCTTTTGACGGCGTAACAGAGCCCGTTTTCAGCTTTCCCTGCTATCATGTCAGAATCACCTTGGCGTGGAAATCACTTTGATGTCTTTCGGGAGGAAACCCGCCCACTTCTTCGGACCTATGCGATGATGCTTGAAATAGAAGAGCGCGTGGGTCTGGGCATCGATGAGCATCTTGTAGCATACATCCCCGTTCTCAGCATCGAAAGGCGCTACCGTGTAGCTCACGAGAGTATTGTACGAGCCGGCGGCAAGTTCGCTGTCCACAGTCACTTCATCGGCTATGACCATGTCCTCGTCAAAATATCTCTTCTTGAATCCACGCTCCATCTCCGGCGTCAGGTCATCCTCGCAGAAGAAGATTCTCTTGTGCCCTGTCTTCGCCACCTTTTTCGAATAGATCTCGAAACCAGTATATCCGGCATTGTCGGAAATGATGGCCTTGGAGGCATAGTCCTGGATTATGTCCAGCAGAGCGGGGAGGAAGGCGATCTCACGTCCTGACGGGAAAGACGCCGAGCAGAAAGGGAGGCTTGCCACGTCCACCGGCCTCTTCATCGGATCCTTGGCTTCGTAGTCCCCGCCCTTCATGAGGGTGAGGGTGAGGATGCCTCTGTACTTCCTTTCGGTCGAGCGCGCTAGAAGCAGGAAATAATAGTTTGTATCCCCTTTTATGGACTTGTACTCCTCAGCATTGCAGAACTCATATGGAGAAATGCGCCATCTGGCCGAGACCTCGTTCTTCAAGGCGGCGTCTGTCATGTCATTGCCGCCCAGGACCACCTTGACGGTCTTTGTGGGCAGGTCCGCGATCCTCACCTTCTTGGTATTGATCCTGGCCTGGCCGGCAACGGTCAGCGGCAGCAGGACGGAACTGACGAGGAGGACAATGATGAAGCGTGCGGTCTTTTTCATATTCACTTAGGTCGGATAACCTCCGCAAAGTTACAAAATATTGATTACATTTGTAAGTTAACGCATAAAGTGGTTATGAGTCAATATATAGTTTCAGCCAGAAAGTACAGGCCGGATTCCTTCGAGACGCTCATCGGTCAGGACAATATCGCCAGGACTCTCCAGAATTCGATCCAGAGGGGTCAGCTGGCACATGCATACCTGTTCTGCGGTCCGAGAGGCGTGGGAAAGACCAGCACGGCGCGCATATTCGCGAAGGCCATAAACTGCTCGAACCCTGGGCCTGACATGGAACCTTGCGGCGAGTGCGAGTCCTGCATCTCCTTCCGCGAAGGGCGCTCGTACTGCATCCATGAGCTCGATGCAGCCTCCAACAATGGTGTGGAGGACATCAAGGCCCTGATGGACCAGGTTCAGATACCTCCTCAGGTCGGCAGGTACAGCGTCTATATCATCGATGAGGTCCACATGCTGTCCCAGTCGGCTTTCAACGCTTTCCTCAAGACTCTCGAGGAGCCGCCTGCACACGCGATCTTCATCCTGGCGACCACTGAGAAGCACAAGATCCTTCCGACCATCCTCTCACGCTGCCAGACCTACGACTTCAACCGTATCAGCGTCAGCGACATCGTGATGAATCTTCGCGGCATCGCCACCAAGGAGGGGGTCACCGTCGACGACGAGTCCCTGCACATCATAGCCCAGAAGGCGGACGGCGCCATGCGCGACGCCCTGACCATCTTCGACCAGACGGTCGCTTTCTGCGGCACTGACATTCATTACGAGGATGTGATCAGGAACCTCAATGTCCTTGATTTCGAATATTCCTTCCGGCTTGTGGACTCTTTCCTTGCCGGAGACTATGCTTCCGCAATGCTGGTCTTTGACGAAATTCTCTCCAAAGGCTTCAACGCGCAGCATTTCATCTCCGCCCTGAGTTCGCACTTCCGCGACTTGATCGTCAGCAAGACGGCGGGGCTGGAGGCTCTGCTCGACCTTCCTGCTTCGTTGAAGCAGCGTTACAAGGAACAATCGGACGCCTGCGCGCTGCAGTTCCTCTATGATGCTCTGGGGATCACGACGCAGTGTGAGGCGGGGTACAAGGCGGCGCTGAACCAGAGACTGCACATCGAGTTCGCGCTGATGAAGCTGTCGTTCCTGAAGAACGGCGTGCCTGGTGCTTCGGCATCTGCGCAGGCCGGTGTCTCCCCTCTGAAAACGTCTGCTGCGCAGACCCCACCGCAAGCGGTCCCCCCTCTTACGATGCCGAGGGTGGCACGGTTTTCCGAGGGCGGCACGTCCCCTCAGGGGTCATCACAGTCTTCGCCAATTACAGCACCGGCACGCGATGAAGAGACCAAACCGGAGCCGAGAAGAAGAGCGGTCAAGACAGGGGCATCGCTGTCGCTCAAATCCATCATGGAAGAGCCTGAGGTTCAGGCCGCACCAGTAGAAGACAGCGCGGCAGCCAAAGCCACCGAACTCACTGACGAGGAGATTGCCACGAAGTGGAAAGGGCTTGCAGATCTTTATCCGGGCCAGCCGAGACTGGCGAACACTATCGCCAACGCCAAGCTGGAAACCTCCCGGGAAAATGACGAGCTTACAGTCACATTCATGGTGACAAACGAGTCGCAACGATCCTGGATCGAAGCGCACAAACTTCACGAACTTGAAGGACACTTCCAGAAAGCGCTGGGAAGAGCCGGAATAAAACTGCTCGTAGGTACTGAACAGTTCGAAGAGGAAAAGATCATCTACACTCCTGAGGATAAGGCAAAGTATTTGATGGAGAACGTCCCTGATGTCATCGACATCATCAGTGACCTGGGACTGGACTTAAAATAGCGAAAGAAGGATATGAAACTGCATTGCGAGAATCTGGTAAAGAAATACGGAGTCAGAACCGTTGTCAAAGGAGTGTCGATGGAAGTCGAACAGGGCGAGATCGTAGGATTCCTCGGCCCTAACGGTGCCGGCAAGACCACCAGTTTTTATATGATCACGGGACAGGTTGTCCCTAACGGTGGACGCATCTATCTCGATGACGAGGACATCACCGAACTCCCTATGTACAAGAGGGCGCAGAAAGGCGTCGGCTATCTCCCGCAGGAGGCTTCAGTGTTCAGGAAGATGTCTGTGGAGGACAATATCATGTCCGTCATGGAGATGTCCGGAATGTCAAGGGCGGAGCGTAAGGAAAGACTCGAGTCCCTTATCGACGAGTTCAACCTCTCGAAGGTCCGCAAGAGCCTCGGAATCCAGCTTTCAGGAGGTGAGAGGCGCCGCTGCGAAATAGCCCGTGCCCTCGCCATCGACCCTAAGTTCATCCTTCTCGACGAACCGTTTGCAGGCGTCGACCCTATCGCCGTCGAAGACACCCAGTTCATCATCGCCAAGCTCAAGTACAAGAACATCGGAGTCATCATCACTGACCACAATGTAGGCGAGACTCTGGCCATCACAGACCGCGCCTATCTGCTCTACGAAGGCTCCATACTTCAGGAAGGCACCCCGGCCGCCCTTGCCGCAGACGAGGATGTCCGCACGAAGTATCTCGGTTCAGGATTTGTCCTGAAGCGCTCCGCTGCCGCGGAAAAAGCGAAAGCCGAGCACGAGGCCCGGCTTTCACGCGGATAATCAAGCTGTTTCAATTTCTTGGATGGACTATACTCCAATTTAGCGGAATATGGTTTTCGTCCCTTACAGAAGTAGGCAAATCCAGCGGGCAGACGAAAGTTCCAGTAGCGTGGACTCCATCGACCCATTTATATGTAGCGTTATCCATTCCTTCTGTTACATCCCATCTTTCAAAGGCTACTCCAATTATGTGAAGGCTGCTGCACCCGTAAAACATATAAGAACAGCAGTTTTTTGATAAACGGCCGGTAGCGTTGATCCCTGCTGATTCCAAAGCAGTACAATTATAGAACATCCAATCATAACATCCTTCTGCAAATCTTGGTGCCGGAAGAGTTGGTGCTGCTGTCAGGCTCGTACAAGCGAAAAACATCTCACTGTAGCAATACTCCGCCAATGTCGTGGCTGGAAGGGCTGGTGCTGAAGCCAGGTTATTACAGCTATAGAACATAGCATAATAGCTTCTTTTCGCCATAGTAGTGGCTGGAAGAGATGGAGCGGATGTAAGCCCGGAACAACTCATGAACATATTCTCATAGCATGATTCGGCCAAAGTAGTGGCTGGAAGAGCCGGAGCAGATGTCAGGCCGCAGGAATTGAACATTGAAGCATAGCAGCTTTCCGCCAAAGTAGTGGCTGGAAGAGCCGGAGCCGTTTCGAGCCCATAACAATAAGCGAACATTGATGCATAGCAGCCTTTAGCCAATGTCATGGCAGGAAGTGATGGCGCTGAAGTCAAGTTATCACAAGATAAGAACATTGAATCATAACAGGCTTCTGCCAGTGTCGTGGCAGGCAGAGATGGCTCATGAGCGATCCCGCTGTGGAAGAACATATCCTTATAGCATGATTTGGCCAGAGTCATTGCTGGAAGCTGAGGTGAATTTCTCAGCATGTCACAATCACTGAACATATAGGAATAACAACCTTCTGTCAGTGTCGTGGCAGGAAGCAAAGAGTTCTCGACATATTCAAGAATAGAACAGTTCTCAAAAAGATGGGTGAAAGCATAATTGTTCGGAACGACCTTGCTGGTACAAGTCTTGTCAACAAGGCTCATGACATTGCCATTGGCATAGATATCTCCTCCGATAGAACCATTGGAGGACATCACGAACCTAACATATTTGCTGTCGGAAACAGAAAATGTATCGTTGTTACCGCGGAAGTAAACCTTGTCATAAATATTCGGCAGAGTGACTGTGGTGGAACCCGGAATGAATGCTTTCCAGTTGACATGGTCAAGGCTGTACTCGAGCGAAGGAACCTCCCAGTCATCTCCGACCACTTCCATGCTTATCGTGGTGTTGGTATCATTGGAATAGAGTTGAAGATAGTTTCTGGTCGCTGAAGCGGGATCAGAGTCCTGCCGAGTCCAACCTTCAGGAATGAAGCCCTCACCAAATTTTGTTTCAAGAGAAGAAGGGCATTTGAACGTTCCGGTTGAAGATACATTGCTCAGCCAGTTATTTGTGGCATTGTCTATACCTTCCGTGTTATCCCAAGCGGTGAAACCCACTTCGAGGCTGTTCAAGCTGCTGCACTCTAAAAACATACAAGAACAACAGTTTTTTGGTAAACTGCCGGTAGCATTGATTACTGCTGATTCCAAAGCAGTACAATGATAGAACATCCAATCATAACATCCTTCTGCAAATCTTGGTGCCGGAAGAGCTGGTGCTGCTGTCAGGCTCGTACAAGCGAAAAACATCTCACTGTAGCAATACTTCGCCAATGTCATGGCTGGAAGGGCCGGTGCTGAAGCCAGGTTATTACAGCTATAGAACATAGCATAATAGCTTCTTTCCTCCATAGTAGTGGCTGGAAGAGATGGAGCGGATGTAAGCCTGGAACAATTCATGAACATATTCGCATAACATGATTTGGCCAATGTAGTGGCAGGAAGAGACGGTGCGGAGGAAAGGGCGTTGCAATCTCCGAACATCCAATTGTAGCATCCTTCTGTCAATGTCGTGGCAGGGAGAGACGGGGCTGATGTCATAAGTTCGCAATGATCGAAGAGATGACTGAAAGCGTAGCTGTTCGGGATGGTAGTGCTGATACAAGTCTTGTCAACCAGACTCATGATATTTCCACTGACAGCAACGCTGGCTTCATATGAAGAGTCACCGTTGGACATAGTGAACCTGACATACTTGCTGTCGTTGATTGAGAATGTACGGTTGTCGCCACGGAAGTAAACCTTGTCATTTACATTCTGCAAAGTGACAGTGGTGGTGCCCGGAACGAATTCGTACCAGTCGGTACGGTTGCGGCTGTACTCAAGAGAAGGAACAGTCCAGTTTTCTCCATTCACGGCCATACCTATCGTGACGTTCGCTCTGGAGGCAGTGAAGCACAAGTAGTCCCTTGAAAGTGAAGCCTCGTTCTCGTCCTGCACAGTCCAGCCTGATGGAATTCCGCTTGAATTTCTATAACTATCGCCATCAAAACTCCAATCAGCATCATTGCTTCTGACGAATGTTCCGGTAGTGGCAACATCTGCCAGCCAGTCGGCTGTATGCCTTGTCCATCTTAAAGGACGTGTTTGGAGGCTTCGTCCTTCCCAATCCGTGAAATGCGCTTCAACATATTTCAGGTTGGCACATCCCGAGAACATACCTTTATAGCAGTCTAATTCAAGAGTCGTTGCAGGAAGAACTGGAGCTTTTGTCAGGCTCGTACATCCACTGAACATATTCTCATAACAGCTCTCTATTAGCACTATGGCCGGCAATTCTGGGGCCTCCGAAAGGCTCTCGCATCCGTCAAACATTTTCTCATAGCAATGCTCTGACAGGATCATGACTGGCAGCTCAGGAGCCTTGACAATAGAGGTACCCTGAAACAAGCTATAAAAACAATATACCAAACCATCATCATCAAGTTTCGGGTCTCTAAACATTATTTTATTAACCGTACTTGACAACAATGACATGATATTTCCGTCTACAGAAGCTCCAGGGTTAGCTAGACTGAATTTGCTATAGACAGACTCTGATTGTGAGAATCCGTTGCTGCTGTTATTTCCGCCACCTCTGATATAGACAGGACATCCGGCGCTGAACTCTAGTTCTTCATAGTCCCATTCATTCCAGATAATCTTATCAGTAGACCACTCGAGATACGGCTGATTTCCTCCGTAGTTATCAAGTGACAGGGTGTTGCTTCCGGACTCCATTGAGAATGTCAGGCAGTGGTCTCTCAATGTCCAATCAAGGTTTGCATCGCGGTTTTCGAGCCTGTTGCCAACCTTCCTCTTTATAGGAACTTGGCTGGAAATCGTATAGGTTGCTTGTGTATCATCCTTTACATAAGTGACATACATGCCATTGCTCATGGTCACAGGAGCCATGATGACATAATAGTTCGTGCCGGTTGCGAAAGTGCCGTTATTCGGGGCATTCACGATTATTCTGTCAGAGCCGCTGATGTTGTCCAGAACAGGCTTGCCGTCAGTACCAAAACTACAGGTCATTGTACCGGCAATAGGCGCCCCAGATGCGTTAGTGAATATCACTTGTTTTATTCCGGGCTGTGAAACCGTGAATCTGAAATAGCCGCAAGTCTGGTAGAAACCAAGATGCAGTCCAGAGGCTTTTGCTATGGTCGGGCAGGTATTAGGGGATATACCTTCTGCCACCGCAGTCTGCTCGGATGCGAGGGTGAATGTAAGTGAACTTCCATCGCAGGAATTGTTCTTGTCATACGGATAAATCGCCCAGAAACTTATGTCATCGGTGGAGTCCTCTTCTCCTCCGGTGATAACATCAATGATTCCGGAAAACTTAGTGGTGTAAGTCTGCTCGGTTGCGTTGGATGTAAACTTGCTGCCTCCGTTTGTTCCGGATCCGTAGAAC
>JAZRWN010000037.1:0-20174 GCA_045599725.1 Candidatus Cryptobacteroides sp. | reverse complement strand
TGCCGGAGCCTGATTGTCCTGAGCGGACGCGATGTTTGCAGAAAGAACCATGAGGCTCATTGCTGCCAAAACCATGAAAAACTTTTTCATAATCGTTTTTGAATGTGTTTTTAATTAATAAAGTATTAAATAGTTACAAATATTCCGTGCTATGTGGATACAATGCTCCTATCCAAAATCCGTTGCAATTTAGCAAAATATTTTCATTTGACAATAATTATTTGGAGTTTTCTCCTTTCAGATTGCGCTCCAGCTGGCACTTTACCCAGGAGTTGTCCTGACTGACTCCCATAAGATGGAAAAGCTTTGACAGGGCGGCCTCTGTGGTGCTGTCCGCCCCAGATATCACTCCGGACTCCTTGAGCCTCTTTCCAGTGGCGTACAGGTCCATGTTCACGCTTCCGTGAAGGCACTGTGTGACATTCACGAGCACTTTCCCCATGCCGTCCGCTATTTTGACCAGGCTGATGAACCAGTCCTTGGAAAGAGCGTTGCCGGAACCGTATGTCTCGATAATGACAGCCCTCGTCTCAGCACCGAGCAGGATATTGCTGACGACCTGGGGCGTAATGCCGGGGTGCACTTTCAGGATGGACACTCTTGTGTCAAGTTCCTTGCGTATGGTCAGCGGTCGGCCGAACTCCTCCGGCCTTCTGATTATCAGGCTGTTGTATTTGATCGTTATTCCCGCTTCCGCCAATGGAGGGCAGTTGGCGGACATGAAGGCGTCAAAGTTTTCGGAATTGACCTTTGTCGTCCGGTTTCCTCTCAAAAGCCTGGAGTCGAAGAAAATGGTGACTTCAGGAACCAGTGCATGTCCGTCCTCGTCCTTGGCCGAGGCTATCTCCACGGCTGATATCAGATTCTCTTTTCCGTCCGTGCGTGGGCTGCCGATAGGGAGCTGGCTTCCTGTGAAGACCACCGGTTTTTCCAGGTCTTCCAGCATGAAGCTGAGGGCCGAGGCTGAAAATGCCATCGTGTCGGTGCCATGAAGTATCACGAAACCGTCATAGTCGTCATATCTGTCTTTGATCAACTGGGCGAGCGCCTGCCACAGGGAAGGCTCCACGTCAGAAGAGTCGATAAGCGGGTCGAAAGTGAATGAATCCAGGCGGAAAGCGAACTTTCCCAGTTCCGGGACTTCGTTCATTATCTGGCTGAAATCGAACGGTTTGAGTGTCTGATCCTTGGGATCTTCCTTCATCCCTATCGTTCCTCCTGTGTAGATGAGGAGGATGGAGGATTTCTGTGAATTGTTTCCTGTCATATCTTAAAAAGACTTCGGGCGTTGGCGGAGGTGACTTGCGCCACTTCGTCGACACTGGTGTTTTTCAACTCAGCTATCCTTGCCGCTATCACCGGGATGTACATGCTTTCGTTGCGCTTTCCCCGGAATGGCACGGGCGTCAGATAGGGGCTGTCGGTCTCAAGCAGAATCCTGTCCAGAGGTATTTTCCGGACCGTTTCGGCGAGTGATGCCTTCTTGAAGGTGACCACTCCTCCGATGCCGACAAACCACTCACCGTATTTCAAAAGCCTCATGAACGTCTCGTAACTGCCGCTGAAAGCGTGGAGGTTGCCGCGCAGATGGAGATGGGCGCAGTCATCCATGACCTTGAAGAAGTCCTCCGTGGCTTCGCGGAGGTGGATGTTGACCGGCAGGCCCAACTCCGACGCCAGTTCCATCTGCACTCTGAACGCTTCCTGCTGCTCTTTTGCGAATTCCGCTCCGTAGTGGTAGTCAAGACCGATCTCGCCGATGGCGATGACTTTCCTGTCCTTGTATCCCAGCATCCTGTCTATCTCAGTCCTCCAGTCTTTGTCGACCGAGCCGGGGTAGAGACCGAGCATAGGATACAGGACTCCAGGATATCTGTCCGTGAGCGAGAACATGGCGTCCCTTTCGCGTGAGTCAACGTCAGGCTGGAGCATCACCTCAACTCCTGCGTCAAGGGCGCGGCTGACAGCGAAGTCCTCCTCTCCGGAGAACGCCTCGTCATAGATGTGGGTGTGTGTGTCGATGAATGTCATTGCATCAGCCATGATGCAAATTTAGACATTTTTCAGATTGATTGTGCATCTCTGGAGGAGGTCCATCGAAACCATCCCTTCACTTTCCAGCATCCCCGCATACCGGGCGGCGGTTCCGTACGGAAGGCAAGTGCAGGCACAAATCCCGTCAATGGTTATTCCGCGCTGTCTCCGTATGCAAGACAGGACAGACATCATTTCCTGCCATTCCTCATCTGAAAGCATCCCCGAAAAGGCGGCCGCGACCTCATCTTCAAGGCACTGCTTTCTCCGCCTGGATGGACTCCCAAGTCCCAGTACATCAAGGAAATGGATGGTGTCAGTGATGGGCTCGGCCAGTTTCTCGCGCAGCAGTGTGTTGCATCCCTGAGACCTCACGTCGTCCGCTCTTCCAGGAAGCACGAGAAGGTCCCTTTCGTATGATGCGGCGAGCCGTGCTGTGATCATGCCACCACCCTTAGCCTTTGCCTCGATGAGGATGGTCCCGCTGCACATTCCTGCTATGATCCTGTTCCTCCTGATGAAGTTGATGGGCTTGGGCTCGGAACCGGGAGGGTAGTCCGTGACAAGTGCGCAGCCCGGAGTGGAGGCGAGTGTCCTTGCGTATTTGTAGTGCCGTGAAGGGTAGACGGCGTCTATGCCTGTCGGCAATACTGCCACAGTCGGAAGCCCGGATTCGAGAGCGGCGAGGTGCGCTATGATGTCCGTGCCATAGGCGAACCCGCTGACTATCATGGGCTTTCTTTCTGCCAGTGCCATCGCTTCCACCACCCGTCTGCACCATTCTTTGCCGTAGAGGGAGATGTCCCTGGTTCCTACTACCGCTATCTGGGGCATCCTGTCGAAGACTTCGGACGGTGGTGTACAGCCCTTGTAATACAGCCCCACCGGAGCGTCCTCACACTCTTTGAGGAGTCCGGGATATCCTGCCTCGGACATGGTGAGGAAAGTGCAACCGTCGTCCTCCAGTCTCCGGAGTTCATCCTCCGAATTCCGTACTTCTCTGTCTTCCAGTAGCGGCGCCACCTTGGAATATGGTCCGAAAAGATCGGCCTTCTCCTCACGGCTGAGGTTGAACGCACCCCAGGCCGAGCCGGTCAGTCCTATCAGGTCATGTGCTATCTTCGGCTCGAATCCGAACAGTCGGTTGAGGGCGCATGTGCATGCCTTTTCTTCGAATGAATTCTCCATGTCGGCAAATCTATGGAGAGAAAAAGAAAACAGCTTTCAAAAAAATACATTTCTGAAAGCTGCAGATAGGTTTTTTGCTAAATTGATCTTTTTAGATGATCAGCATCGCATCTCCGTAAGGTCCGAACTTGTACCCTTCCTCGAGAGCCACTTCATATGCATGCATGACATTCTCGAAACCGCCGAAGGCCGCGACAGCCATGAGCATGGTGGACTCCGGTGTGTGGAAATTGGACACCATGGCATCCGGGATGGAGAACTCGTAAGGAGGGAAGATGAACTTGTCTGTCCAGGTGTCGGAAGGATTCACCTTCTTGCTAGGGGTGACATTGGTCTCGAGAGCTCTAACCACGGTGACACCCACTCCGACGATCTTGTGACCTTCTGTCTTTGCGGTGTTGATGATATCTGCGGCTTCGTCCCCGATGATGATCCTCTCGGCATCGGTCCTGTGCTTGGACAGATCCTCCACATCGACTCTCCTGAAGTGTCCGATGCCCATGTGGACGGTGATGAACGCCTTGTTTATATCCTTCAGAATCATTCTGTTGAAAAGCTCACGGCTGAAATGGAGTCCTGCTGAAGGAGCACTGACTGCACCTTCATGGGCGGCGAATATGGTCTGGTAGTTCTCCTTGTCCTCAGGAGTGACATGAGGCTTCACCCAGAGCGGTACAGGGGTCTCTCCAAGGCTGAACAATGCCTCCTTGAAATCCTCGTACGGTCCATCATAAAGGAAGCGGAGGGTCCTTCCGCGTGATGTGGTGTTGTCGATGACTTCAGCCACAAGGCTCTGGTCCTCACCGAAATACAGTTTGTTTCCGATGCGGATCTTTCTGGCCGGTTCGACTATCACGTCCCACAGCCTCTGTTCGCGGTTCAGCTCCCTGAGAAGGAACACCATGATGTCGGCTCCGGTCTTCTCTTTCTTGCCGTACAGTCTTGCAGGGAACACTTTCGTGTCGTTGAAGACGAAGGTGTCACCTTTCCCGAAGTAGTCGATGATGTCCTTGAATAGCCTGTGCTCTATTTCACCGGTCTTGCGGTTCAGAACCATGAGCTTGCATTCGTCACGCCAGCGGGGCGGCTCCTGCGCCACTCTGTCTTTCGGAAGCATGAACTGGAATTGTGAGAGTTTCATATCGTATATGTTTCAATAGTTCGTGAATATATATTATACGCCTGAAACGGATAAAAGTTTCATTTCGAGTCTGAAATGAGCTTGAAAATGTCTCTGATGGAAGGAAATGTGTTCTCCAGACATTTCTCAAGTTCAGTTGCGGAGACCAGAACCACCTCGGAGATGCCCTCTTCCGTTTGTGGGGAGAGCGGTCCGCAGGATGCCTCCATACTGTACCACCAGGTATGCTTCAGGTGGATGATTCCGTCCCGAAGATAGCAATGGTCGGTGATGCACAGCAGGTCGCCGAGGACGAGCCCGTCCGCGCCGGTTTCTTCCTCCACTTCCCTCAGAGCAGTGATGCTTATATCCTCGCCGGGCTCCTGATGACCTTTCGGAAGATCCCATAATGAATTCCTCTTGATCAGCAGGAAATTGCCTTCTTTGTCAGTGACCACGCCACCGGCAGCGTTCACTTCCTTGAAGCAGCTGCAGAATATCCTGTAGGCTTCGTCGGGTTCCGTGCACCGGAGGGTGACGTCGCCGTGCACCATACCTGCCTTGAAGTTCTCCGCCAGTTCCGTCATTTCTCTTTCCATGTCAGCGTCACTTATATCTACAGGATGGAATCCTTCTGTTTCCGGAATTCCGCATATCGTGACAGACCTGTCGTCGAAATATATCTTATGCATAAAAAATTATTATCTTTGTCTTCTGCAAAAATACAACTATTAAAGCATTCAGACAATTATGACTTCACAGTTCGACAGCAAACACGGGATCGTGTCCCGCCAGCCTTTCGACCTCTATATGGCTTTCACAGACATGAGAAACTTCAGGGAGATGCTCCCGGAGGACAAGAAGGCGGGTGTCACGGCTGACTTTGACACCATTCAGGCCAGCGTACAGGGGTTCAGCATAGGGGTGAAGGTGTATGAACGCACACCGTATTCGAAAATCGTTCTTGTGGACTACGGCGCTCCGTTCGCATTCCAGGTGGTGCTGCATTTCGATGCCACTGGCATGCCGGGACAGACAGAATTCTACATTGAGGCGACCGCAGAGATGAACATGATGATCAAGATGATGATCGGTTCCAAGATCCGCGAGGCCCTTGACAAGATAGTCGATTCGCTGGTCGACATTTCCGAAGGCAGGATGCCTGAGGGGATGGACCCTTCAACTTTCCGCGGAAGTCCTTTCAACATGTAGAAAATGGAGTCCATCGGTTCGGAGATTTTCAGAAAGTCGCTCTCAGAAGTGCTGGGTGCCGATGATGCCGATGCCGCCATCGCGGCAATGCAGTCGGCCCCGTCGGTTTCCGTCAGACTTAACCCTTCGAAACCGACCTCCTCACCGCTGCCGATTCTCAAAGATGCCGCTCCAGTAACTTGGAGCAAGTACGGATATATCCTAGCCGAAAGGCCCGTGTTCACCCTGCATCCGCTGTTCCACGCCGGCGCCTACTATGTTCAGGACAGTTCGGCGATGTTCGTCGGATGGCTTTTCCGCAGTATGCTTGAACGCTTCCGGAACCGGCCTCTGAGGGTGCTGGACCTTTGCGCCGCCCCTGGCGGCAAGACCACCGATATCGCCGCATCGCTGAGGGAGGCCTGCGGTGATGAGTTCGTGCTGGTCTCGAACGAGGTGATGCGTCAGAGGGCTTCCGTCCTTTCGGACAACGTCGCTGTCTGGGGTGACCCGAATGTCGTGGTCACTTCCGTGGACCCGAAGGCTTTCGCACAGCTCCAGGGATTTTTCGATATCATTGTCGCAGATGTCCCTTGTTCGGGCGAAGGAATGTTCCGCAAGGATCCGAAAGCGGTGGAGGACTGGTCCCTTGAAACGGTGGAGTTGTGTTCGTCGCGCCAGAAACGCATCCTGGCGGATGTCTGGCCGGCGCTGAGGGATGGAGGTGTCCTGGTTTACTCGACCTGCACTTTTGAACCTTCTGAGAATGATCAGAATCTCGAGTGGACTGCGAAGGAACTTGGCGGAAGTGTCATCAAGCCTGAGAACCCTTTCGGTATCCGCACCACTTCCTGCGGGCATCTGCTTGTCCCGGGTGAGGTTCCGGGTGAAGGCCAGTGGGCAGGGGCGCTTGTGAAGGATGAACAAGGTTCAGGATACAAGCCGTTCTCCGTATCCTCGGCGATGGAGCAGCTCCGTCGTTTCAGACCGCTGAGAGCGGGAGTGGAGAAAGGGGAGAAGAAAGGCAAGGATTTTGTTCCTTCCGCGGACTGGGCGTTGAGCACTGCCTTTGAACGGGGCTCGTATCCTGAAGTCGAGGTGGACAAGCAGACCGCGTTGAAGTTCCTTCACCGCGACTCCATCACGCTGCCAGGAGCGCCATTGGGCTATATTGTTGTCACATATCGCGGGCTGCCGCTCGGTTTTGTGAAGAATGTCGGCTCCAGATGCAACAATCTTCACCCGCAGTCGCGACGCATTAGAATGGATATATGAAGAAAAAACTGTTTATCATGGCTTTTGCGGTCTTCGCCGCTGCCATCACACTTGCCGGACAGACCACAAGTAAGGAGTTCAAGTCCAGGTACGATAATCTCACCCGCCGCCTGGGACAGGACGGAATAGGAGTTGAAACTCTTCTTGACAAGTGGGAGAAGGCTTTCCCGGAGGACATCGACATGCTGGTGGGGAAGTTCAACTACTATCTTGCCAAGTCTGCATATTCGGAGGTTGTATCCAAGCCTCAGGAGCGTTTCCTTGGGGAGAATCCTGTGCTCTCCCTGAAGGACTCTCTCGGGAACGATGTCAGATATTTCCAGGTGACTTCCTACGAGGACTCCCTTTTTGCCATGTCCTCCCAGGCTATTGACAAGGCCATAAAGCTTTCACCCGACAGGCTCGACCTGAGATACTGCAAGATCACCGCTCTCCTTGCCTATGAGAAGGACAGCCCTGACATGGCCACGGCGGCCCTTTCCAGCCTCATCGACTACAACGGCACGTCGCATCCGGCATGGCAGTACGGCGACGAACCCGCTGAGGCAGGCCTTTTCGAAGATGGCATCCAGGAATACTGTGCATCTCTGTACGCAATTGGTAGTCCGGCTTCATACGAGTCTTTCCGTTCTATTTCAGAGAAGATGCTGAAGTATTCGCCGGACCATTTGGTTTTCATGACGAATCTGGGAACCTACTGTTTCGTGGTCAAGAATGACAACAAAGCGGCCACGAAGTATTATAACAAGGTCCTGAAGAAAGAACCGGACAACTACACTGCCATAAAGAACTCCGTGCTCATGGCCCGCAAGGACAAGAATCTCAAGCTGGAGAAGAAGTATCTCCCGATGCTGGTGAAATACAGTCCGGATGAGGCGGAAAAATTGTCCGCGCAGGCACGTCTTGATGCATTGAACGCAAAATAGAAAAAGATGAAGGCATCGTCATTCATAGCGTCAAGGCTTCGTTTCAAAGGAAAGATAGCGGTGACATCCATCGCCATCTCCTACCTTGTCATGATACTGGCGGTGTCCATTTCCTCCGGCTTCCGCAGGGAGATACGCAACGGACTGGCCTCCATGGGCGGTGACATCCAGCTCACTCCCGCGGACATGAACTACATCACTGAAGACTCTCCCGTCTCCGCCGTTCCTCCGAGCCTCGGAGCCATTGATTCGGTGAGGGGCGTGAGATCCGTCGCACCGGCAGTCTATCGTGCCGGGATCATCAAGATGGATGACAATATCCACGGGGTGCTGTTCAAGGGTGTGCCGCAGCAGGACTCGCTCCAGGGACTGGGTGTCAGCATCCCTTCGCGGCTTTCAGAAATGCTGGGGATAAAGGAGGGCGATGACCTTCAGGCGTATTTTGTAGGTGAGAGGGTCAAGGTCAGAAAGTTCAAGGTCAAGTCGGTCTATCAGAATCCTGTCCAGGCTGATGACAATCTTACAGTATTTGCATCCATTGAGGATATGCAGCGCCTGAACGGCTGGAGTGAGGATGAAGTCTCCGCACTTGAAGTCACACTTGAGGACGGCTACCGCCAGGCAGGTCTCATGAAGGCCAAGACAGATGAAATCGGCACTCTGGCGCTCCTGCATGCAGGAACATATGACGATATATACGTGGCCTCTTCTGCCGTCGACCGCTATCCTCAGTTGTTCGACTGGCTGAACCTGATAGATTTCAATGTGGTGGCCATTCTTCTGCTGATGACCATAGTCGCGGGGTTCAACATGATATCAGGCCTTCTCATCCTCCTGTTCCAGAATATTTCCACCATAGGCACGCTGAAGGCAGTGGGTATGACGGACAGGTCCATTGCGTCCGTCTTTCTGAAGATGTCATCGAATCTGGTGCTCAAAGGCATGGTTGTCGGGAACCTTCTCGCTCTGTTGTTCTGTGTGGTGCAAGGGACGACTCATCTGCTCAAGCTGAATCCTGAGAACTATTTCATCTCGTTCGTGCCTGTGAATGTCAATATTCCGATGGTCATCCTGGCGGACATCCTGTCATATCTGGTGATAATGCTCCTGCTCCTGATACCAACCCTGTTCATCTCCAAGGTGGACCCTGCCCAGACTGTCAGGGCTCAGTAGCGATGTCAGGACAGATGATCTTGAAATCTTCGTAGGTCTCCAGAACGCTGTTCACATAAGAGATGGTCTCTTCACCCTTGAAGATTCCGTGCGTCAGACTGTCCAGAATGAAGGCAGTCGAATCGCGCATCTGCGGTATGACCCTGGCTATGTCCTCCCAGTGATCCGTGCCCTCCCCCAGGTGCTCCGCAAATCTGATGCAGTCTTTGAGCCTGCTTTCTCCGGCATTGTATGCCGCCAGCACGAATTTGCCGAGTTCATCGGAATCTGCCGCGTTTTTCCTGAACATGTTCTGAAGTCTAGAGAGGAATGCCGTTCCTGCGATGAGGTTCTCCTCCGGGTCCAGCAGGTCGGTCACTCCGAACCTTTCCGCAGTTCTTCTGCGGATCTGCATCAGTCCGTGCGCGCCCCTGTGCGACGAGACTTCAATATGGAACTTTGACTCCTGATATATCAGGGCTGCAAGCAGCCTCCAGTCCCATCCCAGTTCTCCGGCGTAATGTTTCATCAAATCATCATAGGGAGAGAGAGCTGGAGTGGACCTTCGGTTCGAAGCTCTCCGGGACGGATTGAACCGGTGCAGGAATAGTTCTCTCCTGCTTTCATATTCTTCTGTGGCGCAATACTCTTCCAACCATCTGTCCATCAGGACGAAGCCGTCCTTGTATTGAGAGCGTATAGCCCAGACCATGTCTCCTTCGACGGGGATTGAGAAGCTGACGCTGTCGACCGCCATTGAGTCACGGCATGGCATGATGACGATGTCCACTATCCCCCGCTTCAAGGAGTCGAGGTAAGAAGAACCGTTTTCCGCCAGCACGACAGATGCCAGACTGTCCTCCTGCGCCTGCACGAAAAGTTTGAGAAGTTCGTAGTTGAGGCCCACGGTGAGACCGTGAAGCTCCTGCTCTGCTCCGGGGTCGATGACACCGCGCAAGGCCATTCCTGTCATGGATGTGTCTTCTCTGTTGAGAAATGAAACGCCGGAGTATATGGATGCAGCCATTACGGCAGCAGCCGAGATAGAGTAGAGTATCAGTCCCGTACGCCGCTTCATCGTCCCTCCGTCTCGGAATGTGTATGCTTTGACGGCTGGAGATAGAACGGCCAGTACATTCCGATCTTGAGCATTCTCTGAGTCACTATGTATCTGTCGGCGGAGAAGTAGTCGTTCTTCTTCATTGGCCAGCCCTGGTTGGCGTTCTCCAGCTTGATGAAGATGCACGCTCTCTTCCACTGCATGTTGATGAAGGCGTCGACGTACGGTCCGTTGGTGTACTTGTTCACATTCTGGTTGTGGAACACTCCGACTGCAGGGTTCCATCCCGGAGAGTACCAGGCGGTGTTGTAATAGCCGTCAGCACCTATCTGCATCATCAGAGTGCCGTGCTCGATGTTGAACTGCACGAAATACTTCAGATTGACGGCCAGTTTTGGAAGCGGCACGACATCCTGGTTCGAAGACATCTGGAACAGCACGCGGTTGTCGAGATGAAGCACGCCCAGGACAAACTCCTTTCTCAGATTTGCGGACAGAATGCTCATAGGCTTCGTGTTCTGTCTCACTACTCCGAGGGTGTCGTAGTAGATGTTGTTCGTCAGCAGGGCGTATCCGGCGTCGGCTTCAAGATTCCAGCGAGGGATGGATATCTTTCCCTGGATACGGGTGGCGGATATCTTGTCGAAGTCATTATCCCACTTGAAGTGGTTTGTGTACATATGCTGCTGGTAATACTCCGGCTCGTCGAGCGAGGTGTCAAAATGGAAGTCCACGGATACCGGGCTCTTCCTTGCTTTTCGGAAAGGATAGAAATTGAAGCCCAGATTCGCGTCCAGGCTCATGTCATTAATCTCGTCGCCCAGGAATACATACTCTCCCTTCGCGTCCCAGTGGATGTACTCACGCAGGCTGCCTTCCGCTCCGGCATACATGTATGCTGAATTCCAGCGTGTGCTGTGGTCAATCTTTGTGAAAGTCGGGTCGAAGGTGTAGTAGGTCAGGATACGGTCTCCGATGCCGACATTCAACTTGGAGATGATGGCGTCCTCCGCCCATGGCTGGAGTCTCAAGAAGAACTTGTTGTCAAGTCTGGCGACACGCATGGAATCTGAGGACTGGGAAGGATTGATGAAGTGGATTCCGTTGTAGTATGCATCGGTGTTCCTGTCTCCGCTGCCGATGACATCAGTGTAGATGCGCCTGTATGTCGAGTATTCGGTGCTGTGCCCGATGAATGCCGTGGTGATGTCAGTGTCAAGGTCGAGAGTGTCGGCTGCAGCCTCCTCGATCCCTTTCTTCTTGAGGTCGTTGAGGAATGTGAACGGTATCCTGTACTGCTGGTCGAGGAACAGGGTGTTCTTCTTGATCTTGCTCTTGGCCTTGTTCATGAAGACATTGATTTCCCTTGCCTCGATCGTAGTGTCACGTATGATGTTCACGTCCATGACACCGCCGTTCTCTCCACGGCTCACTCCATTGTAGAGATATCCGGCATGCGCCATATAGCGCTTGCCGAGGTAGTTTGCCGTCATCATCGTGTTCTTGTTGGTGGTCGTCTCGTTGTTGAGGATGCCGCCACCGCCGTACCTGTCATATCCGAGGGTGAAGTTGAATTCAGGGCTCAGATTCTGTGATGTGAGAATATGGAGGTTGTCGGACTCTTTCTCTGTCCCTGAGAAAAGAAGCGTGCCGAAATATCCGAGTTCGGTGTAAGGGGTCTTGGTGTTGTACATCGGAACGGTTTCCGGGGTGTACGCCCAGCTCTCCTGGGCCTCGTAGAATGACACCTTGTCCGTGGATTTCCTGTTGAAGTAGTTGTAGTACTGCACAGGGGAGCCCGCCACTCCTAGCCAGGTCGCGTTCACGTCCTTGCGGAGGAACGGATAGTCGTGGAAACGGTAGTTGTACCCCGTGTCGGAAGGGGATACGTTTATCTTGTGGAACGCCTGCTCATGTGTCCACACCACCAGTCTCTGGTACTGGAGCGAGTCAGGCAGGGCGAAAGTCTCGAGTATCCTCGGCGTGTCCTTGAGCGTGCTGTCCTTCTTTGCCTTGGCCTTCTCCTTCTTAGCCTGCGCCGCCCTTATCTTGGCCATCTTGACCTTGGCCTTCTGCTCGAGGTCGTAGTTTTTCCTTTCCTGTTTGCTGAGACCGTTGTACCACCGGTCGAATTCGGCTTTTTCACGGGCGATGGCATCAGCGGTGTAGAGCGAGTCGAGCTTAGGCCAGTCCAGGCTGTCGCCTGCGGCAATAAGGGAGTCGCGCACAAATGCATGGGTGGCCGAATCAAGGAGTGCGACATAGTACTTGTACCTGAACGGGTCGGTGAGTCTGAGGGATTCCGGAGGGATGATGGTGTCCCTTGCGGTGAGTTTCGGCAGGGTGTCAAGCAAAGCCAGGGAGTCTCCGGCCGCCAATGAATCCAGTGCGGAGAGAGAGTCGGCGAGAGACATGGCGGAGAAATCCACCTCGCCTTCTGACATGGCTCTGTCCTCTTCAGTCCAGCGGAGCTTGTACCCGTTGACAGGATAGATCACGGTATCAGGCTTTTCGCTTATGGTCACGATCTGTACGCCTGCTGCACTGCTGTTGAAGTCATTCTCCGGAGCGGTCACCATGACATGAGCGGAAGCCATTGAGGCCACCGCGATAGGGAACCATATTCGGGATAAAAGTTTCATGTCGTAACTTACAAAGTTACATACTTTTTGTGAAAAATACCGGATTTATGCCTAAATTCGAACTCCAATGCCGTTTATCATGGACAACAGGACCATCGACCTTTACCAGACTTTTGCCGGCAGCGAACCTGAAAGCTGCACCATGCTGACCCCGTCCGGAAGCAGAAGATGCTATTTCCGCCTGAAAGGGAAAGGGACTGCGCTGATAGCAGTGGCCGGTACTGACATTGACGAAAATCGTGCCTTCATCTCCATCGCCTCCCATTTCCGTTCAAAAGGAATCAAGGTTCCAGAGGTGCTTGCCGTCAGTGATGACGGCATGTGCTACCTGCAGGAGGACCTGGGCGACACCATGCTGTTCGACGTGCTGGCAGATTCCAGAAAAGAAGGAAAATACAGTCTGGAGGACAGGGAGATGCTCTGCCGTGTGATGGGAGATCTTCCGAAGATACAGATCGAAGGCGCGGACGGGATGGACTTCAGTGTATGCTATCCGTCGGACTCCCTGAATGCGAGGATGGTGGACTTCGACCTGAACTATTTCAAATACTGTTTTCTGAAGCCATCTTCCGTCGAGTTCAATGAGGAGAGGCTTCAGGATGACTTTGACGCTCTGAAGCGTGATATTCTCGATGTGCCTATGGACGCATTCATGTACCGTGACTTCCAGGCCAGAAACATCATGCTCAAGGATGGGGAACCGTGGTTCATAGACTTCCAGGGAGGCAGGAGAGGCCCGCTCCACTATGATGTGGCTTCGTTCGTATGGCAGGCCCGCGCTGCATATCCGAAGGACTTGAAAGATGCGATGGTGGATGCCTACCTTGATTCATTGGACAGATATGTGAAAACCGACAGGGAGGAGTTCAAGAGCACTCTGAGGCTCTTCGTGCTTTTCAGGACACTGCAGGTCCTGGGCGCATACGGTTTCCGTGGCCGCATCGAGAAACGCGCCCATTTCCTTGAGAGCATTCCGTATGCGATGGACAATCTCCGTGAGCTCCTGTCCGAGCCGTTCGTGAACTATCCATATCTCTCGTCCGTCCTTTCCAAGCTTGTGGAAGAGGAGTCCCGGACTCACTGCCGGAAGACGGATGACGGTCTGCTCGAGGTGCACGTTATAAGCTTCTCGTTCAAGAAAGGAGTGCCCGAGGACCGTTCCGGCAATGGAGGCGGCTATGTCTTCGACTGCCGTTCCGTACACAATCCAGGAAAATACGAGCGCTACCGCAAATCCACCGGGCTTGACAGGGATGTCTGCGACTTCCTTGAAGAAGACGGCGAAATATTCTCCTTCCTGAACAATGCTTACTCACTCGTGGACGCTCATGTGGCCAGGTTCGTCGAGCGCGGGTTCTCACACCTGCAGGTGGCGTTCGGCTGCACGGGGGGACAGCACAGGTCCGTCTATTCCGCACAGAAGATGGCCGAGCATCTGTCGGGAAGGCCGGGTGTGAAGGTGCATCTGACCCACAGGGAGATGAAAATAGACAGGTATCTATGAAAGCAATGATATTCGCCGCCGGTCTCGGCACACGCCTCAAACCATTGACTGACAACATGCCGAAGGCGCTTGTCCCGGTGTCGGGCGAGCCTCTTCTGAAACATGTCGCCGACCGCCTCCAGCAGGCCGGCATCAATGACTTTGTCGTCAATGTGCATCATTTTGCCGGTATGATAAAGGATTATGTCGCAGGCACTGACTGGGGCGATGCCAGGTTCAGCATCTCCGATGAGAGCGGATGCCTGCTTGACACTGGTGGAGGAATACTGAACGCTGAGAGCCTGCTGAAGGAGGGGGAGCCGGACGAAGGCTTCTTCATGGTCCACAATGTGGACATATTCTCGGACCTCGATCTGGACGCTTTCATGAAATCATGGACTCCCGGTGCGCTGGCGGTGCTGCTCGTGAGTGAGAGGAAGACTCAGAGATATCTTCTTTTCGATGATGACATGCATCTGATGGGATGGACAAACATCGCCACAGGGGAAGTGCGAACGCCATATCCTTCTCTGGACGTCTCCAGATGCAGGAAACTTGCCTTTGCCGGCATCCACCTTATCTCGAACAGGGTGTTCGGCATCATGGAAGGAGAAGGCTTTTCCGGTCGTTTCCCGATAATGGACTTATACCTGAAAATGTGTGACAGGTATCCGATATACGGATACGCTCCGGACTCCCTGGCCATACTTGATGTAGGGAAGACAGACTCATTGCCGCAGGCGGAGGAGTTTATTCTCCGAACTCGTCGCAGTTTCCCTGAGGTCTCTGAAGACTGATGGTCTTGAACTTGTTGTAGAAATACCAGATAAACGCCACGCTGAAAAGCATTATGGCGGTGAACATCACAGGACTCATGATCTCCAGCCAGTCCTCAGCCTCGCTTATCTTGTCTATGTTGCTCATTATGAGCGCGAAAGTGTTGTTGGTAAAGTGCATCAGCATGGTCAGCTTGATGGATCCGGTCCTGTAGTACACATATCCGAACAGACAGCCGAGCACGAATGCCGTGACAGCCTGCCACGGATTCCCGTGGATGACGGCGAAGAAAGCCGCGGAAATGACTATCGCCCATGCTGGGCTGACCCCCCTGACTTTTTCACCATTGCTGTCCCTGCGCTCGTAGTTCAGCAGTCCGCGCAGAACCATGCCGCGGCAGAGCCACTCCTCGAAGATCGGGGCGAAGATGCTGACACACAGGAAGTCGGCCCACAGCTTTCCCTGGGTCATGCTTTCCAGCACATTTTCAAGCCATGCCGGCATGTCCGGGAGCAGGCTGCCGACGCCGTCGGCAATGAATGAGCCGCAAAGTGTCGCCACCATCACAAGGATAGCGCAGAATGCTCCTCCTAGTGGCTTGTAGTTGTCACTGGACAGTTTCACCCCCTTGCCGAAGAAAGAGTTCTCATTGCTTTTCAGTGAAGCGTACATCATCGGTGGAATGAACATCACCGGATAGGCGACCAGCATGACATATGAAGTAAGATTCTCGACATCTCCCAGAATGGCGGTGAGGACTGCGGTCACCACGGATCCCAGCAAGGCTCCGACGATGAACCATATGGTCAGCCCCACTATGCCGCGTACGTCCGGAACGAAGTAGTCGAATTTTGAAAATATGTCGTAGTTCTTCAGATGTTTCTTCTTAGTCATGGGGTTAAAGTATTAAAAGCAGTGCAAGTGAATAGAGTATGAAGCCCTGGAATGTTATCCTACCTCTGGAAGTGTTCGTTATCATGGTCTCCGTGCTGTCCTTGGCATAGAGTTTTTCAAGCTCTCCGCCGTCAGGCAAGGCTCTGGCAGGCCATTTCCTGACGATCTCACCGTTGTCGATGAATGTCACTCCGCCGTTGGATCTGTTGAGGGTTATCACTTTTTTGTAATCGGATGTGAATGAGTCGAATCCCGGGATGATCTCGCGGGAGACTGCGTAGGCGCTGAATCCGGCGGCACGTGCGTTGTCCAGGAATTCTCCGGCCTTATCCACTGCCTTGAATCTCTTCGCGTCATGGACGCTGAGCACCATGACCTTGCCCTCTGTCAACAGTTCGTTCCTGTATTCGCCGTTGATGTCGGAGATGAAAAAGACAGGGGAGGAACCGGCATAGTCCGGAATGGTGGTGCTGATTTTCTCCGCTCTTACGAAAGTCCAGGTGGAGTCAGGAAGCTTGTCGAGAGTGAACGCGCCTTCCTGGCCGTTTTTCTCGTAGATCACATAGTACTGCTCATGAGTGTCGCTCTCTTCGTCGGAACTGGAGTCTTCTTCATCCGCTTCGCTGACAAGCTCGGTGCCCGGGGCGAACTCGGAGAAGTCCACCAGCGGGAGCGAGACCAGCGACCATATGGTGAAAATGATCACGGACACCGCCACGATGCCGAAGCCGATGACTTTCGCCTTCCTGTTTTCTGCAAAATCCCTGAACGGGAGGAAAGCGACTGCGCAAAGGATACAGAGCGCGATGTTTTTCAAAAATGTCTGCCAGTGGGTCAGATGAACCGCCTCGCCGAAACATCCGCAGTCCATTTCGGGGTTGAAAATGACCAGGATCAGGGTGAGTATGGTGAAGCCTATGGTCATGATGCCGGCTGCTGCGGCAACGACTTTTCTCCAGACTCCTGCGAGCAGGGCAGCGCCGACCAGGGTCTCGAGCAAGGCGAGCGCGACGCCGACGGCCTTGGATGAGAATGCCAGCCACGGCATCTGGAAGAACTTGAAGTATTCGTCAACGACAAGCCCGGCTCCCACCGGGTCCATGAGCTTAAGCATTCCAGCTCCGAAGAACACCAACCCAATGAGGACGGTGCAGAACCTGCGTGCTCCTTTGTGGAAACCTTTCATAATTATCTGTTCAAGTAAGTGTCAACAATAGCCTTGACCTTGGCGAAGATCTCATTTGGCGAGAGTGTGGCGCCGAACTCGTCGGAGCAGTCCACCGAGATGAACTTTTCATCGATGGAAGCCTGCTTCCTGTACACGGCGCGCACTTTCTTCTGGAACTCGATGTCTGCCTCGTGGATGTCCTGAGCACCGGAGAGATAGCCTCTGTCCTCACCTTCGCGCTGGGACGCGAGGTTGTTCTCGACAAAGCCGATAGGCACATCGAGGAAAATGTTGAGGTCCGGCGCAGGGAGTCCGAACTGTCCGTATTCAGTGTCAATTATCCATTTCCTCAGCGCTTCGGCCTCATCCTCGGAAGCCAGTTTGGCGCACTGGTAGGCGATGTTAGAGTAGACATACCTGTCCAGCAGCACAGTCTTCCCTTCTTCAAGGCTGCGCTTGATCCCAGGTGCCGCTGAGTGCCTGTCCTCTGCGAACAGCAGGGCGACCAGCTGAGGATGGACGGTGTCGTTGGCTCCGAAATCTCCGCGCAGGAACCTGCTTATGAGTCCACCGTAGACGGGGGAGTCATAGCGCGGGAAATGTATGTATTCGAGACCGTTGCAGACGGACTCAAGGTATCTTCTGAGTTTTTTGACCTGTGTGGATTTTCCTGCTCCGTCCAGGCCTTCGAGGACAACAAGCATAATCTGAGGATGTCTGGATGTTATAGTGCAAAGATATTCAAAATAATCTATAAATTTGCATCAGGTAACTCTGATAAGATGACAGATCCTTCCAGAAACATACAGGTGATGGGCATCCTGAACCTCAACAGCGACTCCTACTATGCTCCAAGCAGGTACAACATGGCTGTCCTGGAGTCTGGCGCCGACATCATCGACATAGGCGCCGTATCCACGCGGCCGGGTGCCGAGCCCGTGCCCGAGGAAGTGGAATGGTCCCGTCTGGAACCTGTCCTGCGCACCCTGGACCCGTCTGTCAGAATCTCCATCGACACCACTCGGACGACGATAGTACGACGGGCTGCAGACCTCTTGGGAAGATGGTTCATCGTGAATGACATCTCCGCCGGAGAGGATGACTGCGAGATGCTCGCCACTGTCGCTGAAATGGGTCTTGGTTATGTCGCCATGCATAAACGCGGCACCCCGGCCACCATGCAGTCGCTGTGCAGTTATGACGATGTTGTCGCTGAGGTGGAGGATTATTTCAAGAATTTCGCCTTGAAGGCCTCGGAAGCGGGTGTGAAGGACTGGATGCTCGACCCGGGCTTCGGTTTCGCCAAGACGGTGGAGCAGAACTATGAACTTCTTGACTCTCTCTGGCGCTTTTCATCAATGGGGCATCCTGTTCTGGTGGGCATCTCACGGAAGAGCTTTATCTACAGACCTTTGGGCATCAGTCCGGAAGAAGCATTGTCTGCCACGCAGGCACTTCACCTCGCAGCACTGGAGCGTGGCGCGGACATTCTGAGAGTCCACGATGTGGAAGCCGCGAAGCAGACCGTCGCCCTGTACAGGAAACTATCTCTCGCTGATGTTCCAGATGGAGAAGTCCTCCTTTGATTCCACGGACTCTTCGACGTCGTCGTATAGGCCGGGGAAGAAGTCGAGCCCGGTCAGTTTTTCAAGCTCGTTCACGCTCATGGAGCAGTCGCTCAGATAGTAGCGCTTGTCATCATTGTCCATCACAAAGGCGATGGAGTGGTATTTGCCTCTCTTTTCGATCAGAACGGCCTTGAAGAAGGCGTCAGGGATGACAACGTCCCTCTCTCCTATGGTCCCGTAGATATTGTCACCGATGATCGGGCCGCTCACGACCCACACTTTGCCGTAGTCCCTTGCCCAGTAGCGCACCTGCTTCTCAAGGTAGTTCCAGTCGCCCTTGTTGAGCTCCTCGTCCTGAGGGCATATGTTGGTGAGGTAGAAGGTCTCGTTCATGGCATCTTCGTCCCACTGGAAATCTCCGGCGCAAGCCATGTGCCCCTTTGTCCATCCGGAGTTCGAGTAGTCCTCGCGCATGGCCTGGGTATTCTTGTATGAAGGGTCTTTCTGGAATATCGCGTCCTCACGGTCGGCGTCTCCATGGGTCTCGTCACCTGTCAGTTCGTAGGCGACCCATTCCGGAATGCGTGCGTCAGCGTTGTAGGAGAGGGTGTAGCCCTTGTGTGTGATGATGATGTCGTCCTCCTCGATGGCAGGCAGCTCCATAGGACCTCCAGATGTTGTCTCAGGGATGTCCAGTGTCCCTGAAAGTTTGCCTGAAGGGGTCAGCCCGAGTGATCCGGCATCGCCAGTTCCGGAGCCGAAGAAGAAACTGCATCCTGTCATCAGGACGATGAGTGGTATGCTGAGAAAAATCTTTTTCATAGTTGGTACAGTATTGCATACAAAAATAGAAAATAATTCGTATTATTGCAGATAGCACTGAAGTTATTAACCCCTAAAATATCAAACGACTATGGCTGAAGAAAACGAGAAGATCAACGAGATCGTTGACGAAATCAAGGAAAAAGTCCAGGATGTGGTGGCGGATGTGAAGGAAAAGGTGGACGAGTTCAAAGAGAACGCTCCAGAAAGGAAGGAAGAGTTCAACCAGAAGGTTGAGGAAGTGAAGGAGGATGTCAAGGAGGCTTTTGAGAATGCAAAGGAGAAAGTGGAGGAGAAGGTGGAGGATATCAAGGAGCAGATTGACGACTACACCGCCGAGCAGGATCCAGAGGATGTAGAGAAGAACAAGATCATGGCTATTCTTGCGTATCTCAGCGTCCTGGTGATCATCCCTATCCTTTGCGCAAAGGATTCCAAGTTCGCCAAGTTCCATGCAAATCAGGGACTTATCCTGTGCATCCTGTCACTTGTCTGCAGTGCTCTTTCAAAGCTCCCGCTCATCGGCTGGCTTTTCGGCCTCGTAGATCTGGCAGTGGTCATCCTCGCTGTTGTCGGTATCGTGTATGCTGCCCAGGGCAAAGCAAAGGAACTCCCGATCATCGGCAACTGGACTATCCTGAAATAGTCATTCCCATGCAATAAAAAAAGCGGCTCACACTGTTCGAGCCGCTTTTTTTTATTTGTACAGAGGTGAAGGGTAGACTCCCGCGTCGGCAAGTTCCTTGAACTTCGCCACGACCGCGGGTCTGTCCTCCTTGTAGGTCACGCCGAACCAGTGTGAAGGGGTGGAAAGTACATCGGTGCGGGCGTCTCCGGAATTGATCATGCAGTCAACAGCGAAAGGAATGTAGTA
>JAZRWN010000036.1:0-44358 GCA_045599725.1 Candidatus Cryptobacteroides sp. | reverse complement strand
ACTTTGAGATGGGAAGAGTTAACAAAATTTCAAACTCAGGCTTCATACTGACGTCTAACTCATTAATAATAAATACATTAAACAAATGCTCCGCTTATTGTGAATGATATATGCGGACCTTCCGGCAGTGAATGCTGCCGGGAGGTCTTTTTGGTTTTGCGACATCTGGACAAAAAGTAGGATGATTTGTTTGTAGGTGATTACATAATTCAACAATAACTAAACGAAGAAAAAGCGGGCTAATAGACATTAATCGCAATGTTGACGCTCGCCATAGGAATCACGGCGGCGTCCTGCAAGCCGGAGGTGCTTCCTTCAAGCGTGTCAGTTTCTCCGTCATCAGTAAGCATGGTCGAAGGCGAGACCACCATCCTTTCCGTCAGTGTCCTTCCAGCCGATGCCGTGTACTCCGGCATCAGCTGGAGCTCTTCCGACGCCAGTGTCGCAACTGTGAACAACGGTATGGTAACGGGAGTGAAGGCTGGATCCGCTACCATCACGGCTTCCGCGGACGGCATCATCGGCACCGCCACAGTCACCGTGAACGCCAAGATAATCGCGGTGACCGGCGTCTCACTCGACAAGACCGAGCTTGAACTCACTGAGGGAGATGAAGCCCAGTTGAAAGCCAGCGTGGCGCCTGACAACGCAACCGACAAGAGCGTCACCTGGAAATCCAGTGACGAGAAGATAGCCACCCTCTCATCCGACGGAAAGATCACCGCAGTAGCTCCGGGAGAGGCGACCATCACCGTCAAGACAGAGGACGGAAATAAGACGGCGACCTGTGTTGTCACTGTTTTGGAAAACATCGATGGTGCGCTTAATGGCGTGTTCAGCTTCAGCGCCACCAAGAATATCCGCTTCTCGAAGGGCAATCTTCAAGCAGCCTATGTACATCGCTCTGGCGTAGAATATGTGTGGGGGTTCGCTTCACACCAGTACGATTACATCGGCAATGCCCCTGGCAACACCACCATTAGCAGCCAGACAACAGGTGCTAAGGTGAACCTCTTCGGCTGGTCAACCTCTGCCACTAACTTTGAAACCAGCACATCACAGTACGATTCTGGTTATTCCGGAGACTTTGTGGACTGGGGGAAGAACATAGGTAACGGAAGCACCTGGCGCACGCTGACCACGGACGAATGGCAGTATCTATTCAAAACTCGTCCCGATGCACTTAATGTTCGCAAGTGGGGAGTTACAGTATGTGGCAAAACGAACTGCGTAATCATCGTCCCTGACGACTACACAGGAACCATCGCTTCTTCATACGATGCCTCGACCAGCACTGCGGACTTCGTATTATTGCGTAGCGATATGATTTACTCTGATAGCGCGACGGGCCGGAGCTTCGGCAATTCTGTCCGCCTCGTCACAGATGTGAAATAGCAAGCTTCTCCATATGCAAAAGCCACCCTGCGGTAATTCAGGGTGGCTTTTGCATATTAGAGGCCCTCTAATTATTTGTGCTCGAGCTGGAGGGTCTTGGTAGGCTGGTCGCAGACCTCGGTAGGTCCCCAGTACTGGATGGCGCCAGGATAGACGAAGCTGGTCTCGACGGCCCACTTGTCGCGGTTGGCTGCGAAGAACTTGAATGGAGCGCCGTCAAGCTCGACGAGAGCCTTGCGGATGACAGGCTTCATCTTTCCGTTTCTCTTTTCGAGGTTCATCATCATAGTGATCGGCACACCGCCCGGAATCCACTCAGCTGCAGGAGCGGTGGTGTTGCGGATGACGGACATATAGCCGGTCTTGCCTGCATCGATGAGGCGTGATGCATTGTAACCAAGTGAGTAGCAGTAGTCTGCGTCGAAGTTAGAAGGAGCTGCGCAACGGCCTTCATATCCGAAGAAATGATGCTGTGCTGAGAACTTGCCGACGAACTGGCCGTCCTTCTTCATCTGTGCGAGCTTCTTGCCCACCATCTCGGAGAGGAGTTTCTCGGTCTCGATGAGGGACACCTGGACATTGCCGTGAGGGTCACGGTCAAGTGCGAGCTGGCTTGCCACACCTGCAGGAAGTGAGTTGAAAGTAGCGAGGTTCTCGGCGCTGAGATGAGCCTTCACATAGTCGATCTGGTTCTCGCGGGCGATGGTCTTGGCCTCGTCGGTGGCGAGAGTGTCATTGAGCTCGGAGATGAGCTTCTTGATGGCAGGGATGAACTCGATAAGTCCTTCAGGGACGATCACTGTACCGAAGTTGTTGCCGTTCTCGGCACGTTTTGCAACAGCGTTTGCGATGTAGGCGACGATGTCGTCGAGGCTCTGCTCCTTGGCCTCCACTTCCTCAGAGATCAAGCAGATGCTAGGCTGTGTCTGAAGTGCGCATTCAAGGGCGATGTGGGATGCGCTGCGGCCCATGACCTTGATGAAATGCCAGTACTTGCGGGCTGAGTTGCAGTCGCGCTCGATGTTGCCGATAAGCTCTGAATATGTCTTGCAGGCGGTGTCGAAGCCGAATGAGGTCTCAATCTGCTCGTTCTTGAGGTCGCCGTCGATGGTCTTAGGACATCCGATGACCTGTACGCCGTATTTCTGGGCTGCGTAGTACTCGGCGAGCACGCAGGCGTTGGTGTTGGAGTCATCGCCGCCGATGATCACGAGGGCCTTGATGCCGAGTTCGCGGAGAATCTTGATGCCGCTCTCGAACTGATCGACCTCCTCAAGCTTTGTACGGCCTGAACCGATGATGTCGAAACCGCCGGTGTTGCGGTACTCGTCCATGATCTCGGAAGTGATCTCCATGTACTTGTGGTCCACAAGTCCGCCAGGTCCCATGAGGAAGCCGTAGAGCTTGTTGGCAGGATTGAGGGACTTGACGCCGTCAAAGAGACCTGAGATGACGTTGTGTCCGCCAGGAGCCTGGCCGCCTGAAAGGATGATACCTACATTGAATGGCTCAGCAGGAGCGCAGGCCTTGCCGCCGCAGCATCTCTTTGGTGCGAATTCAACAACCGGCATTCCGTAAGTGTTAGGGAAAAGAGCCTTGATCTCGGCCTGGTTGCCGACTGACTGTGTAGCAGCGCCTTCAACAGCTTTCACCTGGCCTTTGAGAGCCTTCGGGAGCTTCGGCTGGTATGCAGCGCGTGCGATCTGAAGATTTGATTTGTCTGCCATGATAGTTTATGATAAAATTGAACTTGTCCTGCTCTGGTGCGCCTGAAAGGCGAAATCCTTGCAAATTTATAAAATTTTTAATGAAATTCAGCGAATAAAGACTAACTTTGTGGAAGACAGAAATAATAACTGACAATGGACAAGAAATTGAATATCGGCACCCTCTGCGTGCAGGCGGGATACAACCCGGGCAAGGGCGAGCCAAGACAGATGCCTATCATCCAGAGCACCACTTTCAAATACGAGAACAGCGACCAGATGGGCCGTCTTTTCGACCTTGAGGAGGAAGGCTACTTCTATACGAGACTTCAGAACCCTACGAACGACATGGTAGCCGCCAGGATCGCGGCTCTCGAAGGGGGAGTCGGGGCAATGCTGACTTCGTCAGGGCAGGCCGCCAATTTCTTCGCCTGCTTCAACATCTGCGAGGCCGGTGACCATATGATCACCACGAACAATATCTACGGTGGCACCTTCAACCTCTTCGGAGTGACATTCAAGAAACTGGGCATCGATGTGACCTTCGTCGACCAGACCGCTTCGGACGAGGAGATCGAGGCTGCATTCAAGCCGAACACGAAGCTCTTCTTCGGAGAGACCATCTCGAATCCTGGAGTCCAGGTTCTTGATATCGAGAGATTTGCGAAAATCGCTCACAGCCACGGAGTTCCGCTCATCATCGACAACACCTTCGCCACTCCGGTCCACTGCCGTCCGTTCGAGTTCGGCGCCGACATCGTGACTCATTCCACCACCAAATACATGGACGGTCACGGAGTAAGCGTCGGAGGCGTCATCGTCGACAGCGGCAACTTCGACTGGGACGCGTACGCAGACAAGTTCCCGGGACTCTGCACCCCAGACGAGTCATATCACGGACTTACTTACACCAAGAGTTTCGGCAGAGCCGCATTCATCACAAAAGCCACGACTCATCTCATGCGCGACCTGGGATCCATCCAGAGCCCGCAGAACGCCTTCTACCTCAATCTCGGTCTCCAGACCCTCCACGTGCGCGTGAAGCGCCACTATGAAAGCGCTTTGAAGGTGGCGGAGTTCTTGAAAGCCCGTCCTGAGGTGGCGTGGATCCATTTCCCTGGACTCAAGGGGGACAGCGAGTATGAGAGGGGACTGAAATACTGTCCGGACGGCTCATGCGGCGTCATGGCATTCGGTCTTAAAGGTGGCAGAGACACCGCCATCAAGTTCATGGATGCTTTGAAGCTCATAACCATCGAGACCCATGTGGCCGACTGCTACACCTGTATTCTCCATCCTGCATCACATACGCACAGGCAGCTTTCTGACGAGCAGCTCAAGGAAGCGGGCGTGGCTCCTGATCTAATGAGACTCAGCATCGGACTTGAGGATCCAGACGACATCATCGCGGATATCAGGGCTGCCATCGAAAACGCATTCAAATAATGATAATCTACCAGATACTGCCGAGGCTCTGGGGCAACGGCCGCATGAGCGGTGTCGACCGTGAGTCCCTGAAGTATTTCAAGACCCTCGGAGTCACTCATGTCTGGTATACCGGCATCATCAAGCATTCTACCGGGAAGCCTTTTGTCAAGGGCGACCCGGGTTCTCCTTATGCCATATCGAACTATTATGATGTAAACGAGTATCTCGCTGACTGCAAGGAAGAAAGAATGTCCGAGTTCGAGGATTTGGTAAGACGGACTCATGACGCGGGACTTAAGGTTTTGACAGACTTTGTACCCAACCATATCGGCCGGGACTATGAAGACGGAAGGGGAGGAATTCCTCACTTCGACTGGCACGACTACGACTGGAGCGACACACTGAAGATCGACTATTTCCACCAGGACACATGGGAAGCCTTGTACAGGATAGTTCATTTCTGGGCATCAAAAGGTGTGGACGGATTCAGGTGCGACATGGTGGAACTGGTGCCGCCAGAGTTCTTCAAATGGCTCATAGCTCGCCTAAAGGCGGAATTCCCTCATGTCATATTCATCGCTGAAGTCTATCAGAAGTCCAGGTACAGGGAGTATGTCGAAAATGTCCGGTTCGATTATCTCTATGACAAATCCGGTCTCTATGACACTATCAGGGCTGTTGTCGGGGGTCAAGGTACAGCACGGGCGATCACCTGGAACTGGCAGGAACTCGGAGACCTCCAGCCTCATATGCTGAACTTCCTGGAAAACCATGACGAGCAACGTCTGGCTTCTCCGTGGTTCGCAGGACGTCCGGATCATTTTGCCTGCCTCGGTGCTCCATTATTCCTTAACACTGCGCCGTTCATGCTTTATTTCGGTCAGGAAATAGGTCTTGACGCATCAGAAGGCCACGAGGGCAGGACAAGCATCTTCGACAGGAGAGTGCCTGATGGATTGGTGCGGCTTTATGCACAGATCCACGGGAAGGGCAAGCTTCTGCCGGCCGAGAAGCGCATACTGGCGAAATACAGGGCCATTCTTCCAGTCGCTGACAAGAAAATTATCACTGCCGGACTGACATATGACCTATGCTACTGTCTGAGCGGCGTCAACGGCTTCAATCCTGACAGGCATTTCGTATTTCTCAGACACTCAGGAAATAAAACAATTATGTTCCTTTGCAATTTCGACTCCTGCGAGGCTTCGATGAAGATTTCCCTGCCGGAACATGCTGTGAATTTCCTCGGGCTTGACCCTGGGAAGACCGGAATGGAGTTCGATATCTCCGTCCCGGGATACGGGCTTGAAATTCTAGAATTATAATGCCGCCCTGCGGCGGAATTCGGCGACAGTGACAGCGGTGGCGACAGCAGCGTTCAGAGACTCTGAGCCTTTCCTGTCTGCCGGGTAGGTCGGGATATAGAGCCTTTCGTTCACGAGCCTTTCCATTCCTTTTGAGATGCCGTTGGCCTCGTTGCCTATCACTATGACACTTGGCCTTTCAAGACCGGTATCGAGTGTCTTCGAGTACATGTCCTCACCGTCGAGGAATGTGCCATAGACCTTGCCGCCACACTTTAAGACATCTGTAGCAAACATCTCTAAATCAGCGTAGTGGAAATCCACTCTGAATATAGCCCCCATGGTCGACTGAACCACCTTGGGGTTGAATATCTCCACAGTGTCACGGCTTGCCACGACAGACCTTATACCGAACCAGTCGGCGATGCGGAGTATGGTCCCGAGATTGCCGGGGTCTCTGATGGAGTCGAGGGCCAGATACAGTCCCGCCCCGATCTCCGCACTTCCGCCCTCTATTTCCACTGGCTTCCTCACGACCGCCAGGACAGGGGAAGGAGATGACAGCAGGCTGATCCTGGACATGATCTCTTCACCGATCTCGTCACGGCGGTAGAGATTGACCACCTCGAATCTGGAAGCCATGGCTTCCTGTACCATTTTTTCTCCTTCTACGATGAAGAGGCCCGACTCGTCCCGGAATTTCCTGGAAGCGAGGGACCTGACAAATTTTATTTCATTGTTTGAAATCTGGGCCATGGGCAAATTTCGTGATCGCATACAAAGATAACCACGATAATTCAATATTTCTGAGATTTATGTTAAATTTGTGAGTTGTCAAGCCAATGAAAAGTCTGTTCGCAAAATATGCCTCCATCGTGGCTCCCGTCGTGATGCTTGCGGTCTCCTGCAGCACCACAAGGACATTGTCCGAAGGGGAGTACAGGCTCGCGAAGAACAGCATCAGCGTCACGAACTCCGACAACTTCAACACAGCCTCTCTCGGCCAGTACATCAAGCAGGAGCCGAACAGTTACTTCCTTTTCGGATGGAATCCGTTCCTGAACATCTACAACTGGGCGGCAGAAGGCAAGGACAGCGGCTGGGCAAGGTTCTGCCACAAGATAGGCAACGCACCTGTGGTCTACAGCCCTGAGGCAGTCAAGTCTTCCATCGAAAGCATAGAAAACCATCTGAAATACCTGGGATACTACAACTCTTCAGTAATCGGTGATGTCAGCGTCAACGGAAGGAAGGTGTCCGTCGACTACGGCATCACTCTCGGAAAGCAGTATGTGATAGACAGCCTATCTTTCACATTGCCGCAGCGCGGCACGTTCAAGCAGGATTTCATGGACGATCTGGAGAATGTCGGCATTCACGAGGGAGATTTCCTTTCCGAGGAGTCCCTGGAGCATGAGACAGTCAGAGGGGCCGCACATTTCCGTGACATTGGCTATTTTGATTTCTCGAAGAACAACTATGTATTCGAAGCCGATACGGTCAGCGTTCCAGGAAAGACTTTCCTGAACATGGTGGTGAACGAATACACCAGGAACGAGACGGACGCCAACGCGAGACAGCTCAACAGATTCAAGGTGGACAGCGTCAGCATCTCATATCCAGAGAGTCTGGCCATCAATGACAAGGTGCTCAGGAACTTGAACCTAATCAAGCCGGGTGACATGTACAGCGAAAGCGTTGTGAACAACACTTATTCGAGACTTTCCGCACTCAGGATGTTCAACAGCGTGAACATCGGCATGAATCAGGTGGACTCCAGCCTGGTCAACTGCTCGATCAGTCTTTCACAGTCACGGCTGCAAGGTTTCAAGGCCAATATCGAAGCCTCCTCCAACTCATCCGGTCTCATGGGCGTGTCACCTCAGCTCAGTTTCTATCACAAGAATATCTTCCACGGAGGGGAGTGGCTGAACCTGAGTTTCATGGGCAATTTTCAGTTCAAGTTCAACGACCCTATCAGGTCCGACGAGTTCGGAGTCTCCGCAAGCATCAGTTTCCCGAAGTTCCTCGGTCTCCCGTATTCCAGATTCAAGGGACCGGTCATGCCACGCACGGAGGTGACTGCTTCATACAACTATCAGGACAGGCCTGAATACACCAGGAACATCATCTCCACCTCCTTCGGATACACCGGGGCATACAAGAAACTCTCATATCAGATATATCCGGTACAGCTGAGCATCATACGGCTCGACAACATGGACCCGGCGTTCTTTGAGAACCTTTCCCGCAATCCTTTCATGCGGTATGCGTATCAGGACCACTTCGACGCCGGACTCGGAAGTACTCTGTACTTCTCTTCCACCACTGAGACAAACCCCTCAGAATCATTCAGATACCTTAGGGTCGCCACTGATCTCTCGGGAAATCTGCTGAGCCTTCTCAAACCTGTCATGAAGACAGATGACGATGGTGCCGGACTTGTATGGGGAATTCCGTTCTCGCAGTATGTCAAGGAGGAACTGACATTCGGAAGGACCTGGATGTTCGGAAGGGGGAACGGGCAGTCTGTCGCGACTCGTCTTCTCGCGGGAATAGGTTATGCCTACGGCAATTCTTCCGCCATACCATTTGAAAAGCAGTTCTACAGCGGTGGAGCCAACAGCATGAGAGGATGGCAGGCCAGAGCACTGGGTCCGGGCTGCTCTCCTGCAAACAGCAGTTTCATCATTCCGAGCCAGACAGGTGACATGAAGCTCGAGGCGAACATCGAATACCGTTTCAGGTTGTTCTGGAAGATTGCAGGAGCCCTGTTCCTGGATGCTGGAAACATCTGGACTCTCAAGAGGACGGACAATCCTCTGGCATCGGTCAGTCAGGACAATTTGCTTGAGAGCATCGCGCTGGACTGGGGCGCCGGAGTCCGCGTGGACTTGAACTTCCTCATCCTGAGACTTGACATGGGCATGAAGCTTCATGATCCCGCCAGGACGGGGGACAAGTGGCTGAAGCCTGATGAATGGCTCAAGCGGGACGGTTTCGCCGTCCACTTCGGAGTCGGATATCCTTTCTGACGTCGATTATTTCTTCGGATAATATTTTGGCCAGCAGTTCTCGAGATAAGCCTTGAGGATATCCTCGTGCTTGTTTTTCTGAGGCTCGTAGAAGACAGTTCCCTCCATCCCGGCTGGAAGGAACTCCAAGTCGACAAAATGCCCCGGATAGTCATGGGCATACTTGTATCCGTCAGAATATCCGAGATCTTCCATAAGTTTGGTCGGGGCGTTCCTCAAATACAGGGGAACCGAAGCCGTATGATCCTGAGAAACAGCGGCAAGTGCCTTTTCCACAGCCAGATAGGAGGCATTGCTCTTAGGCGAGGAAGCCAGATAGACAGTCACTTCGGCAAGTGGTATCCTTGCCTCCGGCATACCAATGGAATTCACTGTCTGGAAACAGGCGTTGGCCAGCAGAAGGGCATTTGGATTTGCCAGGCCGACATCTTCCGCGGCTGACAGGCAGAGCCTCCTGGCTATGAAAAGCGGATCTTCGCCTCCGTCCAGCATCCTTGCCAGGTAATACACCGCCGCGTTAGGATCCGAGCCGCGTATGCTCTTGATGAAGGCGGAGATGATATCGTAGTGCATCTCACCGTTCTTGTCATATATGGCGACATTCTCCTGAAGGCACGACGTGACCACTTTGTTGTCGATGATGACCGGAGACTTTCCGACGAAGGAGTCAACGACTATCTCGAGTATGTTGAGCAGTTTCCTGGCATCGCCACCGCTGTGTCTGAACAGGGCTTCCTTCTCTTGAATACAGATATCCTTCTCCTTCAGTATGACATCATTATGCAGTGCATTTTCAAGCAAGACATCAAGGTCAGCAGGCTCAAGAGACTTGAGAACGAAAACCTGGCATCTGGAGAGAAGCGGAGTGATGACCTCGAATGAAGGATTCTCCGTGGTGGCGCCTATCAGGACAATGGTTCCGTCCTCCACGGCTCCGAGAAGCGCGTCCTGCTGCGCTTTGTTGAACCTGTGGATCTCATCGATGAAAAGCACAGGGGAGAGAGCGTGCGAGAAGAGGGAACGGCTCTTTGCCTTGTCAATGACTTCGCGTACTTCCTTGACGCCGGCGCTGACGGCGGAAAGAGTGTAGAATTCCCGGTCAAGGGTGTCAGCGATGATACGGGCAAGAGTGGTCTTGCCAACGCCCGGAGGACCCCAGAGTATGAAGGAGGAGAGGCTTCCGCTCTCGATCATGTTACGGAGTATGCAGCCTCGGCCGACCAGGTGCTTCTGACCCACATATCCGTCAAGCGAATTTGGCCTCATTCGTTCAGGAAGAGGCGGAAGCACTGTCGTTCTGGAATTATTATCTCCGGTCTGGAACATGATGATATCGTATTATCGCGAAGATAGGACAAATACTCTCTATTTCAAAGAAAATTGCTAACTTCGTAGGATATGACAAAGTGTATTAGGACCCTGACCATGACCCTGGCCATCATGCTGCTGCCCGTCACAGGCTTCAGCGTGAAGGCTCAGGACGCAGTTGGGATGAGTCTTGGTACCTTTCATTCTCCGAAAGGATTCGGAATCAGCATCGACAATGTCGTCGACTCCATTTCCTTCAATGCTTTTACATTGATAGCGGACATGCACGGCGTCCTGACAGGGGAGCATCCAAGACCCGGCGTGAAGTTCACGTACACACGCAACTTCATATTGAGACACTTCGACAAAGAATACTATGTGGTGGACCTCTATGCCGGTCCTGGTGTGACCGCCGGATATCTGCGTGACATCCATAAGTCGTACGGCCTCATGGCAGGTCTGTCCTGTCTGGCAGGCTCCCGTTTCTCGTTTCCGACGAACTTTTCCGTCAGCATCGAACTATGCGCGGATATCGCTCTGGAAATCAACAGGAACCAGAGATACGGCAACGTTGACCTGTCCCTTTACAAGTCAGGTCTTTTCCATGCTTATTTTCCTCAATTGAAGATACACTACTGTTTCTGATGAAAAGACTCGTTCTCATATCGGCCTTGATGATGGTCACCTCGTTGCACTGTGCGGCGGGGACATATTCCGTCAGGCAGATAAAGGAGAGCGTCCATGTCAAGTACGGTATCGAATGGGGGTATCTGGCCACCTTCATGAACAGCTATCACACCGTGTATTTCGATCCGGACGCAGGATACAGGATAGACCGGAAAGGCACAGACCTGTTCCTGTATTCCAACGGATATGCCTCAGCCAGACTCGGCGTGGAGATGTTCGAGCATTATTCCGCAACTGTACTCGCCGGCTACTGCGGCATCAGGCAGGACCGTCGCATCCTACCTCTGACGCTGAGAGCTGCTTATCACTTCAATTCGTATGATGAAACCGGTGCACTGGTGTTTCTCGAAGGGGGAGCGGGCATACAGTTCAGCGAGGAGTCGGCCGCACTGCTTCTGAAGGCAGGATACGGATACAGAATGAAAATGAGCAGAAAGTCCAGTCTCGACTTCATGGCGTCTGCGCAGATGTCAGGCGACCACCCTGGCATATACAATCCTGATATCCCTGGGTATGTCCCTGACCTTCTGGTCAGAAGGAGCGATTCCTTGTGCGGAGCCATCTGTTTTTCCATCGCCATCAACTTCTGAAACCCTCAGGTTTGTATCAAACTCAACAGTTTGTTGCAAAAATTTATCAAAAATGACAATATTTTGCAGACAAATGTTATTTTTGTAACATTATGAAGAAATCAAACCATAACGATAAACATAGGATATTCTTACTCACCTGGCCGGCAATCATCATCATGGTTGCCACACTCTTCATCATCGACTTCTTCACGGTCAGCATATACAGGTCGGAAAGAGACGATTATGAGGACATGGTCAAGGACTTCATGACCAAGGCCAACTACCAGGAGGCTGTACTCAGGCTTCAGTCCGCCGTAAAAGATAATGGAGGAGAAATAGTCCATGCCGGCTTCCATCTTGATTATCTTCCGCCTCAGCCGGGCACTTCCGGCACAGGAAATGTCATCATTACCAAAAATATAGAAGAGGGGCTTGATGATCCTAACGAGAGCGCCGACGACTTCGAGAGAATCTTCAAGGAATCTTCTACAGCCAAAGATGTAGCCACTAAACTTGCCGCCGGCGTAAACGTCGCACTGAAAGGTCTCAGGAATCCTGATCTCAATGTTTTCGACTCAGTGCTTGTCTCTTTTTTCGAGTCCGAAAAAATCTATACGCCATACAAGCTTGAACTGGTGTTTGCCGAATCTCCGGAACTGAACACTTCCATCGTCACAGAAGGATATCACACTCCGATAGTCTCCAGATTTGTCCATGAACTGCCGCAAGGTACGGACGCAGGATCCTTCATCAGATTCACGTCATCTCCGTTCAGACTGATTTCCAAGGAGATAGCAGGGATACTCATCCTTGAGCTCGTGGCACTCCTTCTCATACTTTTGTCCGCATATTATCTCTCAAAACTCCTGGTCGCCATGAAAAAGATCGAGATGTTCAGGGAGGAATTCACGCACCTTGTGACCCACAACATGAACAACCCTATCTCCATAGCACTTGCCTCGGCGGAAGCTCTTGAGAAGATGGAATGTTCGTCAAAGGACGAGAAGAAGGAGATGTACCTCTCCATAATCTGCAGGCAGCTCCGGAAACTCGGAGAACAAGTGAAGAGCATACTGACCACCTGCCAGGTCAACGCCAGTGACGGTGAGGCGGTCGAGAAGATTGAAATCGACCTCTACCAGTCGGTCAAGTCCGTGGCCGACCAGATGACAGTGGCGCACCCTGAAGCAAGCATCAGTGTAGGCATCATCCCTGACACCATCATAAAAGCTAACCCGACTCTCTTTGATGAGGTCATGAACAACTTGATTCAGAACGCGATAAAGTATTCTGACAAAGCTCCGGTCATCAGTGTCAGCCATACTGCTGAAGCAGACGGGAAGGAGAAGATCATAGTGAAAGACAATGGAAAAGGTATCCCGGCTGACAAGCTGGAGAATATCTTTGACAAATTCTATAAAGTCGAGAAACTTTCATCCACTGCAGGTTACGGCCTCGGTCTGCACTTCGTCAAGCAGGTGGTCGACCAGCATGGATGGGACATAAATGTGAAGAGCACCGTGGGGGAGGGAACAGAATTTACCATTGTGCTGAATCCATAGACTAACTGACAAATGCAGAGAAGCGTACTTATAGTCGACGATGAGATCGACATGCTGTTCATTCTTGGAGAAACCTTCGAGAGTAACGGGTATATGGTCTATAAAGCAAAGGACGGGGAAGAAGGCCTGGAGATATACAGGAAATATTCTCCGAGCATTATCATCACTGATGTCATGATGCCGGGAAAGAGCGGTATAGAGATGGTCAAGGTGATTCGTGAGACAGACAGGACTGTCCCTATCCTCTTCCTTTCCAGCAAAGTGAGCGTAGGTGATGCCGTCGAAGGTCTGTCATGTGGCGCAAATGACTATATCAGAAAGCCTTTCTCCGTCGTGGAAGTGCTTGCGAGAGCGAATTCTTTCATCAATTTCACTCAGAGTGACAAGCCTTCATCCATCAGTTTCGGCATCTTCACTTATGAGCCCGTGACCCGCATCCTTTCCGGAGGACCGGAAAATATCAGTCTGACAGGCAAGGAGGGGGCCTTGCTGGAGCTTCTGGCGAAGAACCTGAACAAGACCGTCCCTCTGGACAATATTCTTATGGCCATCTGGAAAGATGCCGACTATTTCTCCTCCAGAAGCATGCACGTTCAGATAGTGAAGCTCAAGAAGTTGCTTTCCTCCGACCCGAACATCATGATCATAAACGAAAAGGGCGTCGGATACAAGATGGTGGATCTCTCCAGCCTTTAGACATAAAGATACATAAAATAGAGCGATGATGTAAAACTTACATCATCGCTCCGATAGCAGTACAATTTATATAAAAATTAACCTTTCCCACCTCACGGCGCTTTGTTATGATTTCCAAGACAAATATAGCACCGAAAAAATTCCGGAAGTGTTAATTTGTGTTAAACTGAGTTAATCTTTTATCATTCCGCAAGCCATTTTTGCAAAATGCCTACGATTTCCTCATTGACAGGGGAGTCGAAGCTGCTGATTCTGGTCGCATGACTTCCTCCTTCCTTGACATAGACCCTGAGGTTCTCCTTCCTGGATGTATCCAGCCAGGTGCAGACGCCTGAAGCACCCCAAGGATCCACTCCGCCATAGATGAAGATCATCTTCGGGTCGTTCTTCCTGAGATATCTGCACACATGCTTGTACAGAGTGTTGTCGAATTTAAGCTCGTTCTCAGGGCTGGAAAGCATCACGCGGCGGAGATAGTCCTTTGTGTTTCTGATGGACATGTATTTCTTGAAAGGACGTATGTCATAGCCGTAGTATCCGAGTTCCTTCGCCGCCATGACATCGAAAGAGTAGTACGGACTCTGGAGGGCGAAGTAGTCAGGCTCACACTGCTTTATGAACCAGTCAAACTTCTCCTGGAAAGGGGAGTCCAGGGAAGGAATGGTCGACACCGGTGTGCCCCATTGCCACAACGCGAACTGTAACTCACTGACTGATAAGTCATAAATCTCTTCCACCGGAACTCTGAATTCATATCCTTTTTCATCGCAGTGCTTCTTGAAAAGAGGGAAGTACTGATCCTTGTTCACAGCCAGGTCGTTCATGAACGCCTTGATGACAGCTCTTTCCTCAGGGGTGCCTACCTTGTCGGCCAGGAACGGCTCATGGCGGCCGTCTTCGAGGGATTTGTTCAACGGAGCCACATATGGAACTGAAATGTCCACGTCGTCAGGGTAATACGCCCTGTAGAACATAGTGGTCTGGCCACCTTTGCTTATGCCCGTTGAGACCCATTTTCCAGGATACAGAGGTTTGAGCATCTCAACTACATGATGAAGGTCGCACAGAGAGTTTGCAACGGTCAGATATCTCCAGTCCGGATTCTGAGGAGTTGACTTTCCGAAATAGCGGTATTCGACCACTATCACGTTCATATTGAATAATTTGGCAAGTTCTTCCTGATACCTCGGATTCATGGCGTAATCAGCCCAGTAACCCTCTGTGACCAACAGTGTCGGCCTGTCGTAACCCACATGCATCAAGATCACTCTCTGGTCAAATGTCCCGGCATCTGCACGACGGGTCTCCATATCCGAATATTTGACATAAGTCTGCATCCCGGGTGCCATTTCTCCGGCAGCCTCGGGATTCACGGGACGCGTGACATGCAGCAGATATTTCTCCGAAAACTGTCCGGCATCAAGCTTTTCCACACTTGAGACGGATTCCAGCGACCTGAGAGCGGACTCAAGCACGCCTTGAGCGCGGACTTGAATACAAAGTGCTGAAAAGATCAAGGCCGCAGCAAAGATTCTGTAGATTTTCCTCATAGATTAGAAGTTTATGTAAAAATAATAATTATTGGTCTGATTTCAGAATATCAAGCTGAAATAATCGCAGACAGTTACATTACACTTTTGTTACACAATTTATATTATGTTAAGTTAGTAGTATTGAAGAATCCCCTGTCATATAGGAAAAGACTCTTGAAATGAACAGTTATCGCTGAAAATACCGACAAAATTCAGTTCAAACAGCTACGTAATCCTTTTCAAATCATAATAAACGCAAAACTGCTAAATACTTCCGCATTCACATTATTATCAACAAATTAACAACATTGTTATTTTATATAACATTTTTGTTAAGGCGTAAAATCGACAAAATAATTGACTTTTTACCTATTATTAAAAGGTATTCTACAATTTATTTGGTATTTTTGATAAATAAAACAGCGTAGGTATGACAAGGAAAAAACTTGACCTGATATACGAGGACATAGTCATCGAATCAGTGGCGGCGGAAGGAAAAGCACTCGCACACATTGACGGTATCGTGGTCTTTGTGGAGTTCGCTGTCCCGGGAGATGTTGTCGACATACGCATCACAAAGAAGAAGAGCAACTATATGGAAGGTTTCGTCATCAAGATGAAAAAGCCTTCCGAGCATCGGCTCGAACCTTTCTGCAGCCATTTCGGGATATGTGGCGGATGCAAGTGGCAGCCTCTCCCCTACGAAATGCAGCTTGAAGCAAAGCAGCGCCAGGTCTGGGACCAGCTTGTCAGGATCGGACATCTCGACATCCCGGAGATCTCCCCTATCATTGGTTCAGAGAAGATTCAATACTACAGGAACAAGCTCGAGTTCTCTTTTTCCTCACGAAGGTGGTTCTTGAAGGATGAGAATCCTGACGACTTCGGTCCGAAAGAATCATGCGGCCTGGGCTTCCATGTGGGAAAATTCTTCGATAAAGTACTGGATATCAAGCATTGCTATCTTCAGTGCGAACCATCCAACCAGATAAGGAACTTCATCCGTGACTACGCTCTGGAGCATGATTTCGAGTTCTATGACCTCCGGGCGAACCAGGGTTTTCTGAGAAACATGTTCATCCGTTCGACTGAGGCGGGAGACATCATGCTCATCGTATGTTTTGCCCGTGACGAGGCGGAAAAACGCATCGCCCTGCTCAATGCTGTATATGAAGCATTCCCTCAGATAACTTCTCTTTACTACATAATTAACAGCAAGTTGAATGACTCCATAGGTGACCGGGAATGCATCCTTTACAAAGGTGATGAGGCCATCTATGAGAAGATGGAGGGGCTTTCGTTCAAGATAGGTCCGAAGTCCTTCTACCAGACAAACAGCCCGCAGGCATACAGACTCTACTCGGTCGCCCGCGAATTCGCCGCCCTTAATGGAAACGAGGTGGTTTACGATCTTTACACCGGCACAGGTACTATCGCCCAGTTCGTCTCTTCTAAGGCATCGAAGGTGATAGGCATCGAGTATGTCCCTGAAGCCATAGATGATGCCCGCATCAATGCACGGAACAACGGTATCACCAACTGTGAGTTCTTTGCCGGAGACATGAAGGACATACTTACAAACTCCTTTGTGAACAAGCACGGCAGACCTGATGTGATCATCCTCGACCCTCCGAGGGCAGGCATACACCCTGATGTGGCGAAGGTGATACTTGACGCAGAGCCTGTCAGGATGGTGTATGTCAGCTGCAACCCGGCCTCGCAGGCGCGTGACCTCGCCATCTTCAGCCAGAAATACGAAATAACTGCTGTCCAGCCTGTTGACATGTTCCCACACACCCAGCATGTGGAGAATGTCTGCGCACTTAAACTGAAAACAACTATCGAACAACAATGACTTTACAGATATTGATACTGGTCGCGAGCCTCGCGTTCATCATATTCGGAGCCGACTGGCTGGTCGACGGCGCATCAAGCATCGCCAGGAAAGCCGGCATAAGCGAGTTTGTCATCGGACTGACGATCGTCGGCTTCGGCACATCCTGCCCTGAACTTGTTGTCAGCCTCACAGGAGCCTTCGCCGGCAACTCGGACATTTCCATAGGCAATGTCGTTGGCTCCAACATTTTCAACATCCTTCTCATCCTCGGCATCACAGCCATTATCCGTCCAGTGCCGATATCCCTCGAGAACAAGCGCCGCGACATCCCGATGACCATAGGAGTTACAGTGCTTCTTATCCTCTGCGGCATGAGCCATACACTGTTCGGCATAGGATCGAATGACGGCTTAAGCAGAATAGAAGGTGCTGTGTTCCTGATACTTTTCGCTACTTACCTGTACTCATGCTTCAAGAACAACACTGCTGAGACCGATGAAGACGGGACTAAAGTATTCAGCATCGCCGCGTCCATAGGCCTTGTCATTGCCGGTCTGGCCGGCCTCATCCTGGGAGGCAAATTCTTCGTGAACTCCGCCACTGAAATCGCACACCAGCTCGGAGTCTCGGACAAGTTCATCGCCATCACCATCCTGGCGGGCGGCACTTCCCTGCCGGAGCTCGCCACCTGTGTCGTGGCCGCCGCCAAGAACAAAGGCCAGCTCGCGCTTGGCAACATCCTTGGCTCCAACGTTTTCAACATCCTTCTCATACTCGGCTGCTCGGCAGTGGTCACCCCTCTGAACTTCGCCGGCATGAGCCTCGTGGACATGGGCGTGATGCTTCTGAGCGTCCTGCTTGTCTTCACATCCGCATATACAGGAAAGAAAGACCTGATCGACCGCTTCGACGGAAGCATCCTGCTTCTCTGCGAGGCGGCATATATGACTTGGCTGATAATAAACCTTTGATAATCAGATAACTAAAATAGACGTACCATGAAATTTGAACCTACTGAATACCAATTGATGAATGTTGGTACAGGAAGAATCTTCGATGACGGCGAATGGTGTCTCGCTGATCCACAGTCCCCTTCCCCTTCACTTGTCAGGGCGATTTACGCCAACAAGCAGTTCACTCCGCGCAAAGACCTCGACGGTCTCTACAGATACGCGGAATGGCTTCCGATCAAAAGGACTCTGAAGAACTCGCACGCACCTGTCACCTACAAGAGCAAGGGACTTGCCAAGTCACTCGGCATGGAGAACCTCTACATCACATTCTCCGGATACTGTCCGAAGATCGGTGCCGGCATGTCCACATGTTCCTTCAAGGAGACCGAGGCATACTCCGTATGCGCAAGGCTTCCGAAAAACAACAAGAAAATCCTCGTGGTCCAGTCTGCAGGCAACACTGCCCGCGCTTTCGCCAAGGTCTGCTCCGACAACAAGATTCCTATCGTCATCTGCATACCTGTCGACGCGAAGCTTGACATGTGGTTCCAGAAGAAACTGAACGACTGCGTGAAGATAGTTGCGGCGCCTAACGGTTCCGACTATTTCGACGCCATCGCTCTCGGAGAGAAGATCTGCTCCGACCCTATGTTCATGGCTGAAGGTGGTGCCAAGAATGTCGCCAGACGTGACGGAATGGGCACGACCGTTCTCAGCGCCGTTGAGAAGATAGGCAGGATACCTGATGCATATTTCCAGGCCGTGGGAAGCGGCACAGGCGCTATTGCTGCCTGGGAGAACAATCTCAGACTCATTGAGGACGGAAGGTTCGGAACAAACAAGATGAAGATATTCGTTTCCCAGAACGCTCCGTTCACCCTTATGTACGACTCATGGAAAGCCGGCTCAAGAGCGCTGGTCGACATCACTCCGGAACAGTCCAGAAGAGCTTCCGAGGTCATTCTGGCCAAGGTCCTCTCCAACAGAAAACCGCCGTACAGCCTTACAGGAGGTCTGTTTGACGCCCTGTCAGACACGGGCGGAGACATGTTCTCAGTCACTAATGACGAGATCGTGAGGTGGATTGTCAGGTTCTACAAGCTTGAAGGATATGACATTCTCCCTGCTTCGGCCACAGCTGTCTGCAGCGTCGCTAAGGCTCTCGAGGAGGGCAAGATACAGAAGGATGATGTTGTGATGATCAATGTCACCGGCGGCGGTCTCATGGACGCTCAGAAGAAGGGCGTGGTCTATGCCGAACCGGACCTCATCCTCAGCCCTGACCTCCCTGCAGAGGAAATAGTCGAGAAGGTCAAGGCTCTTTTCAAGTAGTAATTTAAAAGGTACATGATAACACATTAACAATGAGCAAGCTCCACATCATTGACCACCCTATGGTCCAGCATAAGCTCAGCATTATGCGAAAGAAAGAGACCGGTCCAAAGGACTTCAGGCAGCTCCTCACCGAGATATCTCTCCTGATGGGTTATGAAGTCACCCGTGACCTCGCCATGGACCGTATTGAGATCGAGACCCCCATCTGTCCTATGACAGCATACCAGATCTCAGGAAAGAAACTTGCGATCGTCCCTATCCTGCGTGCAGGCATGGGAATGGTGGACGGTCTTCTGACCCTCCTCCCTGTTGCTAGAGTCGGTCATATCGGACTCTACAGGAACGAGGAGACGCACAAGCCTGTTGTCTATTACTGCAAGCTTCCTGAAGACATCCAGCAGAGGATGGTGATTGTCACCGACCCTATGCTCGCCACCGGAGGCAGCGCATGCGACGCCATCACCATGCTCAAGGAAAAGGGATGCACCAACATCAGACTGATGAACCTCGTCGCAGCCCCGGAAGGTGTCAGAAAGGTCCAGGAAGAGCATCCGGATGTTGATATCTATATCGCGGCTCTCGACAAGGAGCTCAATGAGAACGCCTACATTGTCCCGGGCCTCGGTGACGCCGGCGACAGAATCTACGGAACGAAATAGCGTTTTGCTGAATACTATGAATTCAAGGCCCGGAGCATCGCTCTAGGCCTTGAATTCTTCTTTTGTGACAACTGGATTGGCGTAGATGTTCAGGAATATGTTCCTGAGTTCGGAACGGTCGAGCCTTCTCTCCACCTTGGATAGCTTGCGCTCTGTATAGGCCCAGAATGCCTCGAGATCCTCCGCAGAGTAGAAGTCATTGTACTTTGTGGTGCCGTTCACGATATCGTAGGCCATATAGTTGGTTTTCCAGAGCTTGTACCCCTGGATGACGCGGACATCCACCGCGTGTCTTATCGACTGATAGCGGTCATTCTTGTCGCAGTGCGACGCCTCCTCTATCTCTTCCAGACTCAGAGGCTTGCCTATGTTGAGATGTACGTTGCCCTTCCACTGCCGGATGCCGATGACGATGCTGTGGGCGTCCTCGCGCGGCTTCTTGACATATTTCTGAGTACGTGAGATGAGAAGTTCGCGAGCCTTCCTGATGTCACACGGCTCGTACTCATATGAAATACTCAGAGGCACTATGTTCAGTTCTGAGAAATTCTCGACGAAGGAACCGGTCCCGCTCATGTCGAACATTTTCAGGAGGCCCTGCTCTGTGATGTCGACACCATCCTTGGTGCGGCCCTGACGCTGTGCGATCCACACTGAACTCTTCCCCGAAGTGATGGTCTGGCGGATGTATTGCGAGAGAATCTTCGAAGACAGGTAAAGTTCGCGCGCAGAAATGCCTCTGATGACCTTTATCATTCTGTTCGAGCGCAGAAGCTTCTCGACCGTCTTGCTGGAAAGCAGATTGTCACCGACGCATATCTCGGACATAGGGATGCCGTTCTGGAGCAGCACATACTGTGTGAACGCTGGATCGAGAATGATGTCCCTGTGATTCGACATCATCAGAAACTTGCCGTCCATGCCGGCGAGATTGGATATGCCGTCGTACGAGAAATCTCTGACAGTATTGTCCAGACACCAGTCCACAGCCTTGCTCATCACGATGGTCTGGAACTCGTCGATACTGTTGATGCTCCTCAGCTTCTCTCCGAGGAACCCCCTCGGTTTGTCAGGGAAAATGGTCTTGGAGATGACAGGGACGGCAGGATGTCTGGACACCTCGCCAAGCGCCTTGACGGCCTCTTCGTCATTGTAAGGGCAAATGCTCTCGAATCTGCTCAAGTCTTCCATAATTGAGGACAAAACTAACAATAAAAAACCATTATCCCACTCTGAAAAGCAGGGAACTGTCACCGTAACTCAGAAATCTGTAACCATTCTCCAGAGCATGGTCATATATGGTACGCCAGTCCCCGCCCACAAATGCGGAGATGAGTAGTATGAGAGTGCTTTCTGGCTGATGGAAATTGGTGACCAGGACATCGACGACACGGAACTTGAAGCCCGGGACAATAATGATCTTCGTGTCGACCTTAAGTTCGTCAAGCCTGGTTTTGTCAAGGTAATCGACAATAGCCCCGAGAGACTCGGCAAGAGTGTAGTCATAGTCACGGGTATAAGGACACCACTGCTCCACATTTGTCGGCACCCCGGTCTCAATGCAGCTGACACCGACATAGTACAGAGACTCAAGCGTCCTGACCGATGTCGTGCCTACGGCAATTACTTTCTTCGTGCTGGAGGCAAGTTTCCGCAGCAATGACTTTTTCACCACAAAAGGCTCGCTGTGCATAGGATGTTCGGAGACATTTGAGCTCTTCACCGGCAGAAAAGTGCCAGCGCCCACATGCAGACAGACATTCTCAATGTCGATGCCTTTGCCCCTGATGCCGCCGAGCACCTCGTCGGAGAAGTGCAGGCCTGCGGTCGGGGCGGCCACGGAGCCTCTGAAACGGGCATAAAGAGTCTGATATCTTTCAGAATCTATGGCTTCAGTTTCACGGTTCAGATATGGCGGGATAGGAACTGTTCCGCAAGTCTCCAGGACTGACGAGAACGGCTCGCCGTTGTCCCAACGGAATTCAACAAGCCCGGTCTCCCCTTCTTTGGAAACAAGCCTGGCAGTCAGGTTCAAAGCGGTGACAACCTTGTCGGACTCAGGATTGTACAGATGGAGAATGTCATCCTTCCATCTCTTGGAATTGCCTATCACGCAGCGCCAGATGCACGACGATGTGGCAGAGAACACAGTGCTGTATTCAGCAGGTTCGACAGGCTTGAGGCAGAAAACCTCGATGACGGCACCAGTCTCGCGTTGGAAATGCATCCTAGCTGGGACGACTTTGGTATCATTGAATACCATTATGGCGTCTTCGGGCAGAAGATCAGTGATCTGACGGAAGACAAAATCATCTACGTTTCCGGCACAGTACCTGAGAAGTTTCGACGAATCTCTCTCGGAAAGAGGGTATTTTGCTATCCTGCTGTCAGGCAGGGGATAGTTGTAATCTTCTATATGAATTTGAGGTATCATCGCTGAGCATGATAATTCTATGCAAATTTAAGAAACTGTTTTGAATTATACCTCCTAATGTGCAGAGAAGAATTCCACTGTGAAAAACATGATAAAATCAGTTTTGTAAACTGAATTTACAAATTACAAAAACAAATTATACCCTTGATTTATTTACATTTGTAATATATCGGTAATTGTTTACAAAAGTTAAATAACAGATATTTATAGGGGGTATCATACTTATATATATTATTATTTTTCTGATAGTTATGTAGTATAACTTGGATTATGAGTAGAGGTTGGTATGTAAATTTAACCGTAACTGAAGCATAAGAATGGGAAATACTGCAAAAATAATAACTTTCTCACCTTATTTTCAGATACTTACAATCTATGATATTCAGTATTTGTTTATATTATTCCCCTCCCCTCAAATGCACTTCCCTCTCCCCTGTTGATATATGTGAATCACAAATAAACTTGTTATTTTACAAATAGCTTGCTACATTTGTACATAACGTGTAAAGAAATATGAACAAAAGACTGGAGCAATTTCTCTCTGCCGAGAACATTTCGCAGGCGCAGTTCGCCGATACTATTGAGGTTGCCAGAGCAAGTGTGTCACATGTTCTGGCAGGAAGGAACAAACCGGGATATGATTTCATCAAAAGCATCTCCGACCACTACCCCAAGCTCAGCCTCGAATGGCTGATCAACGGAAAAGGCAAGATGTACAAGGAATCAGCCGAGATTCCAGCTCCTAAAACATATTCAGACGACCTTTTCGGACAGTTGGAGGAAGAAAATTCCCCTGTACCGGACACGGTGCGACCAAATATTCAGTCCTTGACTGAAAGTAAAAATATAGATAAAGTAACTGAATCGTCTAATAATCACAGGTCTATATCAAAAGTTGTCATATTTTTTGATGACAATACCTATCAAGAATTGGTATAGTTTTCTTATATTTGTCTGTATAACATACTGACCGATGTACAGACAGATTGTCAAACCTTTTGTTTTCTTCTTCAAACCGGAAACTTCATACCGAGTGTTTCTCCGGCTTGTGAGGGTATCGCACTATATCTTCGGACATCGTCTCATCAGACTCACCCATCGTTATGAATCTGCCGAACTGAACAGGGAACTGTTCGGACTGAAGTTCAAGAATCCAGTCGGACTCGCAGCGGGTTTTGATGTCAACGGCGAGTACGTCAGTGATCTTTCTGACTATGGATTCAGTTTCATCGAAATAGGCTCTCTCAGTCCTAACCCGCGCGAAGGAGCGGAAAAGCCAAGAGTCTCCAGAATACGCAGGGACAAAGCAGTCATAAACAGGACGGGTGGAAAGAACAAAGGCGTCAAATACGCCATTTCCAGAGTTGAAGGGCAGCACAAAGGAGTCGTGCTCGCAGCCAGCATCATCCCAGATGGGCTCAGCCACAAGGACGAGGAGATGATCCACGACTGTCAGACAGCATTTTCGCTGATGTACGACTTCGCGGACATGTTCACGGTCAACGTCTCCATGCCAAACGAATCCGGTGTTCTCACAGTTGAGGATGCCACTACCCTCGCCGATCTGCTGGATCCTGTTCTGGACCTGAGGCTCTGTTATGACACATACAAGCCTGTCCTGATCAAAGTCTCGCCTGACATTCCGTTCGAACAGCTGGACAGAATGCTCGACTACTGCATGCTTTCCGGGGTGGACGGAATCATCGCAGGCGGCCCGACAAGAAAGCGCGATGGACTCACTTGCAGTGAAAAGAAGAAAAACAGCATTGAAAACGGCTGTATGTCAGGTGCGCCTCTGTTCCCACAGACTCTTAAACTTGTCAAGCACATTCACGAATATACAAAAGGCCGCTTCCCCATCATCGGTTGCGGTGGTATAGTGTCTCCTGAGCAGGCATCTGAGATGCTTGGCGCGGGAGCATCCCTGGTCCAGGTGAACACCGGTCTCCTGTTCGAAGGTCCGAAGTTCGTCAAAAAGATTCTTAAACATCTAGCAAACAAATAATTATGACAAACGCATCCATCTGTACGATCGGTGATGAGATCCTTATCGGACAAATCGTCGATACGAATTCTTCATATATATCCAGAGAACTCAACGCCATAGGAATCAGGGTGGCCCGCATGCTTTCCATCGGCGATGACCATGACACCATCATCGCGAACCTTCGTAATGAGCTAGCTGCAAATGACATCGTCATCACCACCGGAGGTCTCGGACCTACAAAGGATGACATAACAAAAGCCGCTCTGGCCGAACTGTCAGGAAGCACTGAATATGTCGAGCATCCGGGACAGAAGGAGATGGTCTATAAGATTCTTCACTCACGCGGTCTTGAAGTCCTTGACATCAATGCGCAGCAGGCCATGGTTCCAGACAAGTGCGAAGTGATAGTCAACAAGCTCGGCACCGCTCCGATCATGGTGTTCAGATTTGAAGAGGAAGTTTTCGGCCACAAAGCCACTCTGTACTCCCTTCCAGGGGTTCCTCATGAGGCGGTGGGCGCCGTCGGAGATGTTCTCCTTGACATTAAGTCGCACTACAGTCTGACAAACATAACACACCGTAACATAATGGTTTACGGCATAGCAGAATCAGCACTTTCCAAACTGATCGAGCCGTGGGAGGATGCTCTTCCGAAGGATATGCACCTCGCCTATCTGCCAAACCAGCTCACTGGCGTCAGGCTGAGACTTTCCGTTTACGGCGGGGAGACAGCTGACAACGAGACCAGAATCAGCGAGGAGCTCTTCAAAGTGAAAGCCATTTTGAAAGACCTCGTATATTCCGATGAGGATGATACTCTCCAGGGCACCATCGGCAGACTTCTGAGAGGGACGGGAAAGACCCTGAGCGTGGCCGAATCCTGCACCGGTGGCGAGATCTCCCATCTCATCACCACTGTCCCCGGAGCGTCTGAATACTACCTCGGCACGGTCATTTCATACTCCCCTGACATCAAGACTAAATTGCTTGGCGTCAGCCAGAACACCATCGATTCATACGGAATAGTCAGCGCAAATGTGGCCTCGGAGATGGCTGAAGGCATACGCAAAGTGACTGGGAGCACATTCTCAGTATCGACAACCGGATGGGCGGACTCATACGGAGACGAAAGAGAGCCTGCCGGAACCGTCTGGGTAGGAGTCAGCAGTCCATGCGGTACCAGGACATTCAGGTTCAACTTCAGGCACGACAGAAAAAGAAACATTGAGCGCTTCGCAGCCTCGGCGCTCAATGAACTCAGAAAGGTTATCGAAGAGTGTCTGTAGGTCAACGACCTGCGGCGACAGCCTCGACTTCCTTGAATACACGCAGGAAATTCCCTCCTGCTATCTTGTCAATATCAGATTCGGAATAGCCTCTTGAGCGGAGCTCCGCCCACAGGGCAGGAAGCTTCGAGACATTTTCGAGTCCTTCCGGCGCGACACTTATCCCGTCATAGTCCGTCCCCACGCCCACATGGTCAACACCCATGATCTTCACGGCATGGTCGATATGGTCGGCGACATCTTTGTATGAAGGGCGCCGTGCGGCCTCGAGTTCTTTCTGTACATTCACCCATGCCTCCACTTTCGCGGGATTGACAGGATCGGCAATGAACTCAGCCTCAATGGCATCAGCACGCTCACCTAGGCCATTCTCAGCCATCACGGCATCAAAGTCATCCCTCAGGAAACTCGGGCAGAAATTGATCTGGACGACTCCCCCCTTGTCGGCAATGGCCTTCAACAGGTCATCGGAAAGGTTGCGTCTGTGAGACGCAAGAGCCTTGCAGCAGGAATGCGTCGACACTATCGGAGCACGGGAGATCTCAAGACAGTCACGCACAGTGTCATCAGAACAGTGCGCTATGTCCACAATCATTCCGAGGCTGTTCATCTCGCGGACCACCTCCTTGCCGAACGGACTCAGTCCTCCCCATCTGTGATGACCGGCGCATGAATCGCAGATTTCATTGTCACCGTTGTGGGCAAGGGTCATGCAGACGACACCCATGCGGTAGAACATCCGAAGAAGGGACAGGGATTTCTGTATAGGAGCACCGTTTTCCATACTTATCAGTATGGTAGTCAGACCCTTCGCCTTGTTTTCAAGGACTTCGTCGGTTGAAAAGGCCAGTTCGACCTCCCCTTCAGCCGCATCCACCTGGTCATACAGGTGCGCCAGCATGTCAAGGGTGTAGCGCGTGGCTTCGTCAGGCTTCAGTTCAGGAGCATTGTAGAGGGCGAAGATGGACGCATCCACTCCCCCCGCCTTGAGTTTCGGGAAATCCACATGACCCCAGGGATTGTCCCGCAGGAAATCCCTGGCGCGCATCATCTGGGAAGGAGAGTCACAGTGTGAATCAAGGACCAGCATGCTATTTCTTCGCGTTCTCGAATCTGGTGATGGTTGAATTCTTCACGTTGACGATGTCGATTGTCGGCTGGCCGTCAAACACCAGGGTCGAGCCGCCGGACATAGTGACATGAAGGTTGTCGGAAGCTGCCTCTGTAAGTTTTGAGTTTCCGGAAAGATTCACGGTGCAGTCCCTGGTCTTGAGATTCAGGGCATCCACCTTGGCAGCACCGGATGTGTTGACTTCCAGGCTGTTGGTCTTGCCAGTCAGGACGAGTGAAGATGAAACGGAAGCCTTGACGGTAGTCTCGAGAGCCTCTCCCTTGACGGAAACATCACAGTTGCCATCGGCGTCGATGTTCAGTTTCTCCGAATCCTGCTCAATGTTGAGCTTGGAGTTGCCGTCCGCTTTTATCTTGATATTGTCAGCATAGACCACGATGTCAGCTACTGCCTTGTTGGCTGAGGAGATGGAGAAATCACTTGCATCGACAGAAAGCCTCTTGATAGTGGCGTTCTCCGAGATGTTCACATCCAGTTCCTTGCTCTCGACCTCATCACCGACGGAGAGCACGGATGCTCCACGAAGGGTTATGCCGCTGAGCTGGGACGGAGTATAGATGGTGGCATTGAGAACCGGGTCCTCGGACTTCCTCCCCTTGTAGAGTTTCTTGATGTCAGAAGGGAGGTTCTTCTTGTCAAGGGTGATGTACAGAGTATGGCTCTTGACATAGGTCTGGACATAGTCCATGAGGATATCGTCCACAGAAAGGGCAACTGAATAGCCAGCATCCGACCTGGCAACATTCACGACAAAATCATAGTCGATGTCTATCGCATCGAAAGCTGAGAAATCATGGGATACCTGCTTGATCTGAGCTGAAGCAGAAACTGCAGCCACGCAGAAAATGGCGGCGCAAACTAAAATCTTGAATAAATTGTTCTTCATATCTGGCATAAAAATCATTCCATCAGTGACGCCCACTCGTCAGTCTTGGCGTCAAGGTCACGCTTGCATTCGAGATACTCGCGCGTAAGTTCCATTATATCGTCCGAAGGTCCCGGAGCGGCCAGCACTGTCTCTATCTCCTTCATCCTTTTCTCCAGTTTCCCTATCTCGCACTCAAGATATGAAATTCTGTTTCTGACCTTCCTGCTCTCCTTCGAAGCCTCTTTCCTGGCTGCAAAATCCTGCTGGGCAGACACTTTCTTCTCCTGAACCGGGGCCTGAACCTGCTGTTGAGGGCTGTCTGCAGCCGGACCGAAACGCCTCTCGAGTTCTTTCAGGTTCTCAATCCTGCGGGACTGGAGAAACTCCTGTACGCTTCCGAGGAATTCCTTGACGTGACCGTCACGGAACTCATAGACCTTATCCACGAGACCGTCGAGGAAATCCCTGTCATGAGACACTACAATCAGCGTACCATCATATGATTTCAGGGCTGATTTCAGTATGTCCTTCGACTTGATGTCCATATGGTTGGTAGGTTCGTCGAGAGCGAGAAGATTGTGGCTCTGAAGCATGAGCTTCGCCATTCCGAGGCGTGCCCTTTCGCCTCCACTGAGGACCGAAACCCGCTTGTCTATGTCCTCTCCGCGGAAAAGGAAACCGCCCAGGATGTCGCGGAGCTTCGTCCTGATATCGCCCACCGCAATCCTGTCCAAAGTGCTGAAGACAGTCTCATTTTTATCAAGTACATCCTCTTGATTCTGAGCGAAGTAACCTATGTCGACATTATGTCCTACTTTAGATTCTCCGGAGAACGGGTCCAGCTCTCCCATTATGACTCTCATGAGGGTGGTCTTGCCCTCACCGTTACGTCCGACGAGAGCGACTTTCTCACCTCTCTTTATCTCGATGTCAGCATCAGTGAACACCACCTTCTGAGGATATCCCACAGTGATGCCGGAAGCCTTGTAGACCACGTCGCCCGACCGAGGAGCCGGCGGGAACTTGACATGCATGGTCACATTGTCAGTCTCATCGATCTCTATCCTCTCAAGCTTGTCCAGAGCCTTGATCCTTGACTGGACCTGGTTCGACTTGGTGGGCTTGTATCTGAAGCGGTTGATGAAATCCTCCGTCTTCTCTATCATCCTCTGCTGGTTCTCATACGCGGCAGTCTGCTGGGCAAGACGTTCTTTCCTAAGATCAACATACTGGCTGTAAGGCACTTTGTAGTCATGGACATGACCGAGCATTATCTCCACCGTGCGATTAGTGACATTGTCCAGGAACTTTCTGTCATGGGAGACAAGAAGCAGCGAGCCACGATAGTTCTTGAGATAATCCTCGAGCCATTCGATGGACTCAATGTCCAGATGATTGGTAGGCTCGTCAAGGAGTAGCACATCCGGAGAGCCGAGAAGAACCTTCGCGAGTTCTATGCGCATGTTCCAGCCCTGGCTGAAGGTCTCTGTCTTCCTGGACAGTTCATCATCTTTGAAACCCAGGCCGAGAAGTGTCCTGGTGGCCTGAACCTCAGGCGGTTCGGAATGGCTCACGGCCAGATGGTCGTTCAAGTCATTGAGCCTAGTGATGAGATTCAGATACTCCTGCGACTCATAGTCGGTGCGCTCTGCAAGCTGAAGAGTGATGGAATCGATCTCCTTCTCCATCAAATGGATGCTGTCAAATGCGGTCAGAGCCTCGTTCAGGACAGTTTTTCCCTTGTTGTGAGACATTATCTGAGGGAGATAGCCGATATTGAAATGCGAGGGTTTCTCCACTGAGCCGGAAGTCGGATTCTGTTCGCCGACGATCAGCTTCATAAGTGTGGATTTGCCGCATCCGTTCTTTCCGACAAGTCCTATCTTGTCGTTCTCACTGATATGAAAACTGATATGGTCCAGAAGCGTCCAGCTTCCGTATGAAACTGTCAGGTCACTAATCGATATCATCTTCTTCCCGGGACGGTTTACAGATTTGGATACTGAATTCGTACAATGCGTAAAGCGGGATGGCCACCACCAGCATGGTGAACGGATCACCGGTAGGAGTAAGCACCGCTGCCAGAATGAGGATCACGACGACAGCATGCTTGCGGAACTTCTTCATGTCCGCCCGGGTGACTATTCCGAAATGGGAAAGTACCGCAAGAACAGAGGGGAACTCGAAAAGAAGACCCATGACGAATACCATCGCCAGAAATATGGAGATGTATGATGTCAGCGCAAAAGTGTTCTGAACGCTCCCGCTCACCTGATATCCATTGAAGAAAAACAACAGAACGGGCATCACGATGAAATAGCCCACCGCTATTCCAAGATAGAAAAGACCTGCACCCATGCCGAACGCTCTCCTGACCACACTCCTTTCATTCTCATAGAGGCCTGGAGCTACAAATTTCCACAACTCATAACAAAGGACAGGAAAGCATACGACCACTGCGCAGATGAATGTGACCTTGATATGAGTGAAGAACTGGGCGGCTATGTCGATGTTGATGAGGTCAAGGTCCAGGCGCACCCCCAGAAGGCGGTACAGCCAGAAATCCGAGCGTGCCGGTCGCAGGATCACCCCGTCAAACAGAATGTCCTTGAAGAAGAAACCGACAGTGAAGACTGCAAGCAATATCAGAACTGAGCGGATGATGACTCCTCTCAGTTCCTCGAGATGGTCCCAGAAGGACATCTCCTTGAGTTTTGTCTGTCCTGGCTTCTCCAGCACTTTACTTTTTCTCAGAAGACTGGTCGTCGATCTTTTCGAACTCCTTCTTCACATCGTCAAGTTCGCTCTCGACGTCCTTCATACCTTCCTTGAAGCTCTTCATGCCTTTGCCCAGACCGTGCATCAGCTCAGGAATTTTCTTGCCTCCAAAAAGAAGGAGGAAGACAAGGACAATAAGCAGGATCTCCCAGAAGCCGAGACTCCCCAAAAAGAGCGGGTAAGCAAGCATATTTAGGTAAATTTAATGGTTAACAAAAATGTTACAATAAATAACAAAAGTGTTTTATTTATTGTTCTTCAGTGCGTTGATTTGCGACTTATAACTTTCGATGCGACTGAGGGCATCAGCCTCCTTCTTACGCTCCATGGCCACCACTTTCTCCGGCGCATGTGCCACGAAGGCCTCGTTCGACAGTTTTTTGCGGACTCCTTCGAGGAATTTCACCTGATAATCGAGCTCGGCCTGAAGCTTCTCGATCTCCTCGTCAGCATTCACAAGACCGCTGAGAGGGACGAACATCTCGATGGTGCCTACAATGAACGAAACGCCGGATGCATTGCCGAAATCGTCCACCTTCTTCACTTCCGATATGTTCACGAGCTTCTGTACCACAGGAATCAGCTCATCGCTGAAATCTCCCTTTATCATAAGTCCGAGGGATTCCTTTGGAGAAATGTTCTTCTGCTGGCGGATGCTTCTGATATTGTTCACCGTGCCCTGAGCTACTTCGAATGAAGAAAGATATGCCGCAGAGAACTCGGATGCGGCAGGGACAGGCTGGAACATGATGGTCTCCCCTTCCTTGCGCTCCGCAAGATTCTGCCAGAACTCCTCAGTGATGAACGGCATGAAAGGATGCAGAAGCCTGAGAAGGCTGTCGAAGAACTTGACGGTCGCATCGATGGTGACCTTGTCAATACCGGCTCCGAAGGCAGGTTTGATCAGTTCGAGATACCATGAGCAGAAATCGTCCCAGAACAGTTTGTAGACTGACATGAGAGCGTCGGAGATTCTGAACTTGCTGAAAGCATCCTCAACCTCGGCCGACACTGCGGCGAGCTTGTTGCTGAACCATTTGACAGCTTGCTGCGATGCTTCAGGCTGAGCAGCAGAATCATCTATCTTCCAACTCATTACGAGTTTGTATGCATTCCATATTTTGTTGCAGAAATTACGTCCCTGCTCACAAAGCGACTCATCAAACAGAATGTCATTCCCCGCTGGTGCAGAAAGCATGATGCCCATACGGACACCGTCAGCTCCGAACCTCGCGATAAGGTCGAGAGGGTCCGGTGAGTTGCCGAGGGACTTGGACATCTTGCGTCCGAGCTTGTCCCTCACGATGCCGGTGAAATAGACATGCTTGAACGGCATGTCGCCCTGATACTCATATCCTGCCATGATCATTCTGGCCACCCAGAAGAAGATGATGTCCGGGCCTGTAACCAGGTCGCTGGTCGGATAATAGTACTTGATCTCTTCATTGTCAGGATTCTCGATGCCGTCGAAAAGGGACACAGGCCACAGCCAGCTTGAGAACCAGGTGTCGAGTGCGCCTTCGTCCTGGATCAGGTCTCCGGCTTCAATGTTCTCGTAGCCTTCGATGGCACGTGCCTTGGCAAGAGCCTCCTCAACTGTCGGAGCGACCACGAACTTGCGGTTCTCGTCCTTCACATCATCCTGTCCTGGAAGGAAATATGCAGGGATCCTGTGACCCCACCAGAGCTGACGCGAGATGCACCAGTCCTTGATATTTGACAACCAGCTGTTATAAGTGTTCTTGTACTTAGGCGGGTAGAACAGCAGTTCGTTGTTCATCACCGGTGGAAGAGCGATGTCAGCGAAATGCTGCATGCTGAGGAACCACTGGAGCGACAGCCTCGGCTCGATAGGGACATTTGTACGCTCAGAATAGCCCACCTTGTTGTCATAGTCCTCGACCTTCTCAAGAAGGCCTGCAGCGTCGAGGTCCTTGGCAATCTGCTTGCGACAGACAAAGCGGTCCATGCCCTGGTATGCAGCACAGTTTGCTGCAATCTCCGGTTCGAGACAGCTGAAGTCACAATGTGCGTCAGGAGTGAAGATATCGTATGCAGGGAGATTGTACTTCTGACCGAGCATGTAGTCGTTCACGTCGTGTGCAGGAGTGACCTTGAGGCAGCCGGTACCGAAGCCTATCTCGACATAGCGGTCCTCGATGACAGGAATGACTCTGCCGACGACAGGGACTACGAGATGCTTGCCCTTGAGCCACTGGTTCTTCTCCTCTTTAGGGTTGATGCATACGGCAACGTCACCCATGATAGTCTCAGGACGTGTGGTAGCCACGACAGCGTACTTGCCCGGGTCCTCCACCACCATATATTTGAGATAATAGAACTTCGAGTGCTCGTCATGGTAGATGACCTCCTCGTCCGAAAGAGCGGTCTGCCTCTCCGGATCCCAGTTGACCATTCTCAGGCCACGGTAGATCAATCCCTTGTCATAAAGATCGCAGAAGACCTTGATGACAGCCTTGCTGCGGGTTTCGTCCATTGTGAAAGATGTTCTGTCCCAATCACATGAGCAGCCCAGCTTGCGGAGCTGCTTGAGGATGATCCCGCCATGCTCGTCAGTCCATGACCAGGCGTGCTTGAGAAACTCCTCACGGGTGAGGTCGCTCTTCTTTATGCCCTGCTCGGCAAGTCTTTTGATGACTTTCGCCTCGGTCGCGATGGAGGCGTGGTCGGTGCCGGGAACCCAGCACGCATTCTTCCCTTCCATCCTCGCACGGCGCACCAGAATGTCCTGGATGGTCTCGTTGAGAACGTGTCCCATATGAAGGACTCCGGTAACGTTTGGAGGAGGGATGACTATGGTGTATGGCTGTCTTTCGTCTGGTTCAGAATGGAAGAACTTGTTGGCAAGCCAGTAGGCGTACCATCTGTCCTCCACTTCAGAGGGATTGTACTTAGCGGGTAATTCCATTATTCAGTTGTTTTATATTTTGTCCTAATCAGACAAAGATACGATAATTTTGATTAATTTTGTTAGAAATAAACCACAGAAAAACATGGACAGCAACGAAAAGAAACAGATCAGCCTTGACATCAGACCTGAAATCGCCAAGGGCTCTTACTCAAACCTCGCCATCATCTCACACTCGCCGTCCGAGTTCATCATAGATTTCGCGACTATGCTCCCGGGGCTTCAGAAACCTGACATCACAAACCGCATCGTGATGAACCCAGAGCACGCCAAGAGGCTTCTCAACGCCCTCGCCGACAACATCGACAAATATGAATCCCAGTTCGGCGCCATCACCTTCAAGGAGCAGCAGCCAAGGGGTACGTTCAATCTCGGCGAATTCATGAACAACGGAGGCGGAGCGAAATCATAGACTATGGAGGAGAAACTCAGGAAAATCAAGGCCGTCGCATTCGATGTGGACGGCGTGGTCACTGACGGTGGCATACTCGCGATGCCGGACGGAGACCTTCTGCGCGTCTTCGACGCAAAGGATTCCTTCGCCATCAGAATGGCGAAGATGAACGGCCTCCACACCTGCATCATCACCGGTGGAAGTTCGGAGAGCATCATAAAAAGATTCAGCGTATGCGGCGTGGACGAGGAGGATATCTATCTTCATTCAAGGATCAAGATGGATGATTTCAACCACTTCTGCAGCAAATACATGCTGAAGCCAGAAGAAGTGATGTATTTCGGAGATGACCTGCCTGACATCCCTGTCATGGAGGCCTGCGGACTGGGAGTCGCTCCTGCCGATGCGGCAGAGGAAGCGAAGGAAGCCGCGGACTTCGTCTCCCCTTTCAACGGCGGTCACGGGTGCGTGCGTCATACGATAGAGATGCTGCTTAAAAGCCAGGGGCGCTGGCATCTCGATGACCAGCTTTACAAAAAAATGTTCTGACCATGGACTTGAAAGGCAAAAAGATTATCCTTGCCAGCGGTTCGCCTCGCAGGCGCGAGCTTCTGTCAGGACTAGGAATAGAATTCACCGTTGATACCGGCAACAGTTTCGAGGAAAAGTACGATCCGGACACACCTCACGAACTGATTCCGGCGATGATGTCTGAGGGGAAGTCGCATGGTTTCCATCGTAAACTCAAGGACAACGAGATACTGATCACTTCAGATACCATGGTCCTGTGCCATTCTGCCGGGCCTTACGGCTCCCCCATTCTCGGGAAACCGAGAAACAGGCAGGATGCTATCAACATGCTGAAGCGTCTCTCTGACGCGGATCATGAGGTAGTTACAGCTGTAACCATGAGGGACAAGGACAAGATGGTCACCAAGTGCGACTCCACCACGGTCACTTTCAAAAAGTTGACTGATGAAGAGATAGTGCAATACGTGGATGTGTACAAACCGTATGACAAGGCTGGCGCCTACGGTATCCAGGAATGGATAGGCTACATAGGCATCACCGGAATCAGAGGCTCATATTTCAATGTCGTCGGCTTCCCCACCCACCTTGTCTACGATATGCTCCTGGAGTTCATCTAGAGCATTTGTATTTGCCTATCATTAGCGCTTTGCCAAGAAAAAGAGCGGAGGCCTTACGGCCCCCGCTCTGATCTATTCATTCAACTTCTCCGGGACCGGAGTCCCGGGGAAAGATGTCGGAGATTATTCAGAATAATCCATGACGAGTCTGATACGGCTTTGAACTGACTTGCCTCTTAAATCAAACATAGTCATAGAAGTATTGTCACCAATCATCCATTCGTAATGTTGAGTGGTGGAGCTTTTAACTGCGATATAATTCGAATATGCAAAAGATTCGCTTGTACTTGTTGAGGTCCAGTACCAGTCCTCATCCCATCTCATCGGCAATAAAACACAATCTTTAGCAAGGAGATTTGCAAATTTTGTGGTCCATGAAGCACTTGTCATTTCTTGCGTGTTAATACCGGACGGAACTGATACTCCTTCTGGGTATAAAATCATAGCACCGTTCCCCTCCACATATACAAACGAATACTTATATTTGCTTCTCAAGTACATACATTCTGCCTCGGACAGCACACGCCATTTGCCGGTCTCGCCAGCTACAGTGAAATCAGCTTTTGGGGTTGTCTCGGTAGCGTTGGTGAAGAGAACGTCAGTCGAAGCGGCTGAAGCATCGGAATAGCTGCTTGCCATTGCGGCAGAAGCCGAACTGCTGTAGAAGAACTTTGTGACATAGTCTGAGCTGACACTCAGCTGGTCATCCTCGAACCCGAAAGAATTTCCGTTCCAGTAGAGATTACCCTTGGAGAACACCACCTTGTCACCGCTTGCGTTGATCTCGAAGGCATAAGGAAGGGCATTGGTGGCCTGCTGTGCGAATGAGACACTGAGGGTGGCAACGGTGATCTGGCTTCTTGTGATGACCATTGGCTTTGATGCCATCTTCATGGTTTTTGTCTTGCCGTCAGTGGTTGTGAACAATATCTGGAATTTGGATACAGAGTATTCACCGGCTGGCATTGAGATGAGGAATTCAGTGCCTGTGCTTGAAAGAGCGACTCCAGAAGTACCGCAGTCGAGGACAATTTTCTTGTTTGTCCTTTCTACTGCACTGGTAAGTTCGTCGCCGCTGCTGATAGTGATGCTCTTAAGTGATGCACCCTCTTCGTTCTTGACCTTGAGACGAAGGATACCGCCTTCATTCTTGAACTTGAGAGTTGATGCATTGCCAGACATGTCTGTAGTGAACTGGGCAGTCATAGGCAAGCCTTTGACAGTGCCGGCAGAGTAGGTCTGATTCCATGTCCATTCCTTAAGGTAGGTGTCCTTCTGTGTGATAGGATCGTAAGCGGAAACAGCATAACCGTAAGGATAGTATGCATCGCAGGTGGCATCTCCAATCAAAGACGCATCGCTATCGAAAGTAGCCTCGGTAGTTCCTGCGCCAGCTGTAAGAGTATACTTCTTTGGCCAGCCGCCATCTACAACGAGAACCTCGTCACCTGCTTCCCACAAAACCTGATAGCCGTCTGTGTCGTTGCCGCTGAGTTCGGCCTTTGTGAGAGCTGCATCAGCGGTAGATGCGTAGAGGACGGTCTTGCCGTTGTTCTCCTCCTGGATGGTGTTGTCCTTTTCGCATGATGCGAAAGTGAATGCAGCTGGGTTGGCTGCGAGTGTGATGATGATCTTCTTCATTTCTCTTTCCTCCTTCTACTCTGTAAAATCATCTTCATCATAGCTTTCACTGCCAATAGCGAAGCTCTCGGTCATAGGACTTCCGCAAAGAATCTGCGTAAGGTTGAATTGAATAGTCTTGATCTCAGGAGAGATGTAGGACTGGCTGGTAGGGTTAATTTTCATTTTCTTTTCTACTATAATTAAACAATCGATTATTCATCGGAAAATTTTGCAAATCTATATAATTAAATGTGAATATCAAAATATATGTCAGCCATTTCTTGCAGTATGATCAGAAATGCTTATTTTGATAATTATTTCTAATTTTGTATTGGCTATACATTCGGAGGCCGACAGGGCCCCTTTCCTGAGGAGAGGGGCGGTGGGGAGAGGGTAAGGCGGAAGCCATGACTCATTTTTTTTGTAGCTACAAAAAAAATGAGTCGTCGACGCTCACGCGTGGACCACTCATACTAACCACATAATTAATAACACTAAAACTAATAACCAATAAGCTGAGCAAGACGAACGTCTTGATTAGAGCCTCAACTCGAATGCAAAGGTACAACTAATTTTTTAAAAAACAAATTTTAACAGAAAAATTTTCAAATTTTTTAATAATTATTATTTTCATTGATTCTCAACATTTTAGCACATCATCACAAAGCACTGAATAAATCAGCAAGTATCCCAGAATATTTGCACTAAATTATTGATAATAAATATATTAAAAAATCTTATTTACAAACCACTTAAGCACCGTTTTTAAAAGAAATAAAAATCTTTAAAATACATTTTTGATGTTCGACAAGCCTTTCACATACCCATTCCGATACATTCCCGACTCTCAGATAGCCGATGCCGCGAAGAAACTGACAGCAGCCATCGACCAAGACGAAAGGCTCGGATCCTTGTTTTCAGAAGGTAAGATGATGGGCGTTCTGATGGTCGAGGACAGAAACGGCACAACTGACTTCCTGTACGGATTCTCCGGCCTTGCAGGAGGGCTCAGCAATGTGGAGGGCTTTGTCCCGCCTATATTCGACCTGCAGGAACCAGAAGGATATTTCAAGAAGAAGGAGGCGGAGATATCAGACCTGAACAGAAGGATCAAAGAGTCTGACGATACCGAAGAGATATCAGAGCTCAAGACCCTCCGGAAACAGATGTCGAACGAACTTCAGGAATGGATTTTCAATCAATACATCGTATCCAACGCGCTCGGAGAAAGCAAGACCATCCTGGAGGTCTTTGCAGAAAGGGGTCTTGTACCACCAGGAGGAACCGGCGACTGCGCAGCGCCGAAACTACTTCAGTACGCCTACAGACACGGGCTCAAGCCACTGGCAATGGGTGAATTCTGGTACGGAGCCTCCCCTCTCGATGAAGTCAGGACTCAGGGCAGGTTCTATCCTTCCTGCACTGGCAAATGCGGCCCTCTGCTGGCATTCATGCTCCAGGGTCTTGATGTGGAGTCCAACCCTCTGGAAAAGGCGGAAACAGAAAAAGAAAAAGTCATATACGAGGACGATGACATCATAGTGGTGGAAAAGCCGTCAGGGATGCTCGCCGTTCCTGGCAGAACGTTGAAAAGATCGCTTCAGGAGCGTCTGAATGACAGATACGGTCCGGGCATCTGCTCCTGCCACCGTTTGGATATGGACACCTCCGGACTGATGGTCTTCGCCAGGGGCGTCGAGAACCAGGCAGCCATCCAGCAGCAGTTCGAAAGGCACGAAGTCAGCAAGACCTACATCGCCAGGCTTACAGCACCTGCAGACGCGAAGCAATTGCCGCCAGGCGGACGAATCATCCTGCCGCTGATGCTCGACTATTACGACAGGCCCCGCCAGATGGTGGACTTCGAGCAAGGCAAGCAGGCCGTGACGGACTGGGAACTTATTGACACATTGCCGGACGGCAGGGCTGACGTCCGGTTCACACCCCTCACTGGACGCACGCATCAGCTCCGCGTCCATTCCGCCCACCCTCAGGGGCTAGGCCGCCCGATTCAGGGTGACAGTCTGTACGGAGGCGGCGAAGGGAGGCTGTGTCTTCACGCGGCAATGCTTGAATTCTCCCACCCGCGCACGAGTGAGAGAATGAAATTCATTTCCGAACCGGATTTTGAGGATTAGCGTCTGACTGCTCGGGTGGCGGCGTTGACGCGGATCTTGAATGTCGTCTTTCCCTTATAATAGAAAAGGTCAAGGGTGTTGGCATCCTCGAAGTATATGGTATTCAGAAGCTTGTCACGGTTCTTGTTCTTGCAGACAGGCTCGCACCAGAGGAGGATGTAGTTCTTGTTTGTCTTCGAATAGGCCACGATGACCGTATAGTCCCTGATATTGAACAGGGCCGCAGTGAAGTTGGCGGAGCTGTCCTTGTCACGGGAACTGCATTTCTTGAAACCTTCGACCAGCGAACTCTCTTCATCGAGCGCGCCGAATGTGAGTCTGGTCGCACTTGTCTCGGCTGTCGGATTCTTGGACAGCCACCATGCTATCGAATCGTCCGTAAGAGCATCGGCCTTCGATATCTGTTCCAGAGCAGGGTTGGAGTTCAGCGCATTCAGCAGGAAAGCGTTCTCCGGAAGCATGATTCCGCTGCCAAGAGCCTCCGGGCACTGGCCTTCGATCTTGAATTCGTCCAGAGACTTGCCCATATTCTTTCCATAGAACATAGCATTTGCCTGCGTGTCATTCTCAATATCGAACAGTGTGGAGACATACTCCAGATTCTTAACAGTTTCGTTGTAATTCAAAGTATTGAAGTAAAGCAGGTTACGCCCGTTTATTTTAACAAGTTCCATAAGTCCCTGGAGACGAGTTTCAGAAAGGTTGGAGTCCAGTGAATAACGCTCGAAGCGCTTCATTTCCTCCCCGGTCCATGCACCTTCACCGTCTTCCTTGAGTTTGAAGGCGACAGTCTCCGCCCCTTCCATGACAAGTGCCAGCACATAGTCCGTCCCCATATGCTTGTATCCCACTGCATCGACGGCACCAGGATTCACACCTTTCGCTATGGTATTTGCATCTTCCTTGCTGATGAGGCTGGTGTTATGCCTTTCCATTATCTCGGACACCACCGGCATCATCGGAGAATCCGGATGCTGCTCGATGAATGCGGCGACAGCATACGCGTCATCCTGATCGATCTCATCCAGCAGTTGCGAATCCCGGAGAGTCATTATCTCAAGACTGTAGACTGACTCCGGATATTTGGTCAGGAACTTGTCGTATGCCTTGACTGATGGTTTCTTCAAGGTCTTCGTATAGAGTTTTGTCTCGGCTTTGGTCTGAGCCTGCATCGACGCCGCCGTGACAAGCAGCATCATGGAAAGCAATATTATTCTCTTCATTCTTATTTCTTTTCGTAATGAACCACTATGCGGAACAGGTTGCAGCCGATGAAGTTGCCGACTACTATCCCGAGATAGAGCAGAAGAATGGCGCAGGTCTGTCCATGCCATGACGAGCAAGGAACCGCCAGATAATAAAATGCGTCCGCGATGCAGTGCGGGAAGCCGCAGAGGATGAAGGTCGGCACTCCGAAAAGGAGAGGCAGCCACTTGTCCTGACGTCCGAATGTCACGGCTGTAGTCACGATGAAACCGCAGCCTATGGCAAGCGCCCCGGCCCTGAGAGGTCCGATGGCGAGGCGTCCGTCAAGAATCTTCTGCGCCGCGCCCTGGAGGTCCATCGGAGAGAGGCGTGCGAGCCAGGCTGTCAGAAGACAGCCGACAATATTTCCGGCCAGGATGAGGAATGACTGCCAGAAGCCATCCATATCATCGATGAAACCGATAACACCAGTGTACAGTTTGAGTCTGTAATGCACGACTGTCAAAAGCCCGAAAGTAAAGAAAACTGCACCGGCAATGCCGCCCAGAGCCAGATTCACGAAACCGCCAACTGCGATGGCAACGCCTGCGAGCACAGACGAGCCGAACATCTCGACGAAAGCACCTTTTGTCATATTGATTCGAATTGATTTTCCAAATATACCGATAAACTCCGTTTCAGCCAAAACTTTCGTTGGCTACAGAAGTTTGATGGCATTTATGTTCCTGCCACAGGCGGAACCTTCGCGTCGTGCGGAGAAGAAACGACTGTCTTCGTAGGTACAAAGCCCTGAAACCATGATATTTCCGGGGTTCATGCCCGCTTCCACAAGAAGCAGTCTGTTCTCCTCGATCAAGTCAAGATGATGGCCTCCGGCCATGCTGCCTTCCTGTTTCGGGCCATCCCATGAATATATCGGTTCGATGTCTATGCCGTTCTCCTTGAAGTAATTGACCACTTCCTCCCCCACCTGGAAACACTTTCTGCAGATGCCAGGACCGATGACCGCGAGCAGATCCTCCGACTTGGTGCCGAAAGTATCCGCCATCTTGAAGATGGTCTTCTGAGATATCCTGTTCAGCGTCCCTTTCCATCCGGAATGGATGGCGGCGACAGCTTCATTGACCGGATCATACAGAAGCACCGGGATGCAGTCTGCTGTCCTTACGCCTATGGCGCAGCCATTGACATTTGTCATAAGAGCATCGTACCCTTCAAGAGCGTCCCTGCCAGTCAGCGGGTCAGTCACCACGGCGATTTCCGTTCCGTGAACCTGATGGCCTGTCACGACAAAATACGGCAGTTCAGAGTCCCTTAGTGTCGTGAACGCCTCCACCTTCCCCAGCGCGATATCATATTTAAGCAGGTTTTCAGTCATATCTTTAACAAATATAACGATTATTCCTGATAAATCATCCCCTCACCTTCCTGTAGACATGGATGAAAGCCGGGATGAGGAAGAGATTGGCGGCAAGCCAGGCGACAGCATCAGCGCAGCAGACTGCATCGAATCCGAACGGAGCCACGAGGAACACGCTCACGAGCACGCGCGCAACCATTTCCATGAAGCCGGACCACATCGCGAAGTTCGTGCGTCCGAGCCCCTGGATGGAGTATCTGAAAAGGCAGAGCGTACCGAGTGAGAAAAAGAACAGAACAGCCACTCTCACATATTCTGCAGTGGCGTCGATGATCATGGCGTCCGTACTGTCGACGAAGAGCCTGGCCAGGTTGTCAGCCAGAGGCCAGATGACCACGAGCGACAGCAGGCTGTAGATTCCGATCAGCAGTAGACCAGCCTTTATGCCGTCCATCACGCGCTCGGTCTTCCCCGCCCCGAGATTCTGTCCGCAGAAGGTGGTCATCGCGATGCCGAGGCTCTCCAGCACGCACATGAACAGCATCTTGATCCTTATGCCTGCGGCAAAAGCGGCCACGTACACTGTTCCAAGGGCGTTGTTCGCGCTCTGAATCATGATGCTGCCTATGGCGGTGATGGAGAACTGCAGACCCATAGGGGTGCCGATCGCGAGAAGATGCCTGCAGGCCTCCAGATTGAAAGCTCTGTCCTCAGGACATTCACGCAGCACCTCATAGTGGGTCATCATGAATCGGTAGCAAAGGGCTGCGGCAGCCCCCTGAGCGACTACAGTCGCGACAGCCGCACCTGCAACACCCCATTTGAATACAAGGATGAACAGCAGGTCCAGCGCCACATTCAGCGAAGTGGAAAAGACAAGGAAAAGGAAAGGAGTCCGGCTGTCCCCGAGCGATCGTATCAGACTCGCCAGAAGGTTGTAGAAGAACGAGCACGGAATTCCTATGAAAAGAATCAGCAGATACTCCCATGCCCACTCGAAGATGTCAGCGGGGACATTGATCCATCTGATGATGCTCCGACAGAGAAAACCAGCCACCAAGGCCAGGAACAGCGACATGACTGCAGCCAGGAAGAGGGAGTTGAAGACATATTTACGCAGAGCGTGGTAGTCCCTGGCGCCGAAAGCCTGGGCCACCGGGATCGCCATTCCGCCGGCGCAGCCGTTGCAGAAGCCAAGAATCAGGAATGTGATGGACGTGCTGGCACCGACTGCAGCCAACTGCCTGACACCCAGAAAATTGCTGACAATGGCGGAGTCCGTCAGCAGATAGAACTGCTGGAGGACATTGCCCAGAAGAATAGGAACAGTAAAACCAAGCAGAAGAGGAAGAGCCTTGCCGGAAGTAAGTTCCTTTGTGTTTCCTGACACTGACATACACTACTTGAACAGGGGCACAAAATTATCAAAAATATGGGGAGATTAATCTTTTTGATGCTTATATTTGCTGCACATATGCGAGTAGTCATACAAAGAGTAACTGAAGCTTCCGTCACAGTGGAGGACAGATGCATATCCGCCATAAACAGCGGACTTCTTGTGCTGGTAGGTGTGGAGAACGGTGATACGGAGGAAGATGCCAAGTGGCTGGCATCGAAAACCGCCGGTCTGCGCATATTCAACGACGAAAATGGTGTCATGAACCGTTCTGTCGTCGACATCGACGGAGAACTTCTGGCAGTGTCTCAGTTCACCCTGACAGCCTCCACCCGGAAAGGCAACCGTCCATCATACATACGCGCCGCCGGCCATGAACTGGCAGTGCCGATGTACGAAAAGTACTGCGAGCTTCTGGAAGGAGCCGCCTCCAGGCCCGTGCAGAAAGGCATTTTCGGAGCAGACATGAAGATAAGGCTGCTGAATGACGGCCCGGTCACGATCATAATCGACTCAAAAATAAAAGAATAACAATATGGCACACAAAATCACCCTCCCGCTTTCAAAAGAGTGGACAGTTGAACAGGAAATCATCACAGAAGAAGGAGAAGAAGTAATATCATATTACGCATATCCTGCCAATCCTGACCAGAGACTTCTCGCCGGAGCATCCATCGAACTTTATGTCGGCAACACCCCGGAAGACTCGGACGCCAAGATCGAGTGCATCAACTCCTATATGGAGGCGATAGGACTCGACGATGACGAAGAGGAAGCACCGGTCAAGGAAATCCCTTTCCTGGAGAACACCGGATGGTACTATGAGGCTCAGGATGACAACGAACAACCTGTCATACTTATCTGTGTGGAGCCCGTTCCGGGCACGCTGGTAATGGCAATCCTCGCCCACAGGGACGAGGAGAACCTTGATGCTCTGCTGAGCTATGTCGATGAGAATCTGAAGATTGACTAGATCAGACCCTGATGGAAATAATCGAAATCCGCTACGCCGCCAAGTTCCTTGGTGGCGTAATTGTATAATGCAGAGCGGTAGCCTGTGAAGTAGTCGAGTGTGAACCTCATCTGAAGTTGGTAGTCCATCGTCAACCACCTGCTGCCGTCAAATGAATAAGCCATGGTGGCCCTGTCGGTGTTGAAATCATAATTGATCTTCAACCAGACTTCATTGCCTGGCATAACAGTCCTGAGGTTGAGGATCTGCCCGTTCCTGTCGATGGCTGAAAGAATCTTCTCTCCCTCATCTGAAACCGTCACATCGAGAGCGCAATAGTTGCTCTGGAATGCACAGATCCCTGCATGATCGCCAGGCTTGAGACCGGAGGCGTCTAGTTTTGTCTCACTGTAGCAAGCAGGGCCTACGGTGCGCTGGGTCAGGGTGTTGCGGGCATCAGTGATGTCTGTTGCCAGCTGGCCTGTGGTAAGTCTGAGCCAGCCAGGACGCTGGGTGAATGACCAACAGCCGTCGAGAGGCTTGTGGTTCCACTGCCAGACAAGGTCAATGTCAGCATTGTTGCTGTAATCGAACTCGTCTGAAGACCAGGTGCGGTTCTCTCCGCTCTCGGTCAACTGGACCTCGAACTCCTTGACAGGGACAGTATTGACACCCATGATCGGCCAGTCGTCAACCCAAGTGACAGGCTGGAGGGTCG
>JAZRWN010000035.1:0-28289 GCA_045599725.1 Candidatus Cryptobacteroides sp. | reverse complement strand
GTTGAAGTTTCTTCACCTGCATTATCGAATTCCTCTCAGTGTCAATAAACAGTTCAAGCCGGGAAAACCATAAGCGAAGCGTTTCGCCGAAGGCTGCTTGTCAGCGCAGCGTTGGTTTTCCCGGCTTGAAAAAGGCTATTCTCCGAGCTCGGTACGCCAAGCCTCGGCGGCTGCGGCGCTCCAGGTGATGATAGCCTGCCCGCTCTTGAAATAAGTGTCCAGGTCAGGACGGCCCAGATTTGAAGGTTCCGTCTCAGCCTTGTCGGCGGCGATGAGGTCGATAAGTTTCTGCATGTCGTAGATGTACTTCATGCCGAACACATCGTTCCCAAGCTCAGGGAACCAATCCTTCTGCCAGTAATGACCGCCATAGACTCTGAGAGCCTCCTTGTCGATACCGTTGTCCTCGTTCTCAATGTACTTCACGAGATGGTCGACACCATCTACATACTGCTTGAAAGCATCGAGATTGAAGATCCACACCCCATGGCCCGAACCGATAGCGTCACCTGCAAACAGCAGATTCTGACCCTCAAGGAAGAATACCATGGAACCGGAGGTATGACCAGGAACCATGAGGGTGGCTACCTTCATGCCGCCAAGGTCGAACTCATAACCTTCATCATAGAAAGTGTACTGAATGTCGGGGTATCTGCTGACCACGCGCTCGAAATCCACCTTCGGCAAAGCGAAGTGCACCTCGGGGTTCTCGATGAAAGCTGGAAGCATGCCTGTATGGTCTCCGTGATTGTGGGTGAAAGTGATCTCAAGAGGCAGGCCTCCGATTCTCTCTGCCACGATATTCTGAAGGGAAGCGACAGCCGTGTCATCCCATTTCACGAAATTCGAGAGATCGATGAGGAGAGCCTTGCTCCTTCCGACCAGAAGGTACATGTCCGAGCAGTTGTTGAAATGAGTCTTTTCACCGTTCTCATCGAAGGCCTCACCTGATGGATTGGCATCATTGCAGTCCTGCAGATGATATACATTCTCTGCGATGGTGGTTATGGTATAAGGTCCTTCCTGAACCTCGATGCCAACTGTGGATGTGGCGCAGGATGCGACGAAAGCCGCAGTGGCGCATATGGATAACAGCTTGATAATTTTCATGATGGCTAAGCAAAAAACAGAGAGGCCGGCAGAAGTCGACCTCTCCATATTATGGACAAAAACTATTCGAAGAGTTTGTTGACCTGAGCGTAAACGTTCTCGGCAGTGTATCCGAGCTTCTCGTCGAGCACCTTGTAAGGAGCGGAGAAACCGAATGACTCAAGACCCCAGATGGCGCCTTCAGCCTCAGGGACAAGGCCGAGGAGGTTGACAGGAAGACCAGCGGTCATACCAAACTTCTTGACACCTGTTGGGAGGACTGCTTTCTGGTACTCCTTAGGCTGCTGGCGGAAGAGTCCCTCTGAAGGAACGGAGACGATACGGACCTTCTTGCCATCCTTGCGGAGAAGTTCTGCACCAGCGATGAGAGTGCTGACCTCAGAACCTGTGGCGACGAGGATGACATCAGGATTCTCGTCAGAACCTGCAACTACATAACCACCCTTTGCGACAGAGCTGTAGTCGTTGCCCTCAGGAAGGTTGTTGATGTTCTGGCGTGAAAGGATGAGAGCGGTAGGGGTGGAAGTGTTCTCCATTGCGAGAGCCCAGGCCTCTGTTGTCTCCTTTGCGTCTGCTGGACGGAGGACAAGGCAAGAAGGCTTGCCGGCGTGGTTGTGGAGCTTCTCCATGAGGCGGATCTGTGCCTCCTGCTCTACAGGCTCATGGGTAGGACCGTCCTCACCTACGCGGAACGCGTCGTGTGTCCAGACGAACTTGACAGGGAGCTGCATGAGAGCTGCCATACGTACTGCAGGCTTCATGTAGTCTGAGAATACGAAGAATGTACCGCAAGCAGGGATGACGCCACCGTGGAGTGCCATGCCGATGCAGCAGCAAGCCATGGTGAGCTCTGCCACACCTGCCTGGAAGAATGCACCTGAGAAGTCACCGGCCTTGAGAGCCTGGGTCTTCTTGAGGAAACCGTCGGTCTTGTCTGAGTTTGAAAGGTCAGCGGATGCGCATATCATGTTAGGAACCTGCTCTGCGAGCACTGAAAGACAAGCTGCGGAAGCTGAACGGGTGGCGTCGTTGTCCTTCTGGACACACTTGCTCCAGTCGATCTTCGGAGCCTTGCCGCTGAACCAGTCAGCCTGCTGAGCTGCCTTTTCAGGATTTGCGTCAGCCCATGCCTTCTCCTCGGCATAGCGCTCAGCGCAGATGCCTTCGAGTTCCTTTGCGCGGTTTGCATAGAGCTCCTTGACATCGTCGAAGATCTGGAACGGGTTCTCAGGATCCCCACCGAGGTTCTTGATGGTGTTCACGAAAGCGTCGCCGCCGAGAGGTGCGCCGTGAGTCTTGCAGTTGGCCTCATAAGATGTGCCGTCAGCCTTGAGGGCGCCCTTGCCCATGATGCACTTGCCGATGATGAGGGTCGGCTTGCCTTCGACCTTCTTGGCTGCGTCGAGAGCCTCGCGGATCTGAGCTGCATCGTTTCCGTTGATTTCGATGACCTCCCATCCGAGAGCGCGGTACTTGGCTGCGGTGTTCTCGGTCATGACCTCCTTGGTCTCTGTTGAGAGCTGGATGTCATTTGAGTCGTAGAACATGATGAGGTTGTCAAGACCGAGGACTGCGGCTACGCGTGCACCACCCTGGGAGATCTCCTCCTCCACGCCACCGTCTGAGATGTAAGCGTAGATGGTCTCCTTTGAGAAAGTAGGGTTGCCGGTGTGTGCGGCAAGGAACTTGGCTGCGATAGCTGCGCCGATGGCGAAAACATGACCCTGTCCGAGAGGACCTGAGGTGTTCTCGATGCCGCGGGCGATCTCGAACTCAGGGTGTCCTGTGGTAGGGGAGCCCCACTGACGGAGCTGTGCGAGCTCCTCAAGTGAGAATTTTCCTGTGAGGCAGAGCTCTGAATAGAGCATAGGTGCCATATGACCAGGATCGAGGAAGAAACGGTCGCGACCTACCCACTGAGGGTTCTTCGGGTCATAGTTAAGGTATTCTGAATAGAGGACGTTGATGAAGTCCGCTCCGCCCATGGCTCCGCCCGGATGACCGGACTTTGCCTTCTCGACTGCAGAAGCAGCGAGGATACGGATGTTGTCAGCTGCGTGATTCAGTACGCTGATGGAATTTTTCATTATAAATATCTGTTTAAAAATTATTTGCCTAACAGGACAATCGCCCATACCTCACAGCCTTCGCGTCTGCCGACGAATCCGAGCCTCTCGGTGGTTGTCGCCTTGACGCTGACGCAGTCGGTGGTGACGCCGAGCAGAGGTGCGAGCGTCTCACGCATTCCGGTGACATAGCCGCCGATTTTCGGCGCTTGCAGCGCAATGGTGATGTCTGCGTTTACAATGCCAAAACCCTTCTCGCGGGCGAGTGTCACCACTCGGCCGAGAAGGATCTTGGAGTCGATACCCTTGAATTCATCGGATGTGTCAGGAAAATGGTGACCGATATCCCCAAGAGCCAGCGCGCCGAGAATGGCGTCACAGAGCGCGTGTATGGCCACATCTCCGTCAGAATGGGCGACAAACCCCATCGGGCTGTCTATCCGCACTCCTCCCAGCCACATAGGAAGCCCTTCTGCAAGCTGGTGGACATCATAACCCTGACCTATCCTGAAATCGTTCATCCTATTCCCACTCGATGGTTGCAGGTGGTTTCGGAGAGCAGACGTAAACAACGCGGTTCACGCCGTCTACCTTCTCGATGATTTCCTCTGCGACCTTGACGAGGAACTCCATAGGGAGCATGACGACCTCTGCAGTCACAGCGTCCACTGAGTTGACGGCGCGGAGAGCGACTACATTGTCATAAGTTCTGCGCCCGTCCTTGACACCTGTGCTGCGTACAGGAAGGAGAACAACAGCGGCCTGCCAGATCTTGTCATAGAGACCCTCGCGGCGGAGAGCGTCGATGAACACTGCATCAGCCTCCTGGAGGATGTGGATGCGCTCAGGAGTGAGTTCCTCAAGGCAGCGTACACCAAGTCCCGGTCCCGGGAAAGGATGACGGCCGAGGAAATATGGGTCGAGACCGAGCTCTGCGCCGACTTCGCGTACTTCGAACTTGTAGAGGTACTTGAGAGGCTCCACGAGACCGAAGTTGAGATCCTCAGGAAGACCACCTACATTGTGATGGCTCTTGATGGTGCCCTTGTCGGACTTTGACTCTGCGATATCAGGCCAGATGGTGCCCTGAGCAAGCCATTTGGCGTCCTTGACCTTGCGTGCCTCGTCTGCGAACACGTCGATGAAGGTCTTTCCGATAGCCTTTCTCTTGAGCTCAGGATCCTTGATGCCCTTGCAGGCTGCAAAGAAGCGGTCAGCGGCGCGGACACCGATGACATTGAGTCCCATTCCCTCATAGCTGGCGAGAACATTCTCAAACTCGTTCTTTCTCAGGAGACCGTGGTCCACGAAGATACATACGAGGTTATGGCCGATGGCCTTGTCGATAAGGAGGGCTGTGACTGTAGAGTCAACACCTCCGGAAAGTCCGAGGACTACGGTGTCATTGCCCACCTGGGCTTTGATTTCCGCAATAGCATCTTCAACGAACTGCTTTGCGTTCAATTTTTCTCCGTTGTACATATTTTGTTAAGTTATTCGTCTTTTGTTCAAGTTATTCGCCTCTTGAGTAGTTAGGGGTCTCCTTGGTGATGGTCACGTCGTGAGGATGGCTTTCAGCCATGCCGCTGGCGGTGACTTTTGTGAATCTGGCTGTCTGGAGTTCCTGCAGGTTATGTGCTCCGCAGTAGCCCATACCGGAACGGAGGCCTCCGATGAGCTGGTAGACAGTCTCTTCGAGAGTACCCTTGTAAGGAACGCGTCCCACGATTCCTTCCGGGACGAGTTTCTTTGTTTCGACATTTGTCTGGAAGTAGCGGTCCTTGGAACCGGCAGCCATGGCGTCGAGCGAGCCCATTCCGCGATAGCTCTTGAACTTACGGCCGTTGAGGATGATGGTCTCTCCCGGAGCCTCCTCGGTGCCGGCGAACATCGATCCGCACATCACACAGTCGCCACCGGCTGCAAGAGCCTTGACGATATCACCGGAATAACGGAGACCACCGTCTGCGATGACCGGAATGCCTGCCGCATGGGCGGCCTTGGCGCATTCGAAGATGGCTGTGAGCTGAGGGACTCCGACTCCGGCCACGATGCGGGTGGTGCAGATGGAACCAGGTCCGATACCGACCTTGCCGGCATCGGCGCCAGCTTCGATCAGGAGCTTGGCGGCTTCAGCTGTGGCGATATTTCCGACAACGACATCGAGGCCAGGGAATTTGGCCTTGACTGCCTTGAGCTTTTCTACAACATTCTTGCTGTGTCCGTGAGCGCAGTCGAGGACAACTGCATCCACACCTTCAGCGACCATGGCGGTGACACGGTCGAGCGCGTCATCCGTGATGCCTATGCCGGCGGCGACGCGGAGACGGCCGTTCGAATCCTTGCAGGCATTCGGATGGAGTTTCTCCTTGGTGATATCCTTGAATGTGATGAGACCCACGATCTTGCCTTCTGCATTGACGACAGGAAGTTTCTCGACCTTGTACTCCTGAAGGACTTTCTTCACATACTCGCGGTCAGTCTTCTGGTTTTCGCTGATGGTGACGAGACCTGTGCTGGTCATCACATCCTCGATCTTGGCTGATTCGTCTGTCTGGAAACGGACATCGCGGTTGGTCACGATACCCACGAGAGTCTTTTCGCCGTCGACCACAGGGATGCCTCCGATATGGTTCTCGGCCATCATCTGGAGAGCCTCGCCGACCGTCTGGTCCTTGTGGATCGTCACAGGATCCATGATCATGCCGTTCTCGGCACGTTTGACCTTGCGGACCTCAGCGGCCTGCTCCTCTATGGACATGTTCTTGTGTATGACACCGATACCACCTTCCCTGGCGAGGGCAATGGCCATCGGGGCCTCCGTCACGGTATCCATCGCTGCTGACACGATAGGTATGTTGAGGCTGATGTTGCGTGAGAACCTTCCATGTAGATTGACTTCCTTCGGAAGCACTTCTGAGTATGCCGGAATGAGGAGAACGTCATCAAATGTGAGACCATCCAAAGCGATTCTTTCTTCGATAAAGGACATAAGCTGTTATTTTAATAATGTGCAAAGTTACAAATAAATCACTATTTTTGTAAATCAATAACGCAGAAAATTATGGGAATGTTCAATTGGTTCGGCGAGCAGGAGCACAACACCTTCGACTACAAGCCGATCTATTATGACAAGGAGAAGGACGAACTCAAGAAGAAGTTCGGGGAGGTGGACGGATCGGCTGAGAAAGAAAGGAAAGAAACCCCTTATGTGCCAGGATCTTATATCAAAGGTTCCCTTCGTGACGGAAATTATCAGAAATCAGTCAGAGCCGGCAACAGGGCGCAGAACATCATCGGTCTGGTCGGTCTCATCCTGGTGATCATAGTCATCATGTACATCGCCAAGTTCTTCACCATCTTGTAATAATGGCGGAACTGAAGATATTACCGGCAAACATAGCCAACATGATAGCCGCGGGAGAAGTGGTGCAGCGCCCTTCATCCGTGGTCAAGGAACTTATGGAAAATGCACTGGACGCAGATGCAGGCTCGGTTTCAGTCATCATTGCGGATTCCGGCAGGACACTCATCCAGGTCATTGACAACGGTTGCGGCATGTCCGCGGACGAAGCTGTGCTCTGCTTCGAGCGCCACGCCACTTCGAAGATTGCGACAGCCGATGACCTTGACAATATCACGACCTTCGGATTCAGGGGTGAAGCGCTGGCTTCCATCGCCGCAGTCTCGGAGGTCACGCTGAAGACCAGACGCACCGGCGAAGAAGTGGGCACCGAGGTGGTTTTCGCGAATTCGCAGCTTGTCTCGCAGGAGGAGGTCTCCACACCACGCGGGTCATCGTTCGCCGTCAGGAACATATTCTACAATGTCCCCGCCCGGCGCAAGTTCCTCAAATCAGACAACATAGAGTTCAAACATATTGCGGACGAGTTCGTGCGAGTCGCCCTGACCCGTCCCGATGTGTCGTTCTCGCTTACGCACAACGGTCGTGACATATATTCGCTGAAGCCGGCAAAGTCCCTGAAATTCAGGATTCTCGACCTTCTGGGAAGCAATGTTGCCGGAGATGTCGTGGACATATCCGTCGAGACGGCGATTGCGAAAGTGAGCGGTTTCATCGGCCGCCCGGACGCAGCGAAAAAGACCCTCGGCAACCAGTTCTTCTTCGTGAACGGACGCTATTTCAGAAGTCCGTACATGCACAAGGCAGTCATGAAGGCGTACGGCGAGTTCATGCCCGAAGGACTGACACCGTCATATTTCATCTTCCTAGACGTTGACCCGCACTCCGTGGACGTGAACATCCATCCGACGAAGGCCGAAGTCAAGTTCGAGGACGAGACCGTCCTTTTCCAGGTTCTGTACGCCTGCGTCAAGGAGACTCTGGGGAAGAACGCCTTCGGAGCCAGCATAGACTTCGACACTGAAGGTTCCGTGAGCCTGCCGGTCATAGGAAGGAGTTTCGACGAATACAGGCCGGCGGCCACGCCAAAAGTCGACCTTGATCCAGAATACAATCCTTTCGACCCGCCACCGGTGAGGCAGGATTATGATTTCTCCGACTATTCACCGAAGCAGGAGACTTCTTTCAAACTGCCGGATTACGGACATGTGGAGAAACGCGAGGACTACGGAAAGCTTTTTGAGTCCAAGGTTCTTCCTACCACTCAGATACTTACAGTACAGGACAAATATCTGGTGACCGCCTCCCGCTCGGGCCTCATGGTCGTGAATATCAGGCGGGCGTTCGAGCGCATCCTGTACGAGAAGTTCCTCGCTGCCCTTTCACAGGGCTCGTTCGTGTCCCAGGCATCGCTCTTCCCGGAGCAGGTGCAGGTAGGCGTGGAGAACCGTCTGCTCTTCGACGAGCATTCAGACATGCTGAAGTCCCTCGGCTTCGACATTGTGCCTTTCGGCAATGACACCATCGTGGTGAACGGAGTGCCCGACGGGTTCTCATGCGAGAGCGGAAAAGTGCAGGCGATGGTCTCCGACCTGCTTCTCATACTTTCGGAAGACCACACGTCGCTGCAGGAGACGATGTACTCGTCCATGGCGGAGAAGTTCGCCATCCTGGGGGCTTCGACTGCCAGAATGCCGTCCTCTCCGTTCGAGGCACAGCATTTGATCGACTCGCTTTTCGCGTGCGGCAACGCTGAGTTCACCTCCCGTGGCAGACGAATAGTCAACATAATCACCGTCGATGACCTCGACAAGAAATTCTAAGCATGGCAGATTACTACTATTATAACGACAATTCTTCCTCGAACGGCAGACGCTTCCTCGGAAATGTCCCGACCGTGACGAGAAACCTTATCATCATCAACATCATCTTCTTCGTGGCGACGCTTCTGAATCAAGACTTCATGATCACGAAGTTCGCCCTGTTCTATCCGAAGTCGCCGCATTTCCACATCTGGCAGATCATCACGCATATGTTCATGCACGGTGGTTTCTGGCATATTCTCTTCAATATGTACACCCTCTGGATGTTCGGCTCGGTCCTGGAGAGGATGATAGGGGAGAGGAAGTTCCTGATATTCTATTTCGTCTGCGGTCTCGGTGCAGTCGCGCTTCATACCGGCGTCGAATACCTCCAGGCCCAGAGTTTCATGGCTGCCATCGCCAACGGATCCACATCTGCCGCCCAGTCATATGCCGAGTTGAAGATGACCCCTTGCCTCGGTGCATCGGGAGCTATATACGGCGTCATTATCGGCTATGCCATGCTCTTCCCTGAGTCACGCCTGACCCTGCTTTTCCCTCCTGTCACGCTCAGCGCGAAATGGATGGTCATCATATTCGCCGGCATCGAGCTTCTCACAGGAGTGACCGGGACCGTGGCTGGTGTCGCGCATTTCGCTCATCTCGGAGGTATGCTGCTTGGCTGGCTGCTGATCAAGTACTGGCGGAACAAAGGAACATTGTTTGACAAGAACTGATGCCGTCCAAGAATAAAAACAGCAAGAAAGGATTCGGACGTTTCCTGTTCGGCCTTACTGCCCGCAGTCTCATGCTGATGAATGCGGGGGTGCTTGTACTCAGCTACCTGTCGCTGTATGTCAATCCCGCGAAGGCGTGGTTCATGACAGTGTTCGGACTTCTTTTCTTCCTGTTCTTCCTGTCCAATCTGATTCTTCTCATCTGGGCTCTCAAACGAAGGTCCAGAGCTGTCATCATACCGTTCCTGGCCCTTCTGCCGTCATTGTTCCTTATCGGCAGATATGTCCAGTTCAAAGGGGCTGAGCCGGATGGAACGGAACCTGCCATAAAGATGGTGAGCTACAACGTCGGCAAGTTCGAGATGTATCCTGAGCATTCGAAAATGGATGGGAAGGAGCAGTGTTCGGATTCGGTGTTCGCCTTCCTCCGCAGGACAGGTGCAGACATCATCTGCCTGCAGGAGATCCGTGCTCCGAAGGGCGTTTCCGTCAAGGACTGGCTGGAGGAGTATATGCCAGGTTATGAGGTTGAGTATTTCACCAATGTTGACGACCATGGTGCCTACGGCAATGCCACTCTCACCCGTTTCCCTGTCATGCGGAAGGGCAAGTTCGACTTCGAGCATAGTTCCAACCTCGCACTATATGTAGACATTGACACCGGTGACGGTGTCGTTCGGGTCTACAACTGCCATTTCGAGAGTTACAACATCTCCCTCCCCGGACTTGTCAAGGGCATAACGAAGAACGATGAGGAGATGATGCAGCAGGCGGAGGAGAAGATACGCTCATCCATCACGAGACGGCCGGAGCAGGTGGACATCGTGCTGAACGACATAAAGGAGTCCCCGGTCGAGTCAATTGTGACCGGCGATTTCAACGACACTCCGATGTCATATACCTACACTCAGTTGAAGCGTGGAAGAAAGGACTCGTTCGTCGAAGCTGGCAAGGGCCTTGGTGGGACTTATTCGGTCCTCTGGCCTTTCATCCGCATAGACTATATTCTCTATCCGGACAAGTTCAGCGCTGTGTCACATAAGGTGGAGAAGGTCCGCTGCTCGGATCATTATCCTATCGTAACAGAATTAATAATCAATTGATAATGAAAAAGATAGATACAGCCGCGGAGCTGGACGCCGCCTTGAAGGCACTCCGTGGCGGAGGCATAATCCTTTATCCTACAGACACCATCTGGGGTCTTGGCTGTGACGCCACCAACCCGGAGGCGGTGAAGAAGATATACGAGATAAAGCACCGCTCCGACTCCAAGTCACTTGTGCTTCTGGCAAATAACCTTGACATGGTCGCCAGATACATCAAACAGATTCCTGACATCGCCATAGACCTGGTCGAAGTGAACGACAAGCCTATGACCATAATCTATCCCGGCGCCATCTGCACCTCGGCTCCCAAGGATGGCGAGAAGGCTGCTTCTGACAGATATCACCTTGCGTACAACACCGTAGCTGAGGATGGCTCAGTGGGCATCCGCATCCCAATGATGGATTTCTGCAAGGACCTGGTTTTCAAGCTCGGACGCCCGTTGGTCTCCACTTCAGCCAACATATCCGGCGAGCCTTCCCCGCAGACATTCGAGGACATTCCTGAAGAGATACGCTCTGCAGTAGACTACATAGTCAATCCTGCACTTGAAGAAGGTTCCACAGGCCTAGCTTCCCAGCTCATCAAGCTGGAGGTGGACGGCCAGGTCAAGATAATCCGCCCTTAGAACATGGAGATATTCTATTCCAGAGATATTGACGGCCGCATATGCCGCCTCGACGAGGACGAGTCAGTTCACTGCGTGAAAGTGCTTCGTCACCGGGAGGGCGACGATGTCCATGTCATCGACGGTGAAGGCACTCTGTACAACTGCCGTCTTCTGGATGCTTCTCCGAAGGCCGCAGAGGCGGAAATCATAAGTGTGGAGCCCGACTGGGGCTCACATCCGTATTTCCTTCAGATGGCAGTCTGCCCTACCAAGAACGCTGACCGTTACGAGTGGTTTGCCGAGAAGGCTACGGAGCTTGGCGTGGATGTCATCACTCCTACGATAGGGGATCATTCCGAGAGGAAGATCTTCAAGACAGACCGCCTGAAGCGTATCCTTTTGTCGGCTTCGAAACAGTCTCTCAAAGGTGCAGTCCCTCAGGTGGATGAGCCCGTCTCCCTCTCCGATTTCATCCGTTCCTTTGCTGATGCTGCAGGCATCAAGTTGATTGCGTGCTGCTACGAGGGAGAAGAGAAGCGTATCTCCATCGATGACGCCCTGAAGGCTTTTGACGGCTCTGAGAATGAGTGGCAGGAAGACGGCAAGCGGAACGTTTCGGCGAAGCCTGCTTGTCAGTGGAGCGGTCGTCTTCCTGACACGACGTTTCACGGCCCAGATACTGTCGGTCAGACTGAGCAAAACAAGCCGCGCATCGTCGTGCTGATAGGCCCGGAAGGAGACTTCTCCAGAGAGGAAGTCGAACTGGCCATAAAGTGCGGATTCAAGCCCGTGCACCTCGGCCCGTCACGCCTCCGCACCGAAACCGCCGCCCTGGCAGCCGTCGCCGCAGTCTATTTTCACTACTGCAGCGTAACAGACTGTTACACAGATGAATGAAATATCCGCTACCCCAGTCCTTATAGGGTAGCATTTTGCGTAAAACACTAACCGACAGAGAATTAGTCACCATGCCCTACATCGGCCTTATGTCAGACACCCACGGAGTGTTCTCCGAACCGTTCAGGAACTTCCTTGAACCGGTGGACCAGATATGGCACGCCGGAGATTTCGGCGGAGGAGTTCAGACAGCTCAGGAGATTGCAGCATTCAAGCCCCTCGTCGGAGTGTACGGCAACTGTGACGGCCAGGACATCCGCCTGGACTACCCTCACCACCAGTTCTTCGAGTGCGGAGGAATGTCAGTGCTGATGATGCACATAGGAGGCTATCCTGGACATTATGACCTCCGCGCCAGAGCCCTGATAGACAGCCTCAGACCACAGATATTCGTTTGCGGACACTCACATATCCTGAAAGTCATCCGTGACAGCCAGTACGACATGATGGTCATCAACCCCGGCGCTGCCGGCTTGCAGGGATGGCACGTGGTCAGAACTGCGCTGCGGTTCAGAATTGAAAACGGAAACATCTCCGACATGGAAGTATTCAACCTGCCAAGATAACACATATGAACATCCGCAAGTTCTTCTCCTATTTCTACTACACTCCGCTGCTGATAAGATGCAGCAATATACACGAGACTCTCGACCGCATCGAAGTCAATGGCCAGAACCTCCTATACTCAGCCATGGGACCGGCAGACGGAAAGCCTGTCGTTCTGATGCACGGCAACGGAGGCTCACACAAAAGCATGAAGACTCAGGCCCTCCAGCTTGCAAAGGCTGGATACCGCGTGTATGTCCCTGACTCCAGGGGCCAAGGGGCAAACGAGCCGCTTCAGGAGTACCACTATGCCGATATGGCAGAGGACTGCTATCAGTTCATAAAGAAAATGGGTTTGAACAAACCTCTGGTGGGCGGCTGGAGTGACGGAGGCATCAATGCACTTCTGCTCGAAATGGCCCACCCGGGAACCTGCGGGCTCATAGTCGCTGCGGGTGCAAACCTCTATCCGGACTGCGGAGAGGGGTTCGAAGAGTTCAAGAAATGGATACTGGAGCAGGGCACACCGCTGGTCATGATGATGCTTGATGAACCGGACATCGACCCGAAGGACTTGTCAGCCATTGCCTGCCCGTCACTCATCACAGCAGGCAGCAAAGACCTCATATCAGTTGAGCACACCAGACTCATAGCCGATTCCATACCGGACAGCGAACTGGTCATCTTCAAAGGCGCCACTCACAGCAGCTATATAAAAAGAAATCCGCGTCTCGGCAGAAGCATGCTTGACTTCATGTCCAGACACGGATATTGATTCATCCAGCCTCGGCTATTTACCTGCCAGATGCTTCTCCCAGGCCCATGCCGCGGCGAGAGTCTCCTCCACGCTGCGCTCAGCCTTCCATCCCAGTTCCTTGTTCGCCAATGAAGGGTCAGCCCAGATGGCAGTCACGTCACCCGCACGTCGTGGCGCGAACTTGTAGTTGAGTTTCAGTCCGTTGACCTTTTCGAAGGCGTTCACAAGCTCAAGCACTGACACAGGACGGCCGGTGCCGACATTATATATTTCATAACCGGCTTTCATCTTTCCGTCAAGCATCCTGGCGACAGCGCAGACATGAGCCTTGGCGAGATCGACTATGTCGATGTAGTCGCGCTGGCAGGTCCCGTCTGGAGTAGGGTAGTCATTGCCGAAGATACTGAGGCACTCACGCTTTCCGATGGCGGTCTGGGTGATGAACGGAACAAGATTGTTAGGCACTCCGCGAGGCAGTTCGCCGATCAGGGCTGATGGATGGGCTCCGATAGGGTTGAAGTAGCGCAGGGCGATACCCTTGATCTGCTCAGGATAAGCTTTCACCGCATCGCGCAGGAAATCCTCGCACATCTGCTTGGTGTTGCCGTAAGGCGAAGTCGCTTCCTGACGCGGCGACTTCTCGGTGACAGGCAGTTCGTCAGGTTCGCCGTAGACTGTGGCGGAGGAAGAGAACACTACATTGCATCCTCCGTGGGTGCGTGCCGCTTCGAGGACATTCAAGAACGAGTCCAGATTGTTCTTGTAGTACTTGATGGGCTCTGCGACAGATTCTCCCACAGCCTTGAAAGCTGCGAAATGAATGACAGCGTCGATCCTATACTCGGAGAACAGCTTGTCCACCGCTGCTGCATCGCAGAAATCCATATTTATGAACGGGAGTTCCTTCCCGATGATTTTCGTGACCCCTTCGAAGCCGGTCCTGTCGCAGTTTGACATGTTGTCGGCGACGACGACATCATATCCTGCGGAAACGAGTTCCACGGTCACATGGCTGCCGATGAAACCGGCGCCACCTGAAACCAGAACAGTCTTTTTCATATCTTTCATTTGAATAATGCTTTGACAAGTGCCGGAACATCCGCCACTTTCACCACTTGAATGCCTTCAACCTTCTGTCCGACAGAAGTGAATGAAGAAATATAAATCTTCTTGAATCCCAAACGAGCAGCCTCGCTGATGCGGCGGTCAGTCTGGGCGACAGGGCGTATCTCACCGCTGAGCCCTATCTCGCCCGAGAAGCAGACATCGGAAGGGATGGCAAAGTCGAAATTTGACGACAGGACCGCACATATGACGGCCAGGTCACACGCAGGGTCGTTGACCTTCAGACCTCCTGCCATGTTGAGGAACACATCCTTCGCGCTCAGATGGAAACCTGCCCTGCGCTCGAGCACGGCCAGAAGCATGTTCAGTCTGCGCACGTCAAATCCGGTGGCTGAACGCTGCGCGGTACCGTATGCCGCAGAACTCACGAGCGCCTGGACCTCGAAAAGGAATGACCTCGTACCGTCAAGCATGGCGCAGACCGCAGTGCCGCTGAGGCCCTCACCGTGCATAGGGATGAGCATCTCTGAAGGATTCGCCACCTCCCTGAGACCATTTCCCGTCATCTCGAAAACCGCTATCTCGGAAGTGGAGCCGAAACGGTTCTTGATGCTCCTTAGTATCCTGTAAGCGCCTCTGTTCTCGCCTTCGAACTGAAGGACCACATCCACGATGTGCTCGAGAACCTTAGGACCTGCGATATATCCGTCTTTGGTGATATGGCCGATGAGAATGACGGGCACTCCCGTCTCCTTCGCGAAGCGGAGCAGCTGTGCGGCCACCTCCTTGATCTGTGTCACTGAACCGGGAGCGGACTCGACGGATTCGGTGTACATGGTCTGGACAGAGTCCACTATCATCAGGTCCGGCATCATGGTGCGGGCCTCGTCGATGATGTGCTCCATCAATGTTTCGCTGTAAATATAGCATTGTGCGGTGCTGCCGCCGAGACGGTCCGCGCGCATCTTCACCTGATTCACGCTTTCCTCTCCCGTCACATAAAGCGTCCGCAGGCTTTCGCTGTGCAGAGGAATCTGGAGGGACAATGTGGACTTGCCGATGCCCGGCTCACCTCCGACAAGCACGAGGGATCCCGGGACAATGCCGCCGCCCAGAAGACGGTCCACCTCACCGCTTCCAAGTGAGATGCGGCTTTCGCCGGCTGTCTCGATGTCGCGGATTTGTACAGGGCGGCGTCTTTCACCTTGTTCCTGGCGACCTGACGGGCTTGCGGAAGCCTTCCTGCTTCCGTGAGGCTCCTCGACCATGGTGTTCCATTCCCCGCACGCCGGGCAGCGCCCCATCCACTTGGGGCTCTCATTTCCGCACGATGTGCAGAACCATACAGATTTGGGTTTTGATGCTGCCATATTCTAATTCTCCTCAGCCATTAGGCTGACTGTCTTGTCAATAATGAAATTCATCCTGGAGACCGCTGTGACGGTGTTGTTCGTCAGGAAAGAGAAGACTATGATATTCTCTTCGCCGCCGTCTGAAGGAAGGATGTATCCGCTGTAGCAACGTATTCCGTTCATCGAGCCGCTCTTCATGTACACCCTGGCCTTTACGCTTGACGGGGCGTTGACCATACGCGATGCTAGTGTTCCTTTCCCGGGCTGAGGGAGTGTGCTCAGGAACGCACTGTAAACCTTCGAAGAATGCATGGCTGTCAGGAAGTTCACAAAGAAATCAGGTGAAACATAGTTTTTTCTTGACAGACCGCTGCCGTCGAATATCTGCATGCTGTCCACGCCTTTCACCCCCAGTTTCCTCAGCGCCGCCTTGACCGTCTCCTGCCCGGAAGCGTATGAAGCCGAACCATTTTTTTCTTTTGCCAGAGTCCTCATGAAACTCTCCGCGTAGTAGTTGTTGCTGACATTGTTAGTATGCCTGACGATGTCGACCAGAGGTTTGGAGAAGGTCTCGCCGATGAAGTTCAGCCCGGCCTGCTCTATTGCGGATGGAAGCTTCTCCTCGGATGAGAAATCGCGGATCAGACCGTTCATGTCGATGTCCGCCGGCCCTTCCGTGGCTATGATGCCTTCATTTTCTAGATATCTGTAAAAATAGAATGCACAGGTCATGGCCCCGAAACTGTTGGCGCAGGTGATGCGTCTCGTCCTTGCTCCGAGAGGGATGGTTCCTGTCATTGAAGCGACTGGGGAGAGTTCGTTGCTGATGTAGTACAGGTCTTCCTCCGAACCTGACGCAGATGTCGTGCAACTATGGTTCCACTCCATCCATGGAGTCTCAGGAAAGATGGCTTCAACCTTCGCGGGAGCTCCGACCTTCGCACCAGGGCTGACATTGAAACTCTGGAGACCGCCTCCGAAACTGAGTCCGGTGAGGATGGTCCCGTCGCCGGCAGCGCAGTCCTCGAGCATCCATGAATGGTTCTGCCGCTCTCCGTCGAAATACCTTCCGTCACCTATTATGCGGCCCTCGATGCGCTCGATGCCAGCTCCGCGTATGATTTTCTCCCACTCGGAGAACGTGGCCTGAAGTGCCACAGCGACACTGTCACGGTCTCCAATGGTGGGGTCGCCGCCTCCTACGACATACAGGTCTCCGTTGAGGACACCTTCGTTGATCTCACCGCTGTACGCTATCCTGGTGCGGAAACGGAAATCCGCTCCCAGTTCGTTCAGAGCCACTCCGGTGGTGATGAGTTTCATGTTCGAGGCCGGCACCATCCTGGTCCCGCCGTTGTATTCCGCCACCACTTCTCCACTCAGTTTGACCGCCTTGATGCCCCAGACCGCCTCCTTGAGCTCCTCGGTGGTCTTCAACTGGTCGACATATGCCTGCACGGCATTCTGAGCCGCCGCATGGAACGACAGCAGGATTCCCAGTATGACAGCTATTCTTTTCATATCCGCAAATTTACATTTTTCCCGGTTATTCAGCGCAAGAATCATACGAGTATTTCGCGCCCTGACGGGTGTCGCGCTGTTCGAGCCGCTCGTCCAGCAACTGAAGGATCTGGAAGTTCCTGATGAGCCCCCAGCGTGTCTTCTCGACGAAACGCGGCGGCACTTCGCCCGCGACCCGCTCGATATAGAGGTCAGGCCTGAGCCGCTCCAGGATATCGACTATCAGATCCAGATATTCATCCAGGTCCCAGTCCAGAAAGCGCTCCGGGTGTTCCTTCGCTTCCGCCTCCATCCTCGTGCCCTTGACCAGCTGCAGCTGATGGAACTTGACGCTGTGAAGCGGCATGTCGTTGATGAGGGAGCATTGCGCCAGCAGCATGTCCCGGGTCTCGAACGGAAGACCGAGGATGAAATGCGCCCCCACGTCGAAGCCCCTAGCGGCGGTCATCTCCACCGCCTTCCTCGCGCACTCGAAGTCATGCCCGCGCCCGATATGGCGCAATGTCGAGTCATAACAGGACTCGATGCCGTATTCGATCTGCACCACCGGCCTGATGAAATGCCTCTCCGTCCCGTCGGACAATGCCGGCCGCGGAGTGTCCCGGAGCTCTTCGAGAAGGTCGAGTTTCTCGTTGTCGATGCAGTCAGGGCGAGTGCCTATCACGATTCCGGCGACCTCAGGGTGCGCGAGAGCCTCGCCGTAGACGCGTCTGAGCACGTCCACGGAGCCGTAGGTGTTGCTGTATGCCTGGAAATATGCGAGATAGTCGGAGGCTCCGCGATAGCGGACCTTGTGGAACTCGATGCCCTCGTCCAGCTGCTGCGTGATGCTCTTGCCGGGAGTGCTGTACCCCGGGTGGAAGGCTGCGTTGTCGCAGTATGAGCATCCGCCGGTGCCCACGGTGCCGTCCCTGTTCGGGCAGGAGAAACCGGCGTCTATGACCAGTTTCTGCAGTCTGGTGCCATACTTTCCGCGGAAGTAGCCGACGTATGAGTTGTAGCGCTTTTCCATAATTCACATCAAAGATACTAAATTTGATTATATTTGCGGAAACACGCGTTGTTATGAAAAGGATTATCATCACTCTGGCCGCGGCGCTCCTGGCGCTTCCGGCATTTGCTCAGGAAGATAACGTCGAACGTAAATGGGCGGTCGTGGAGTTCTCGACGAATTTCATGCGGGAAGAGCCCGATTATGCCGCGGAGAATGGGGACCAGGCTCTGATGGGCACAGTCGTCGAGATCATCGGCGAGAGAGGTTACTGGAGGCATATAGTATCCCCTGAGCCTTATACTGCCTGGGTGAACGAAATGGGTCTGGTGGAGATGACCCAGGATGAGGTCAACGATTATATTGACTGCCTCAAGTATATCTGCGTCACGGACTTCACTCACATATACGCCGAACCGTCACTTGAAAGCGAGAGGATAAGCGACTTCGTGATGGGTGGTCTGGTGCGCTCGCTGTTCAACAGCAAGGGCAAGCCTATGAAAAGCGGCAAGTTCCTCGCCTGCATGCTCCCTTCCGGGAAATGCGGCTGGGTGCTGAAGACCGACGTCGAGGACTTCGACGAGTGGGTGGCGACGCGCGAACAGACCGCTGACGCCATCATCGGCACAGCATTCAACTTCCTGGGTGTTCCTTACATGTGGGGTGGCACGTCCATCAAGAATGTGGACTGCAGCGGCCTCACCAGGAGCGTGTTCTACATGAACGGCATCCTTCTTCCGCGCAATGCATCCCAGCAGGCGAGGGTGGGGATTCCTGTGCCGATTGACGCTCTTGAGCCCGGCGACCTTATCTTCTTCGGGACCCCTGCACATGACGGGGCGCAGGAGAAAATCTCCCATGTGGGCATCTATATGGGAGACGATGTCTATATCCATGCATCGCAGGTGGTCCGCATAAGCAACCTCGACCCGGAGTCCGAGGACTACGAAGGAAGGGAGCCTCTGAGGGCTAGAAGGATACTGGGATACGTAGATGACGGCCATGGCGTGGTCAGTATCGCTGAAAGTCCGTACTATTTCACACAATCAGAATAATTTTCTTATATTTGCAGTCACAATACAAACAAGACGAATTATGAATTTAAGAGACATCAAAAAGGACATTGAATACGTACTGAGCGCATTCGTGGATGACTGCTTCTTCTTCGCAGCCTACAACCCTTCAACATCTGACGAGGAGCTTACAAACCTTCTCGATGAGGCGGTGGACCTTTTCAACGATCTCAAGGACAAGGTCAACGCACCTGCCGAAGGACCGAAGAAGGCATATTTCAACGGCATCCGCAAGGAACTGCTCGAGAAGACTGACGCCCTTTACACCAAGCTCAGCGACGTAGTCAAGGCCTCTAAATAATCAGACAGGTCTGATACTTGCAGGACATCGTCCCGGACATCCTTCACAGGAAGTCCGGGATTTACTATTCATATCAGGGTTAACGGATAATTGAAGATTTAATACTATATTTGCAGGTTAACTATTATTTTGCGTGAAAAGTCTGCGATTCATACTTCTTTGTTCCGCCGCTGTCATGATATCCTCATGTCAGGCGGTCAGGGATTTCATCCACGACGATGATGTCGTGGCGCAGGTCGGCGCGCACAGGCTGTATCTGACCGAACTGTCCTCGTACATACCTGACGGTCTGGCCCCTGAGGACAGCACAAACCTTGTGGAACAGTATATCCGCACTTGGGCGACCGAACAGCTGTATCTCGACATGGCGACCGAGCAGCTTTCTAAATCAGAGAAGGATGTCTCCAGGGAACTGGATGCGTACAGAAACTCTCTGCTCAGGTACAGATATGAGCAGAGATATGTGAACGAGCGGCTTGACACCACCGTCACCCGTGCTGACATCGAGGAGTACTATGAAGCTCACAAGGACCTGTTCATGCTTGATGTCCCTATTCTCAAGGCCAAGTTCGTGGATATCATGAAGGATTCCCCGAACATTGACGTGATAAGGAAGAAGATGTCGTCGACAAAATACGAGGACATAGTGGAGACGGACAGCCTTGCCTACTCTTCAGCGCTCAAGTTCTCCGACTATTCCGAGAACTGGGTGGACGCTCTGACGCTTGCCAAGGAGTTTGGAACGGACTACGGCACCATGCTGTCCAGGCTTTCCGGCTCATACATCGAAATGGAGGAGGAAAGAGGGGACGTGAAGATAGCCTATGTCCTGTCCATGCAGAAGACAGGCACTCTGGCACCGGTTGATTATTGCGAAGAACGCATAAAGGATATCATCATCAGCAACAGAAAGCGCCAGCTTCTTTCCACTTTGGAACAGGACTTGCTTGATGATGCACTTGCCAAGGAAAAATTAGTGGTATATTCCGGGAAATGAAAACAATGATGAAAATACTCGCAGTTCCGGCATTGCTGGTCGGTTTCTGCATGACGGTATCGGCTCAACGGTACTATGGTGTGATCGACAAGACCATCGCTGTGGTCGGAAATGAAATGATCTCCCTCTCCACTCTGGAGTCCGAGGTGCAGATGATCAGGGCCCAGGGCGGATCATCTGACAGGAACATGAGGTGTGAGCTTCTTGAACAGATAATGGAGTCGAAGCTTTTCCTCATGCAGGCAAGGGTTGACTCACTCACCGTCAACGGCGACCAGGTTGACAGCCAGCTTACAAGCCGTCTGGATGAAGTCCGCACGGCTCTCGGAGGAGACGAAGCTGTGGAGGAGTATTTCAACAAGCCTCTGTCCAAACTCCGTCAGGAGTGGAGGCAGCAGCTTGAGGACCAGAGCCTTACACAGCAGGAACAGGGCACGATCGTCGCCAATGTCCCGGAAATGACCCCTTATGATGTCAAGCAATATCTTGACACCGTGGATGTCGCTGTCCTCCCCGAGGTTCCTACTAAATTCCAGATGAGCCAGATATGCCTTTATCCTGACCGTGAGGCTGCGGCTCTTGCCGTCAAGGAGAGACTTCTCTCGCTCCGTGAGAGAATCCTGAACGGTGAGAAATTCGCCACGCTCGCACGCATCTACTCCGAGGACACCGGCAGCGCCAGGAAGGGAGGCGAGCTGGGAATGGCTTCGAAATCCATCTTCTGGCCTCAGTTCTCTGATGCCGCCATGTCCCTCAGACCAGGGACCATCTCCCAGATAGTCGAGACTCCTGACGGCTTCCATATCATTGAAGTCATTGAGAAGAACGGGGACATGTTCAATGCCCGCCATATTCTCATCCGTCCTGAATATACTCAGGCCGATCAGGACAAGGCTTTCAAGACACTTGATTCCCTGAGGACCGAGATAAACGCAAAGGCAGTGACCTTCGAACTCGCCGCCAGATTCTATTCCGAGGATCCCGCCACCAGGACCAACGGCGGTCAGATGGCCGATCCGAACACCGGTTCCGCCTATTTTGAGGTCGACCAGATAAAGCCTCAGGACTACAAGGCCATACAGACTCTCAGAGAGGGTGACATCTCGGAGCCTATTGCATCTCTGGACAACGAAGGCCGCGACGGCAACCTGGTTTACAAGATCATCCGTCTGGACAAAATTTTGCCTTCGCACACCGCCACCTTCGAGCACGACTTCACGGATATCGCTGCACAGGTCAAATATGAGAAGCAGATGAAACTCATCGACAAGTTCCTGGACGAGAAGATTAAGACCACCTCCATTACCATCGACCCGATGTTCGGAGACTGTAATTTCAAGCGTGAGGGGTGGAGCGACAAGGTCCGCAAAGATTAGCCCCGCTGATGTCCTTCCGGAAGTTCATTGCATCACTGGTGTCTGCCATGGCGGCAGTCCTTTCATTGTCGGCCCAGGGCACGGGGCAGACGGACAGTGTCGTGGTGCTGATGAACGCGAAGTCTCTCGAACTCATCGAGGATGTTGTCGGCTTCCAGTACAGGAAGACTGTTGACGCCCGTTTCCTCCACAACAACACATATCTGGTCTGCGACACCGCTCTCTGGAATGTCAATACAAAGATAATCAATGCCTACGGACATGTCCAGATCATCCAGGACAGGACCGTGCTCAGCAGCGACAGGCTTGACTACATCATAGATGATGACCTCGCTCAGTTCCGCGGCAATCTGGTCCAGCTTCTGGACAAGGACGGAAATACGCTGAGGACCAGATTCCTGGATTACAACACAAAGGACAGTATCGCCGTCTTCCAGAGAGGAGCGTCCATGAAGGACAAGGACGGCCAGGTGATAGAGAGTGACAGCGGTACATATGATTCCAAGTCGAAGATTTTCACTTTTGATGACAACGTGAACATGTACACGGACTCCGTGTATGTCCGCACTTCACGTCTGGTCTACCATACAGACTACGATTTTGCGGAGTTCTTCGGCGACATTGATGCATGGAAAGGCAAGAACATGCTGTCCGCCACGGACGGAACTTATGACAAGACAAACGATCGTTTTTTCTTCACCGGTGATGTCCATGTGATGTCGGACACCCAGGAAGCCTGGTCGGACTCTTTGTACTACAACCGTCCGTTCAATGATGTCGAGATGTACGGCAATATCCAGCTGACGGACACCACGAGGAATGTCTCCGCCATGAGCGACGTCCTTCTGTATGTAGACTCCCTGTCGCAGGTGACGCTCGAGAAGAATGCCTCCGTGGTGGCTGAAACCGACAACAACGGCCAGATCGACACTGTGTATGTCGGCGCGGACAAGTTCATATACCGCACGGTCCAGAAGTGCGACATAGCCGGAAACATTGTAAGCCTGGCATCAAGGCGGCTTGCAGACCTTGAGTCCGATCCTGTGTCCGCATACAGGAGGAAGGCGGCGGAAGAGGCCGAGGAGGCGGCTGAAGCAGCGAAGGAGGATGATCCGAACGACCCGGAGGCGGCTGCCAGAAAGCGTGAGGCCGCTGCGGGTGTCAAGTTGGATGATCTGATGATAGATGTTCCTGGACCTGGTCAGGCCGACTCGCTTTCTCTGACGGGCCCGGCCGCTGAGTTTCAGAGTGATTCGCTTTCTCTGCCGGAACCATTGTCACCAGAAGACTCCCTCGCAATGGTGGAGCAGCACAGGCTCGATTCGCTGGCTAACCGCGACACGACCAAGATCGGTTTCCTGACGGCCCTGCATGGTGTCAAGCTCTACAGGTCGGACATGCAGGTCGTGTGCGATTCGCTGGAATATTGCGACCTGGATTCGCTGGCCCGTCTGTTCATCTCCCCTGTAGTGTGGAATGAAGGGAACAGACAGTATTCGTCGGACAGTCTCACACTTGCGATAAAGGGTCAGAAGATGGACAAGGCCAGTCTTATGTCCAACGCCTTCATCATCATCCAGGAGGATACAGTCTGCTTTGACCAGATAAAAGCGACTGAAATTCTCGCATATTTCGACTCTACCACGGCTCTGAGGCGTTTTGACGCTCTCGGTGGTGCCAATGCCATATTCTTCCTTCAGGAGAATGATGCTTATGCCACGGTGAACAAGGTCGAGAGCAAGATGCTCTCTGCGGTGTTCAAGGACGGTGACATAGACAGGGTTTACTATTTCGACAGCCCGAAGAATGACGCTTATCCTATAGTTCAGCTCCCCGAGGATGAAAGAAGGATGAAAGGTTTCAACTGGCTGCCTGAACTCAGACCGAAGGGCAAGGAGGACATCACTCCTCTTGTCCTCCGCGAAACTGAAAGAGCGAAGTATCTTGCTCACCCGATGCCTGATTTCAAGGAGACCAACAGGTATTTCCCTGGTCATATGGCCTCGATAAGAAAGATGCTGGCCTCACAGGACTCAGTACGCCGTGTCAGACATGCTGAGGAGATGAACCGTAAGGACCTCGAAGAGCAGAGGGCTATCCAGTCGGCGGATTCGCTGGCCGCCATGGCGGATTCCCTGTTCTTCACCGACCAGACGCCGGAGCCGCTTTCAGACTCTCCGGCCCCGGCGGACAGTGCTGCAGTCAGTGATGTCATCGTTCCATCTGAAGAAGCTGTCGCCACTCTTCCGGATTCAGTTTCTGTCCAGGCCCCGTCCGTCCCTGATGAAAAGGCCGTGAGAGCCGCAGAAGCCAAGGCCAGGAGGGAAGCGAAGATAGCCGCAAGGGAAGTAAAATGGGATGAAAAGGACGCCAGAGATGCGGAAAAGCAGGCTATAAAGGATGAACGTATCCTGGAAAAGAAGCGTCAGCGGACTTTGAAGGCTGTGATGGCAGCTGCAAAGGAAGCCGACAAGGACAGGAAGAAGTACGAGAAGTACGTGAGACGGTTCGAGAAAAAGAAGCTGAAGCAGGAGCAGAAGCAGAAGCAGAAATAATAACCAATTCTATCATATGGAACAGAACAAGAACTATACTTTGCCGGAGAACGCTCACAGAGAGCTGAAGCCGGGCGAAGAGTACAAGCCTCTACTCTCTTCGCAGGGGAGTTATCCTGAGGTGACGCCCTATTCCGTCATCATGGGTATCCTGATGGTGGTGATTTTCTCCGCCGCCGCAGCCTATCTCGGGCTCAAGGTAGGTCAGGTCTTCGAGGCCGCCATCCCTATCGCCATCATTGCCGTTGGCATGACCACGGCTCTCGGCAAGAAGGGCGGACTCGGTCAGAATGTCATCATCCAGTCCATCGGAGCGTGCTCGGGCGCTATAGTCGCCGGGGCCATTTTCACTCTGCCGGCCATCTATATCCTTGGACTTCAGGTCAGTTTCGCCCAGATGGTGTTCTCGTCTCTTCTCGGAGGCGTCCTGGGCATTCTTTTCCTCATTCCTTTCAGAAAGTATTTCGTTAAGGAGATGCACGGCAAATATCCTTTCCCTGAGGCGACAGCCACGACTCAGGTGCTTGTCAACGGAGAAGGAGGAGGCAAGGGCGCAAAGACCCTTCTTGTCAGCGGCCTGATAGGCGGTCTCTATGATTTCATCGTCGCCACTTTCGGTGTATGGAGCGAGACAATCTCCACCACAGTGATGCACTGGGGTCAGGTGGTGGCTGACAAGGCGAAACTTGTCCTCAAACTCAATACCGGCGCAGCGGTCCTCGGCCTTGGCTATATCGTAGGACTCAAGTATGCATTCGTCATCTGTTGCGGTTCGTTCCTTGTATGGCTGGTCATCATTCCTCTTATGAACCTCATCTGGGGCGGCAATGTCATCGACCTCATGCATACTGGTGTCGTTGATACCATCAGACAGATGTCTGCAGACCAGATATTCAAGGACTACGCCCGCCATATAGGTATCGGCGGCATCGCGACCGCCGGCGTCATCGGCATCATCAAGTCAGCCGGTGTCATCAAGTCCGCCCTCGGACTCGCCACAAAGGAGTTCAAGAAGAAACCAGGTGAGGCGGAAGTGGCGGTGGAGCGCACTCAGCGTGACCTACCTATGAAGACTGTTGTCTTCGGCATCGCCATCGCCCTCATCGGTGTTTTCGCATTCTTCGCATTCGGCGGAGTCGTGAACAATATCTGGCAGGCCATCATAGGACTTCTGATCGTGGCCGTCATCTCATTCCTTTTCACGACCGTTGCTGCCAACGCCATCGCCATTGTGGGTACCAACCCTGTCAGTGGAATGACCATCATGACGCTCATCATCACCGCGCTCGTCCTTACCGCAGTAGACCTCAAGGGCAATGCCGGAATGGTTGCCGCCATGCTCATAGGCGGTGTGGTCTGTACATCGCTGTCAGTGGCCGGCGCATTCATCACCGACCTCAAGATAGGCTACTGGATCGGAACCACCCCTGCCAGGCAGGAGACCTGGAAGTTTGTCGGCACCCTCGTGGCAGCTGCGACCGTAGCCGGTGTCATGCTTGTCCTTAACAAGACTTACGGCTTTGTCGGTGACAATGCTCTTGTCGCCCCTCAGGCCAACGCCATGGCGGCTGTGATCCAACCTATGATGAATGGTGGCAGCGCTCCTTGGCTGCTTTACGGCATCGGTGCTGTCATCGCAGCTCTTTTGACCTTGTTCAAGGTCCCTGCTCTTGCATTCTGCCTCGGCATGTTCATCCCTATTGACCTGAACCTTCCTCTGCTCGTTGGCGGCGCCATTGCATGGTTCGTCAGCACTCGCTCAAAGGACAAGGAAGTCAACACTGCACGCTCGGAGAAGGGAACTCTCATCGCGAGCGGTTTCATCGCCGGCGGTGCCCTCATGGGTGTGGTCAGCGCCATCCTCAAGTTCGCGAATGTGGACTGGTTCCTTTATGACTGGAATGCCCGTTGCGGAGAGGCTGTCGCCATCATCCCGTTCATCGGCATCATCGCCTATATGATTTATGCTTCAATGAAATCAGACAAATAAGATATGGAAAAGTTACTTGACAGATTTTTAAGATATGTGTCTGTGGACACACAGTCCTGCGAGGAGTCGGAGAGCCAGCCTTCCACCGGGAAGCAGCTGAACCTTCTCTCCATGCTTAATGATGAACTCCTGGCTCTCGGCGTGGAATCCACCCTGGATGAGTACGGCTATGTCATGGCACGCATACCTTCCAATATAGACAAGAAGGCCCCGAAGATCGGATTCATCGCACATGTGGATTCATCTCCTGATGCTCCGGGAGCGGACATCAAGCCTCAGATCATAGAGAACTATGACGGTGGCGAAATCGCGCTCAAGGGTGTCGAGGGACTTTTTCTCAAGCCTTCAGAGTTCCCGGAGATGCTTGCCCACAAGGGCAAGACGCTCATCACCACGGACGGAACCACTCTTCTCGGAGCCGACGACAAGGCGGGAGTCGCGGAAATCATGAATGCTGTCCAGTATATAGTCGAGCATCCGGAGTTCAAGCACGGTGAACTGAGAGTCGCCTTCACCCCGGACGAGGAGATAGGACGCGGCGTGGCCAAGTTTGATGTGGCAAAATTTGATGCTGACTACGGCTATACCATGGACGGAGGCGATCTCGGAGAGCTTGAGTTCGAAAACTTCAATGCCGCCGCAGCCACCATCCACATCCAGGGTCGCAATGTCCATCCAGGATACGCCAAGGGCAAGATGAAGAACGCCATGAGGATTGCCATAGAACTCAATTCTCTCCTGCCTGTCGAGCAGAAGCCGGAGTATACCGAAGGTTATGAGGGCTTCTTCCATCTCATCGGTTTCAACGGAACCGTAGAGGAAGCCACCATCTCCTATATTATAAGGGATCACGACATGGCTCTCTATGAGAACAGGAAGGCCGTCATGCAGCAGTGCGTGGATTTCATCAACGCCAAGTACGGAGAAGGCACCGCGACAGCGGACATCCGCCATCAGTACTACAATATGCGCAAGGAGGTCGAACCTCACTACCATATCGTCGAGAAGGCCATAAAGGCTATGGAGATGGAGGGAATAGTGCCGAAGGTCCAGCCTATCCGTGGTGGTACAGACGGAGCCAATCTCTCTTTCATGGGACTGCCTTGCCCGAACATTTTTGCGGGCGGATTGAATTTCCACGGCAAGATGGAATTTGTGCCTCTCGAGAGCATGGAGGCTGCATCCAAGGTGATTCTGAACATCATCGGGCTGTATGCTGAATAGACCTTCGGGGGCTCTCCGAGGTTTTATTGGCATTTTCCGAAGATTTTTCATAAAAAGATTTGCACTATCCAAAAAAGTGAGTATCTTTGCAGCCCGTTTCGAATAAAACGATAGTTTTAGCGGACGGAACCAGTTGTTTGACAATACTGAGAGAGATAACGAGGTAAGAAGTAAAGAAATCAATAGTCTGTAATCAGAGTAGAAAATTCGAGTTTTTTCGAGTTGCGACGATTAAGGACTGCAATTTCACAGGCAAACGAGTACAATCAAGAGACAGGGCGTCACTGAGAAGTGATTCCCAACAGTCGAATGATTCATTCAGAGAAAGAGAACAAGAGCGTACGGTGGATGCCTAGGCTTCCGAAGGCGACGAAGGACGTGGTAAGCTGCGATAAGCTCCGGGGATCTGCAAACAGGACTTGATCCGGAGATGTCCGAATGGGGAAACCCGTCAGGCTGAAGGCCTGACACTGCGCTAGCAGGGCGAACGCGGGGAACTGAAACATCTTAGTACCCGCAGGAAGAGAAAGAAACAATCGATTCCCAGAGTAGTGGCGATCGAAATGGGAAGAGCCCAAACCGGCGGCGTTGCGGCGCTGCCGGGGTTGTAGGACCGTTCAAATAAGAATCACCCAGGAACTGGAATGTTCTGGAAAGTTCAATCGAAGAGGGTGACAGTCCCGTACAGGCAACGGGGGTGGTTCGAGAGCGGCACCTGAGTAGGGCGGGACACGTGGAATCCTGTCTGAATCTGCGGCGACCATGCCGCAAGGCTAAATACTTTCGGAAGACCGATAGTGTACCAGTACCGTGAGGGAAAGGTGGGAAGCACCCCGAACAGGGGAGTGAAA
>JAZRWN010000034.1:0-3198 GCA_045599725.1 Candidatus Cryptobacteroides sp. | reverse complement strand
GAGCGAAGCTGCTCGAGTTCCACAGATGTATTGAGTTCCTGAGTTTCCATTGTCGTAAAGAATTAGATGTTTGACATTTGCTTGAGCTGCTCCTTGATGCGGAGAAGCTTCACGGATACGTTTTTGGTTGTGATGCCGATGATGGCACCGATCTCCTCGTAGCTCAGGCCTTCGAGCCAGAGAAGGATGATACTTCTGTCCACCAGTCCGAGACGGTTGATTCGCGAGTACAGCTGCTTGACCTGGAGGGACTTCTCGTAATTGTCCTCATAAGGGTGGATGTCGACTTCAAGCTCCACGTGCTTTCCGCCTCTCTTCTGCTTCTTGTCCTGGTTGATGCAGCAGTTCAGGCTTACGCGGTAGATCCAGGTCTTGATGTCGCTTTCTCCCTTGAAGGATCCGAAACCCTGCCAAAGTTTGATCAGGATTTCCTGAAATAGATCGCTCACTTCGTCTTCATCCTTTGAGAACATGTAGCACACAGTATATATGGTGCGTTTGTGTTCCTTGACGATCGATGTGAATTCTTGCTCTTTTGTTCCCATTTTTTAAACTTGTTTCGCTCCGTTAGACAACAAAGTTGTGAATTAACTACAAAATAAATGACACGAAAAAGCGATTATTTACTATCTTAGCCGTAAATAATCTACATAAGACTATGCATAACTTACTTATCTCTTTTCTATTGACACTTGCAACAGTGTTCACACCTGGCTCAGGCAAGGTGCTTTTTGACAAGAGTTGGTCTTTCTCTCTGGACGGAGGAGAGCCGAAAACCGTAAACCTTCCTCACGACTGGAGCATTGAAGGCGAGATGAAGGCGGACAACCCTATGGGTAATGAAAGCGGTTATTACCCAGCCGGAATAGGTGTCTACAAGAATTCCCTGACTCTGGAATCTGTCCCGGAATGTCTTGGACTATATTTCGAAGGCTGTTATCAGAACGCCGAGGTCTATGTTAATGGCAGCCTCGCCGGTTCGCACCACTACGGCTATACTGCTTTCAACGTAGATATTACAAAGTTCGTGAAGCCGGGAGCCAACGATATAGAGGTGCGGGTGGACAACTCTTCCCAGCCTAATTGCCGCTGGTACTCAGGCTCCGGAATTTACCGCCATGTCTGGCTGAAGGCTTCAGCGGGTGTGCACATCAAGCAGTGGGGCACATACATCACCACTCCTGAAGTGAGTGCATCGAAGGCTACTGTCAGATTCGAGACCATGGTGCAGAATGAGACTGCCAGGCCGGAGAATGTCACCTGCGAGTTCAAGTTTGCCGGAAAGACCGCTTCCAGCTCAGCAAGTGTAGCTGCTGGTGGGGAAAGCAAGATCGTCGTGGAGGCTGTGATTGATTCACCGCGTCTCTGGAGTCCGGAGCACCCTGAAATGTATGAGGCCGAGATCACTCTTGTCAAGGGTGACGGCACTCTGCTTGACAGCAATGTTGAATCTTTCGGAATACGCACCATCTCCTGGTCCGCGGAGGACGGTTTCGTTCTCAACGGAAAGAGCATCGATATCAACGGTGGCTGTGTCCATCATGACAACGGTATCCTTGGAGCGGCTGCTTTCGACGCAGCTGAGTACAGAAGGGTGAAACTTTTGAAGGAGGCAGGCTTCACCGCTATCCGTACATCCCACAACCCGCCGTCAGAAGCGTTCCTTGCCGCGTGCGACGAATTGGGACTTCTGGTGGTTGATGAAGCGTTCGACGGCTGGCGCAAGGCCAAGCTTAAAGGTGATTACTCCATACATTTTGATGATGACTGGCAGAAAGATCTGGACGCCATGGTGCTTCGCGACCGCAACCATCCATCAGTCATCAGCTGGAGCATCGGCAACGAGGTCTATGAGAGAAAGGAACTTCAGATGCTGACTACTGCCATGAAGCTTGCGGGTAGATGTCACGAACTCGATCCTACACGCCCTGTGACTGAAGGTCTGGCGAGCTGGGACCGTGACTGGGAAATCTATGACCCACTCATCGCAGTGCACGATATCGCTGGATACAACTACTTGATCAATAAGGCAGAAGGTGACCATGCCAGGCTTCCTGAGCGTGTTATCTGGCAGACTGAATCCTATCCTTGCGATGCATTCAAGAACTGGGAGCTGGTCAATGACAAATCCTACATTCTGGGTGATTTCGTGTGGACCGCAGTCGACTACCTCGGAGAATCCAGCATTGGCCGCTGGTTCTATGACGGCGAGACGCCTGGACCACATTATGGCATCATTCTCTTCCCTTGGCATGGCGCGTACTGCGGTGACATCGACCTGACCGGCTGGCGCAAGCCTATCAGCCATTACCGTGAGCTGCTGTACTCTCCTGAGACAGCTTCTCCTGTCTATCTCGCCGTGAGGGAACCGGACGGATTCTATGGCAAGATCAATCTCACAAGCTGGGCTGTATGGCCGACTTGGGAGAGCTGGACATGGGAAGGCTGGGAAGGCAAGGATATTGAAGTCGAAGTCATTTCCCGTCTTGATGCTGTCCGCTTGTATCTGAATGGAAAGCTTATTGGCGAGAAGCCTACCACACGCGCAGAAGAGTTCAAGGCTGTTTTCAAAATTCCTTATGAACCTGGAACACTCCGTGCAGTAGGTGTGAAGAACGGCGTCGAAGTGAATGAGCAGATACTCGAGACAGCATCTGCACCGGCTTCCATCCGTCTCACCGCTGACAAGAAGACACTTGTCCGTGACGGTCAGGATCTCTCATTCGTCACCGTGGAGATTCTGGACAAGAAGGGTAGGGTGGTTCCTGAAGCTAAAGTCCCTCTTGAGTTTACAGTCAAGGGCGCGGGCAGCCTCGCAGCCGCTGGAAATGCTAATCTTCAGGATGTCGATTCTACCATGGACTCTGTCCACAACACTTGGAAAGGCCGTGCCCTGGCAGTTGTCCGTGCCTCTGAAGATAAAGGCACCATCACTCTTACAGTTAAATCAGCAGGTCTCAAACCAGCAAGTTTGGTGATCAAATAATATCAGTTGCCTAGACTTGAATCTCAAAGGCGGTGGAAAACAAAAGGAAATTTGAGTTTGACCTTGCGAAAGCATTGGCCATAGTGGCGATGGTCATAACTCATATAGGTGAGGAATTCAGTTTTGAGCCATATATCGGAAAGCCTTGGTTCCATCTGGTGGCCGCACCGCTTTTCATGTTCTCAATGGGAGTCACGATGCTTTTCACGAGC
>JAZRWN010000033.1:0-6931 GCA_045599725.1 Candidatus Cryptobacteroides sp. | reverse complement strand
CATCAGATATTCAGCCATTGTGCAAAAAATTTAAGTTAATAAAACAGTTTGTAAAAGGCCCTTTCGCAAAAAGGGGCTAAAGTGGCGCAAATTTATACAAAAAATCTGATATTGCAATAAATTATAGAAAGTTATCCTTATCTTTGAGGACAATGATGAAAAGGAAACTGACATTGTCCGCCGCGCTCCTGCTGTTGCTGTTCCCGGTGTCGCTCCTGGCTCAGAACTATGTGGAAACTGACTCCTACCTGTCCCGGGCCAGAGACAACTCGATTCTTTTCCGTTCCCGCGAGGCCACTCGCTACAACTTGCTTTTCTTAGGTACATATTACTGGTATGACTCTGAGTTCCTGGAAGGAGGGGTGATGTTTGACGGAAAGTGGTATGATGGTGTCCTTCTGAATATCGATGCATTCTCGCAGAATTTGCTGGCCAAGCCGGATGCCAGCCGTATTCCGGTCATAGTCCCACGAGACAGAGTGGAGTATGCCATCATTGATGATATCCGTTTTGATAATCTCCGCAAGCAAGGTTATGATGTCCCTGAAGGGTATTACGAAGTCGTTCACACCGATCCTGTAATATATCGGTATATCAAGAAACTGATGACCACTGACATGTCCATGAGTGGCGGCGGTGGACAGATATATGATGCATTTGATGACCAGGAGTCCTTCTTCTGCGTGAAAGATGGAAGTCTGGCCAAGATGAAAAAAGGGAAAGCGTACAATTACATCCTGTCTTCCGACTCTAAGCTTAAACTCTCCAGGAAGGCAGTCGCCCAGGCCATATTCCCTTCAAAGGAGGTGGTCTCCGAGGTGGTCGTGGCCGAGCTTCCGGATTCGTTGAAACCAGTGGCTTCCCACGCGGAGAGACCGGAAGAGGATTTCAAGATAGCAGACAAGACGATCTACGCCACGCTTCCCCCCGAGTACTTCTCCACCGGGCAGAATGCCGGCAATGACGAACTTCTCCGCCTGATCAATGCTGGCAACGAGATGGTGACCTTCGCCAACAAGGTCTATGAAATCGGCACCCCGGGTGAGGTGAAAGGGGACAGGGCGGTAGTTCGAGGAACAGTGCGTGATGTCCTTTCCGGCGAGCCTCTTGCTGGTATCGCCGTTTACGACGGCAAAACAGGAGCCTACGCGATGACTGACACATACGGGGCTTACCAGATGCGTCTCCCGCTCGGGGAGAATACCCTCGGTTTCAGTGGCTATTCGCTTGAGGATCTGAATCTTAATGTTATGGTCAATGGCGACGGCGGCCTGGATGTGGTGATGAAGGAGAAGGTTACGTCCCTGAAAGGTGCGGTGGTCTCCGCCGAGAGCATGGTGAACCACCGCGATGCCAGGATGGGCATAGAAAAGGTCCGCATCAACACTATCACCAAGGTGCCTTCCGCTTTTGGCGAGGCCGATGTGCTGAAAGCTGTCCTGACTCTTCCGGGCGTGAAGAGTGTGGGCGAAGCCTCGAGCGGCTTCAATGTACGCGGCGGTTCCACCGACCAGAACCTGGTCCTGTTCAATGACGGCACCATCTACAATCCGAGTCATCTTTTCGGAATATTCTCGGCGTACAATACTGACGTCATAAATGATATTGAGCTTTACAAGAGCTCCATCCCTGCTGAATTCGGCGGCCGCATCTCGTCTGTGCTTGATGTCCGCGGCCGTGAGGGCAACTCCAACAAAGTCCAGGGCTCGCTCGGACTCGGACTTCTGACAAGCCGCTTCCACGTCGAGGGTCCGGTGGGGGACGGTAAGACCACATTCATCGTCGGCGGCCGAACGACCTACTCGAACTGGCTGTTCAACCTTCTTCCTGCAGGAACCGCCTATTCAGGTGGCAATGCCGGGTTCAGCGACCTGAATGCGTCCGTGACTCACAGAATCAACGACAGGAACACGATACAGGCGTACGGCTACTGGTCCCGCGACAAATTCTCTTTCGACGGCGACACTACTTTCCGTTATTCCAACCTGAATGCGTCCGTCAAGTGGCGCAGCACGGTGTCGGAGCGTTCGAACTTCACCCTCACCGCCGGCTATGACAAGTATTCCAATTTCCTTGACAATGCCTTCAACACTGTTTCCGCCTACAGCGTTGCCACAGGTATAGACCAGGCCTTCATCAAAGCCGGTTTCAAGACCGTCGTTTCTGACAACCATACCTTGAGCTACGGATTGCAGTCCACTTTTTACGAACTTGATCCGGGTGCCATGGAGCCGCTCGGAGATTCGTCCCTGGTGGCTTCCCACTATCTGGAGAAGCAGCATGCGCTGGAATCAGCGCTGTATGTGAGCGACACCTGGAGGCCTTCGGAAAAACTTTCATTTGATGTCGGGCTGAGGTATTCGGCGTACAACTCACTGAGTCCGGACAGGAAGTTCTATGGTGCTCCTGAGGTCAGACTGTCCGGAAAGTATTCTTTCAGGGAGAACCTTTCCTTCAAGGCCGGCTTCAATTCCATGAACCAGTATATCCATCTCATTTCAAACACTGCTTCCGTATCACCTATGGACGCCTGGCATCTTTCGTCTGAAAGGGTGAAGCCTCAGGACGGCTGGCAGGCCGCTTCGGGTCTGTACTGGACAGTGGCGGACAACAAGGTGGACCTGTCTCTTGAAGGCTATTACAAACAGCTCTCCCACTATCTCGACTACAAGTCCGGGGCGGTGCTGATCATGAACGATGCCCTGGAGGACGCTCTTGTGGAGACATACGGCAAGGCCTACGGCATAGAGTTCATGGCCAAGAAGCCTCTCGGCAAACTTAACGGCTGGTTCTCCTATACTTATTCCCGCTCTCTTCTCAGGGAGATGGAGGACAGAGGCATAAGCACGATCAACGGAGGTGACTGGTATCCTGCACCGCACGACAAACCTCACGATTTCAAGCTTGTCGGGAACTACAAGTTCACGCACCGCTACTCACTGTCCTTCAATGTGGACTATTCTACAGGAAGACCTGTAACCATACCTGTATCCACATACTACTACGGCGGAGGTATGAGACTGGCGTACTCGGCCAGAAACGGCTACAGGATACCTGACTATTTCAGAATGGATGTTGCGGTCAATATCGACCCGGGACATTATCTCCGCAAGCTCACCCACATGTCATGGACAATCGGCGTGTACAATGTGACCGGCCGCAAGAATGCCTATTCGGTCTATTACACCACTCATGGAGGAGCTTCCCTTTACGGATACAAGATATCTGTGTTCGCCACTCCTGTTCCATATATCAACCTCAATCTCAAGTTCGGATGATGAAAGCACGGCATACTGTCATATTGTTCTCCCTGCTTCTGTCCGCTCTGGCGGGCCTCAGCTCCTGTGTCTACCCTTTCGAAGCTGAGCTGAAAGGGGAGTCGGGCACTTTCGTCATTGAGGGTGACATCCTTATCGGTGAGGTCATGACGGTGAACCTCAGCTATACGGCACCAGTGTCCAATCCTGAGGAAGTGACTGTTCCGGACAGGGCCAAGGTGTGGGTTGAGGACAATACCGGAGCAAATTATGTTGGGGAATTGTTTGAAAAAGGTGAGTACCGGATAGATATGACCGAGGCTGACCCTTCCCTCCAGTACCGTCTAAGGGTGACAAATGAAGACACTGACCGTGACTATTCTTCTTCCTGGCTGCGGGTCTGCGCCAAGCCTGAGATTGACTCGCTTTCTTATATAATAAATGAGGAGAAGTCTGTTCTCAACATAGCGCTGAGCATGCATTCGGAAGGAGAAAGTTATTTCAAGTGGAGTTACAAGGAAGATTGGGAATATCACTCTCAGTTCTATGCTCAAGTGTTGTATGAACCCCCGGTCCGCAACACTTCTTCCTGGAACAACGGCCTGGGACGCATCCTGGACATACCACCGGCAGATCCGATTTATTATTGCTGGAACAAGGATGTATCTTCCGAGATAATGGTGTTCTCTACCGAGACCCAGAAGGAGGATCGTTTCGTCGACCTTGAATTCCATAGTATTCCGAACGATGACATAAGGATTCAGCAGCTTTATCACATAGAAGTCAAGCTGGAGCCGCTCACCAAGGATGCATACCTGTATTGGGACAATATCAAGTCCAACTCCGAGTACAACGGCAGCCTGTTCGCTCCGAACCCGAGCGAGATGGTGGGGAATATCAGATGCATGAATGACACGACCGACATGGTGTTCGGCTTCATAAATGCCGCTCAGTGCGATACAGACATCATGTTTTACAACAATTCGGTTGAGAGGTTTTACAAGGCTGGTTTTACGTACAGCCAGGATCCGACCGTAGTTTCATCTTCGAAGCAGTGGTTTGAACAGTATTCCATAGGTTTGCTCCCTTATGACTACCAGGACCCTGCGTTTCCTAACACCACTCTCTGGGTCCCCAAGTATTTTGTCGACTGCAGATGCATGGGTGGAACCAAGGACAGGCCGGAATACTGGCCTAACCAGCACAAATGACGGATTATGAAGAGAATGGTATGCATATTTACACTTGTACTGACGGCGATGCTGGCTTCTGGCCAGAGCCACTTGTCAGAGCGCGTGTATATTTCCACGGACAAGGATGTGTATGTCTCCGGAGACGATATGTTCTTCTCCGCCTTCTGTCTTGACGCTTCCACCGGTACCCTGTCCGGAGCCAGCGCTGTCGCCTATCTGGAAATATGCTCGCCAGACGGCCCGGTCCAGACAGCCAAGGTAGCTCTCAAAGGGGGCAGGGGAGCGGGAGTGATCACCCTGAAGAATACCATTCCCACCGGCAATTACATTCTGGTCGCATATACTGCGCAGTGCTTCAATGAAGATGGGTATGACTTTGAGTCAGGCTCGAAGCAGCTGGCCATCATAAATCCATTCACCACAGAACGGTCTTCATCGGGGATTGAACTTCTCAGTGAAGAGGAATATGCCGCAGTTCAGGATGCTGAACTGCCTACGGCTGGAGTTATCAGGGTTGATGCCGACGGAATGGTGAGGATAACCAATCCATCAGACAAGCCCGTGACTGTCAGCGTTTCCGTCAGTCATTCAGATGGCATCCATTCATGTGCTTCTTCAAATGCTGTGACTTTCAAGCAGGGAATCCGGAAAGGGGATGCCTTCAGTTCCATCAGGGAACTGGAGTATGATGGTGAAATAGTAATGGCTCATCTGGCAGGCCTTCATGAGGGTGAGGCGTTTTCAAGTGACGGATCCCTGGCCTTCCTTTCCATTCCCGGAAGAGAATCGGACTTCTACACATCTGCCATCCATGCGGATGGCAGCACAAAGTTCTACACTAGAAACGTATATGGAGATGTGGATGCTGTCCTGGAAGTGGATCTTGCAGGTCAAGCCGGTCATCTGGAACTGGATACGCCGTTCAAGAATGTGAAAGCGACAGGCCTTAAGCCTCTGCCCCTGTCAAAATCCCTGGAGAGCAGGATCCTTCAGAGAAGTGTCAGCATGCAGGTACTCAAGGCGGAGTCCGCTGACTCCCTATATGATCATCTCCCGGTCCCGATGGATCCGCTTCTCGGTGACGACGGCGTGGAATACATACTGGATGACTACACCCGTTTCCCTCTCATGGAGGAGCTTTTCATCGAGTTCATACAGGAAGTGAGGGTACGCGGACAGATAGGTTCCAGAACCATGCTGGTCTATCTGAAGGATACATTCCGTCCTGCCACTTCCAATCCTTCACTTTCCGTCCTGGCCTTGCTGGACGGGGTTCCTGTCTCTGACCATGAGAAACTGCTTGCCTATGACCCCCTTCTCGTTGAGAAGATTCAGGTATATCCGCATACTTACAAGTTGGGGAACTGGATGTTCGGAGGCATAGTCAACATCGTCACATACAAGCACAGTCTCCCGTCTTTCGAGTTCGGGCCAGATACAAGAGTGATTGATTTCCAAGGCGCCAGTTTCCCTGTCGCGTCATATCTGCCGTCCTGCCGGGAAGGTGAGCCCGACCTGAGGGAGACCATACTCTGGCATCCGATGGTGGAGATAGGGCCTGGAGAAAGCCGCATCCTTAATCTTACTCTTCCTTCCTATGAAGGAAAATTCGATGTAGTCGTGGAAGGATTTGACTCCGAAGGGGCTCCACAATATGTCAGAACAGTCTTAAAATAGGACATCTTAGCCAAGCAGGTCGTAATAGTAGTTAAATTCCAGATTATTTGTTAAATTTGTATCTAATATAATAATCTGAACAAAATGGAAATCGCTCTAAGGCAGGGCTGCAAATACGCCCTTCTCGTCCCTACAAGCATGGGACTCCGTGTCACTCCTGAAAATGGACAGCCAGTGCAGTGCAGTGACGTCCTTCATCTTTATGCCACAAGCGCTGAGACGAATGTCGCCAGCATTTCATCATATCTCGGACTTCCTGTGAAGGTCCTTACGACTTTCGTCAAGGACAGTCCTTTCGCCTCTTTCATCAAGTCCAATCTCCGTTCGCGCGGAATGGACTTCGAAGGTCCGGAAGTCGAGCAGGGCGGCCCGTGGGGCTACCGTCATCAGATAAATGTCGCTGACAGCGGATACGGCTCACGCGGACCGAGGGTCTGGAACGACCGTGCCGGAGAGGTCGGCCGTACATTGAATGTCAAGGACTTTGACCTTGACCGCATTTTCGGTCAGGAAGGAGTGCAGATTGTACATCTTAGCGGTCTGATCGCAGCGCTGAGCCCTGATACAGGACGCTTCTGCCTCGAAATCGCACGCGCTGCTAAGAAATACGGCACTCGCATAAGCTTCGACCTGAACTATCGCGCGTCCTTCTGGGTGAACCGCGAGCAGGAGCTGCACGACATCTTCTCGGAGATCTGTTCCATTGCCGATATCCTTATCGGCAATGAGGAAGACTTCCAGCTCTGCCTTGGCATCGAGGGGCCGGAGGCCGGCGGCAAGGACATCGCCGCAAAGATTGACGGT
>JAZRWN010000032.1:0-19575 GCA_045599725.1 Candidatus Cryptobacteroides sp. | reverse complement strand
GTGCAGCTTATGAGAATTTCGCAGGTGAAATCGAGGTAGTAGGTATCAACGACCTCCTCGATGCTGATTATCTCGCTTACATGCTCAAGTACGATTCAGTACATGGACAGTTCAAGGGTGACGTCAAGGCAGAAGGCAACTACCTCGTAGTTGACGGAAAGAAGATCCAGGTCTTCGCTGAGAAGGATCCTGCAAACATCACCTGGGGCGCTCTCGACGCAGACGTAGTTGTCGAGTCAACAGGTTTCTTCCCCACAGAGGAGCTCGCTTCAGCACATCTCAAGGCTGGTGCCAAGAAGGTTATCATGTCAGCTCCTTCAAAGGACGCCACCCCTATGTTCGTTTACGGTGTCAACGACAAGACCTACGCTCGCCAGAACATCAACTCCAACGCATCTTGCACCACCAACTGCCTTGCTCCTATCTCCAAGGTTCTCAACGACAAGTTCGGTATCGTCCGCGGTCTCATGACAACAGTTCACGCTGCTACCGCTACCCAGAAGACCGTTGACGGCCCTTCAAAGAAGGACTGGAGAGGCGGCCGTGGCATCCTCGAGAACATCATCCCTTCATCAACAGGTGCTGCTAAGGCTGTTGGCAAGGTTCTCCCTGTTCTCAATGGCAAACTTACTGGTATGAGCCTCCGCGTTCCTACATCTGACGTTTCATTCGTTGACCTCACCGCTGAGCTCGCAACACCTTGTACATACGAGGAGATCTGCGCAGCCATGAAGGAGGCTTCCGAGGGCGAACTCAAGGGCATTCTCGGTTACACAGACGAGGCTCTCGTTTCCACAGACTTCCGCAACGACTCACGCACCTCTATCTTCGACGTAAAGGCAGGTATCCAGCTCGATCCTACTTTCGTTAAGGTCTGCGCTTGGTATGACAATGAGTGGGGTTATTCAAACAAGGTTTGTGAAATGGCCAAGGTCATCAGCAAATAATTAACACCATATCGTAAATATGACTGCAAGTCCTTGCCCATATGAGCAAGGACTTTGCGTTTGAAGACCACATAATCCTTACATATCATGAAAAAATTGATTGTTGCCTTGATGATGCTCATCAGCATTTCATCATTCGCCCAGATGCCGGGAGGAATGTTCGGCTTCCGCGGCCCTCAGGTCATCAAACTCTGGCCTGACGGATATCCGGAGAAAGAATATGAAGCCAAACCGACAGACTTCCAGAAACGCATGCTCCCTGAAGATTTCATGGATGCGAAACTTACTGTTTACAAAGCCGCGAAGCCTAATGGAATCTGCATCCTCGAATGCCCTGGTGGCGGTTATACCATGCTGTCCAACACCCATGAGGGCAAGGACATGTCAGGATGGCTCAACGCCCTCGGCATCACTTACTGCGTCCTTGACTACAGAATGCCTTTCGGATACTCTTATGTTCCTTTCCATGACACTGAGAAAGCCATGCAGATCATCCGCGAGCATGCTGAAGAATGGGGAATAGAAAAAATCGGTGTCATGGGTTGTTCAGCAGGCGGACACCTCGCTTCAACGCTTGCCACCCACTACACATCAGACGCCACAAGGCCTGACTTCCAGATCCTCCTCTACCCTGTCATCACCATGGACGAGACTTACACTCACATAGGATCCCGCGACAACCTCATAAGCGACAAGCCGACACAGGAAATGGTTGACGAGTTTTCAAATGAGAAGCATGTCAATGCCAGCACTCCTCCTGCACTTCTCATTCTCTCCACCAACGACCCGACCGTTGATCCGAAGAACAGCATCGAGTACTTCTATGCTCTCCGCAAGGCTGGTGTAAGCGTTTCAATGCACATCTACCCTGAAGGCGGACATGGATACGGAATCGGCGACAGTTTCGTCTACAAGAGAGAGTGGACCGGAGAGGTGGAGAAGTGGCTCAACCAGCTCTTCTAGGCCATTGAGACCATATTCTGCCGTTCAGGCTTGACTACATACTGCAGGGTGCTGCGACTTCCTTGTTTGATAAGGATCTCCTTGCCCTGCAGATATTTTTTCTCTGTCTCCGTCTGAACATCCGAGTAATGCCTTACCGTGAACAGCGAAAGGCCATTGTTGTACTTGACACTGAAACGGTCGGACAGAGTCTTCACAAGGCGCTTCAGCCTGATGTCGTCAGCATCGAAGCAGAACGAGAACATAAGGGCTGAGGTCTGAATCATATTGGCATGTATCCTGAGCGAGTCGCATGCGGCGAAAATGATCTGAAGATTATGCTCATTCATGAATGAATAGTCTCGAGGTGAGATGGACACCAGAGTCTGGTTATCCTTGACGATATAGGAAGGAACGACATAGTCGGACTTGAATGTCCGTCCGTCTATGACCGTAGGCTCATGATCAGGGCAGATGAATGAGCGCACCTTCAATGCTATATTCTTGTTCTGCAAAGGCTTGAGTGTCTTCGGATGAATAATGGTAGCCCCATAGAAAGAGAGTTCGATAGCTTCTGAATACGATATGTGCGGAATCTTCACCGTATCAGGAAAACGCTTCGGATCAGCGTTAAGAAGCCCGTCAACGTCTTTCCAGATGGACACTTCTTCAGCATTGAGTGAATTGGCGAAAATAGCGGCTGTGAAGTCAGATCCTTCCCTTCCCAGAGTCGTGGTATAGCGTCCGTCAGCAGTACCCCCGATGAAGCCCTGGGCCACGAATATCTTGCCTGGTTCATGCTCTTCATTCAGGGTCATGATACGCTTCCCGGTTTCTATCCAGTCAGGAGAGGCGGCACGGAAAGTGTCATCAGTGACGACATACCTGCGAGAATCCACCCAGACTGCGTTCAGGCCACATTTCACAAGATAACTGCAGACTATGGAAGTGGAGATAAGTTCACCGAAACTCACAGTCTGGTCATAGTGCAGGTCATAGTCTTCTTCTTTCACGCAAAGATTGTCATAGAGCTTGTCCATCATATCGGAAAAAGATTTCCTGACATCCTCTGCTGCGGCATCGAAAAGGCCGTCAATTATAGCCACATGGTAGTTGAAGACATCCGACAGCACCCCTCTGTCCGGCACGCTCGAAGCTTTGCGGGCATCAGAAAGCGCTTTTTCAAGCATGTTCGTGGTCTTGCCCATGGCTGAAACCACCAGGAGGACATCATCATCTTTATGACTGGCGACGATGCCTGCCAGATTGCGCACAGCATCCGCATCCTTTACGGACGCGCCACCGAACTTATATACTTTGCGTATCATACTTTGATATTAATACTGTCTCTCACCGAAAATGGATGTGCCGATACGGACCATTGTGGAGCCGTTCCGTACCGCCACTTTCCAGTCACCGGACATTCCGATGGAAAGCTGGTTGAACAAATCCAGTTCCGGAAACAGATCCACCAGATAGGCCATGAAACTGTCAATCCGTTCAAAATCAGAGTTGACTGTCTCCATATCATCTGTGTGGGATGCCATGCCCATCAATCCGCGGAACCTGACATTCTTGTATTTGTCAGCATTGAACAGGATATCCAGGACTTCCTCCTCATGAAATCCCTGCTTGGTCTCCTCTGCACCGATGTGCAGTTCAAGGAGGATATCCGTCACTTTCCCGTTGTTCTTTCCCCAGCTGTCTATCGCCTGAAGCAGATGAATGGAGTCAACAGACTGGACCATGGAGACAAATGGAAGGACCATCTTAAGTTTGTTCGTCTGAAGATGACCCAGAAAATGCCATTCCACTTCGCCCGGGATTCCGTCAGGGTACTCCTTCTTAAGCCACTCGTCCATGGCTGGCACCTTGGCACAAAGTTCCTGAGGACGGTTCTCACCGAAAGCCCTCTGTCCGGCCTTGTATGCCTCCTGAATGGCCTCGAGCGGATGGAATTTGGAAACTGCCACCAGTTTAACTCCTGATGGCAGTTCTGATTTTATTCTATTGAGGTTTTCCTCTATCATTACCTTCTCTGTTTCTTCTGCTGTTCCTTGAGCTGCTGCTGTTGCATCTTCTGAGCCTCTTCAAGTCTCATCTGCCACTTGCTCTTCTGGACAGGCTTGTTCTCAGAGGCTTTCAGTTTGGCGAGAATCTGGTCCGGATGGACGAACCACTTCTTGATCACCCAGGTCTGAAGCATGGTGAACAGGTTGCTGAGCAGATAGTAGTAGCTGAGTGCGGCGGAAAGGTTGTTACAGATGAAATACATCATGATAGGCATCATCCACACGCTCATGAACTGCATGCTCTTCGCGCTAGGGTCATTCCCTACGGTCTGGTTGGCGGTGGTCATCTTGGAGTAGAGCCACATGGACACGGCCATGAGAAGAGCGAACAACGAGATGTGGTCACCGAAGATCGGCACCTTGGAGCCGAAATTGACCAGAGAGTCGTAAGCTGAAAGGTCATGGCACCATAGGAACGGCTGCTGGCGAAGTTCTATGGATGCAGGGAAGAATCTGAACATGGCCCACAGGATCGGGAATGTAAGGAGCATAGGGAGACATCCTCCCGCCGGACTCACTCCGGCTCTCTTGTACAGATCCATCTGAGCCTGCTGCTTCTTCATCGCATCCTCCTGCTTAGGATACTTGTCATTCAACTTCTCAAGTTCCGGCTTCAGGGCGGACATCTTGGCTGATGAAGAGTATGACTTGTATGTCAACGGGAGAACAACAAGTTTGATGACAATGGTCATCAGAAGGATGATGATGCCGAAGTTGTCTATGAACCTGTGGAAGAAGTTGAACATCGGGATGATCACGAATCTCGTGAACCAGCCGACGAGGTTTCCTCCCAGAGGGATGATCTTCTCATATTTCTGGTCATATGACTTGAGCGTGTTGAAATGGTTCGGGCCGAAATAGAACTCGAACGGGACAGTGACGTCCCCGCCACCCGGATACTCGCAGCGCACGTTGGCTTCGCAGGTCATAAGGTTGTGGCTCTCATCTTCCTGGCTGGCGAAATTGATGGCCAGGTCAGCTGATGCGAATGACTCCGGAGCACGCACGATGGCTGAGAAGAACTGCTGCTGGAACGCGAACCATGAAAGCTTGGAGTCCACCCTCTTTGACGAGCTGCGGCCTCTTCCCATCTCGACAGGCTTCTTGTCACCGTCGAAGTAATAGTCAAGCTTGGAGTACTGGGACTCGTTCTTGAAACCTTTCTCCATGCGCGGGATGGTCATGGAGAAGTCGATGTCCATCATAGAGACATTGCGCGGGATGATGCCCTGCAAACCTACGAAGGACAGTTCGTTCTTCACTGAATATGAATCCTCTTCAAGTACGTATTTCTGCTCTATGTATCCTCCGTTGGAGAAAGGCAGACGCATCACCAATGAGGAAGGAGTCTGCTCGGCTATCTCGAACACGAAATCGGATGTCCTGATATACTCGCCGGTATAGATGCTGACGGCATACTCGCTCTCTCCCGGGCGGAAGAGGTAAAGATCATCCTTCTCGTAGGTGAGATAATCCTTGATCTTTACTGAATACGGCTGGGCTCCCTTCGTGGTGAAGGTTATCGCGACCTTGTCATTCTCAAGCATGCACTGAGCCGCCTCGGCTGAGTGGGACACTTCAAGAAGGCTGTCCTTGTAGATAGTCTGAACCGGGACAATGGCTGCGGAAGATGTGTCGGGCAATGCCAATGCCTCCTGTGCGAGCTGTGCCGCACGCTCAACCCTGGCTATAGAATCGAGCTGTGCCTGATATTCCGCCTGCCTCTGATACTGCTTGGACTGATACCATGTGAAGCCGAAAAGAATCAGGCCGATGAGAATAATGCCAGTTATCGAATTCTTGTCCATACTATTCCTCCACCGTCTCCTCTGCCTGTCTGATCTTAGCCTCGAGCTCCTTCAGCTCTTTCTTCGCCTCCTCTATTCTTTCCTGCATCTGCTTGATCAAAGACTCAGCATTCTTGGACATGGCGAAGAAACCGATATTGTTCTCATAGGTATCGATGTCCTGCTGGAGTGTGTTGTATTTCTGGATAAGGATGTCTTTCTCACTGCGAGGAGCCTTGGCCTGCTGACGGCCTGCGCCGCCTCTCTGAGGTCTTGCTCCGAATGAAGGGAATTTGGCCTGCATGGCCTCCTTGTAGCTCTTGTTGATCTCGTCTTTCTCCTTGAACGGGACAAAGCCGATGGCCTGCCACTTGGCTGCGAAATCCTGCATGGCTGCCTCATTGGCTGCCTCGTCAGCTGAAAGCTCGAAGGCTGCGATGTCCTCGACAAGCTTGCGCTTAGCCTTGAGGTTGCCATAGAAATCGTTTTCAGGCTTGGCCTGCTTGTCACGCTCGGCGAAGAACTCGTCGCATGCTGCACGGAATCTCTTCCAGAGCTGCTCGCTCTTCTTGCGAGGCACTGCGCCTATCTCCTTCCACTGCTTCTGGAGATTGATGAACTGGTCGGTCGCCTTCTTCCATTCGGTGCTGGACTTGAGGGCTTCGGCCTGCTCGATGAGGGACATCTTCTTCTCAAGATTCTCGTTCATGCTGTCCTTGTACTGGGAGTAGAAGACGCGTTTCTTCTCGAAGAACTTGTCGCAGGCAGCACGGAAACGGTCATATATCTTCTGATTCTCCTTCTTGGAAGCGAACCCTATGCCCTTCCACTGCTTCTGTATGTCCTCGATCTCCTTTGAGAGTGCATTCCACTCATTGGAGGACTGGATATCCTTCTCGGCGATGGCCTCGACCTGCTCGCAAAGATTCTGCTTGGCGACAAGGTTCTCAGCCTGCTTTGACTTCTGGTCCTCGAAATAAGCCTGGTATTTCTTGTTTATGACGGCTGTGGCAGCCTTGAAACGGTCCCAGATATCATCACGGAACTCCTTGGCGACAGGGCCGAACTCCTTCCACTGCTCGTGGAGTTTCTGAAGCTCGCGGAATGCCTCGACAACGTTCTCGTTCTCGGAAAGCTTCTCTGCAGCCTCGCAGAAAGCCTGCTTCGCCTCGAGGTTCTTCTTGAAGTCGAGATCGCGGAGATCCCTGTTGATCTTGACCATGTCATAGAACTTCTCCACATAATAGTGGTAAGTGTCATTGATATCTCTGTGCTTCTGGGCCGGGACAGGTCCGATGGCGCTCCACTTGTTCTGAATCTCTCTGAAAGCCGGGAATGTGGCGTTCACATCCTCCTGCTTCTCGACAAGTTCCTTGAGTTCGTCGATGACAGCCTGCTTGGCGGCGAGGTTATCCTCCCTCTCCTTTTCCTGAAGCCTGTTCTGCTCGGCGCGTTCCTTCTTGTAATCATTGTACAAGGACTTGAAGCCGGCTTCGATGGCCTCGAAAGGATTCACCTTCACGGTCTCGTCAGGGGCCTGCTCCGCAGTTTCCTCAACTGCCGGATCATCAGCCTGCGGCTCATCTACAGAAGCGGAAAGACCAGCCTCGACCTTTTCCTTTGAAAGTCTCTTGTAGAAGGCAGACTTTATGGCCTCGGCCTGCTTTGACTTGAGGACTTTGTCTTCAAGGTCCCCGAGCTTCTGGAACATCTCCACAAGTTCGGCGAGAGTCTTCTCGGCAAAGCTCACAGGTTCGGCTTCTGGAACAGTCTCCACGGCCTCTGGTGCAACTTCCACGCTCTCAGGAACAGCTTCCACGGCCTCTGGTGCAGCCTCCACGTTTTCAAGTACAGTTTCCTTGTTTTCAAGTACATCTGAAGAAATCTGCTCTTCAGGAAGGATAATTTCGCTCATAATGATAGAGTAACAATTGTTAAATATTAAGGTTAGGAAGACAAATATAACAAAATTCACCAATTATCCGTATTTTTGTCCGCCAATTTTTATATCAGAAATATGAGAATCGATATCCTGACCGTAGTACCCGAACTTCTTGAGAGCCCGCTCAGCCACTCCATCGTAGGAAGAGCCATAAAGAAAGGACTTGTGGAGATTTATGTCCACAATCTCAGGAAATACGGCATAGGCCCCAGAAAGAACGTAGATGACTACAGCTATGGAGGTGACGCCGGAATGGTCATGATGGTGGAACCTGTCTACAGGATGATCGAGGAACTGACGGCGGAAAGGAAATATGACGAGATCATATACATGTCCCCTGACGGAGAGATTCTGGACCAGGGAATATCCAACGAACTGTCACTCAAGGAGAACATCATCATTCTGTGCGGTCACTACAAAGGGATAGACCACAGAATCAGGGAACATCTGGTCACCAGGGAGATTTCTGTCGGGAATTATGTGGTGAGCGGTGGAGAGATACCTGCGGCCCTTCTCGCGGACAGCATAGTCAGGCTCATACCGGGCGCTCTGACTGACGAGACCTCCGCCTTGAGCGACTCGTTTCAGGACAACCTCCTCTCACCTCCAATATACACCAGACCAGCCGAGTTCAACGGCTGGAAGGTTCCCGATGTGCTTCTGAGCGGGAATCCGAAGCTGATTCAGGCATGGCAGGACGAGCAGGCTATTGAAAGGACCAAGGCTCTCAGACCCGAACTTTTGAAATAAAAATATCCAGCAGAAGTCGGAAAGGATTTTTCCTTAAAAATATTTGCATTTATACAAACTTTCATTACCTTTGCATCGTAATTAAATCGTTTCAATATAAAGGATACACTCTACTCTTGAAAATAAGAGATTCTAACCAACAATAATTAACCTTCTCAAAGGTAAATACACTACTAACTAACCGATAAATCCCGCAGTGATGCGGGATTTATTCGTTTTTTATAAGTTCCGTTTAAGCAATGACAGACCAAAGTTTGTATATTTGCAGTATGAATCTGAACCGGACGGACTTTGACGTCATCATCCTCGGCGGGGGCATCACCGGAGCCGGGACTGCAAGGGACTGCGCCATGCGCGGGCTCAAAGTCCTTCTCATCGAGAAAGGAGACATCTCCAATGGAGCCACCGGCCGCAACCATGGTCTTCTGCACAGCGGTGCCCGTTATGCCGTCAATGACCGCGAGTCGGCGGAAGAATGCATCAAGGAGAACAGGATACTGAAAAGAATCGCTCCTCACAGCGTTGAGGACACATCCGGACTTTTCATAACCCTTCCGGAGGACGACCTTGGATATCAGGACGTGTTCGTCCGTTCCTGTCAGGAAGCTGGGATCGACGCAGAAGTCATCGACCCGGCACTTGCTCTGAAGGAGGAGCCGTCCATCAATCCTGCCATAATCGGCGCAGTGCGGGTGCCGGACGGTTCCGTGGACCCGTTCAAGCTCTGCGCGGCCAATATTCTCGACGCCAAACTGCATGGTGCAGTGATTCTGAAATATCATGAGGTTATCTCATTCATAAAGTGCGGGACATCCGTTAACGGAGTGGAAGTCAAGGACTTGAAAACAGGGGAGGTTCACTGTTTCAGTGCTCCTGTCACCGTCAACGCATGCGGCATCTGGGGACGGAAGATGGTAAGTCTCGCCGGCGCCGAACTTGGGATGTTCCCGGCAAAGGGTTCCATGCTCATATACGCCAGAAGGGTGAACAGAATGGCCATAAACCGCTGCAGGAAGCCTGCAAATGCAGACATTCTCGTACCGGGAGGACCTGTGTGCGTGATAGGTACGACTTCCTCAAGAATACCGTTTGACGAGTGTGACCATCCAACCGTCACCCCGGAGGAAGTGGACGAACTGATGCGTGAGGGTGAGAAGCTCGCCCCGGTTCTTTCCAGCACAAGAATCTTGCGTGCCTATGCAGGAGTCAGGCCTCTTGTGTCCATGGACAACGACCCTTCAGGCCGCAATGTCAGCAGAGGCTTCGTGTGCATCGACCATGAGAGCAGGGATGGGATAGGCGGTTTTGTCACCATTGCCGGAGGCAAGCTCACATCATACCGCATGATGGCTGAAAAGACAGCCGACCTCGTGTGCAAGAAGCTCGGAACTGACAGGAAGTGCCTTACTGACATCACCTTGCTCCCTGACCCTTCGCGCAAGGAAATCAAGGAGGAGTTCAACGGTTCTCTTGTCTGCGAATGTGAGAAAATCACCGAGAAGGAACTGCGTGACTACATCACGAGGGACGAGGTGGACAGACTTTCCGGATTCAGGCGTCGCAGCCGTTTCGGAATGGGGGTCTGCCAGGGCATACTGTGCGCCTGCAGAGCATCCGCCATCCTTGCAGAAGAGTGTGATGATCCGGAGGAGGCCATGTCCGACCTCAGGAACTTCATGGGTGAAAGATGGAAGGGACTCCTGCCGATCGCATGGGGCGACACTCTCCGCGAATCCGAACGGGTTCAATGGATAGATTCCGAGATACTCGGACTTAATGATACGGAAAAATGAAAGTGGACACCGCGATAACAGGAGGAGGGCTTGCCGCCCTGGTCTGTGGCATCAGGCTTCAGAGGAGCGGCAGGAAGACGGTCATATTGTCCGCCGGGCAGAACTGTCTGTTCTTCTTCTCCGGGGCCTTCGGTTTCCTTTCAAGGCTTCCTGACGGCACCGCAGTGGAAAAGCCGTTCGAGGTTCTTTCCTCCCTCCCGGACCGCCACCCGTATTCCTTGATCGGTCCGGAAAGGATGAAACGCTATGCAGCCGAAGTGCGGCCGTTCTTCCGCTCGTGCGGGGCTGAACTGAACGGATGTGACGAAAGCAATATGTGGAGATACCTTTCCACTGGCGCGACCAAGATGGCATGGGCTTCCCTCACGGAGACTGCCCTTTTCTCCGAAAACCGGCCTCTGACCAACAGGAAAGTATTGATAATCAATATCCCCGGATTTCTAGACTTCTTCCCGAAATCCATCGCCAGATCACTTGAAAAATCCGGCAGCAAATGCCGGACGGAGGATGTTTCCGTCCCTGAGACAGAGGCGCTCAGAATGTCGTCGAGCGTAGTACGCTCCCTCAGCCTGGCGAAGATCTTCGAACAGAATGACGTTCTGGAAAAGTTCATAGGCGAAGTCAGGAAGAGTATCAAGGACGAGGACGCCATCATCCTCCCTCAGCTTTTCGGACTGAGATCGGAAGACGCTTTGGCATACATCAGGAGCGCCATCCCGGCCGAAGTCCTGTTCTTCGGCACCATGACCCCTAGCATCCCGGGCAACAGGCTGTTCTCTCAGCTGAAAACCGCCTACGAGGAGGCCGGAGGCTGTTTCATATCAGGAAGCGTACGGTCTGCTTCAGTAGTGTCCGGAGCAGTATCCTGCATATACACGGACGCTCTCGACGAGCCGGTGGAAGCGGATGATTTCGTGCTGGCCACGGGTTCTTTCGTCTCCAAAGGTCTGATTTCATCTCCTGATTCAGTGTCCGAGCCGGTATTCGGGCTGGATGTCGAGGCCGGAGCCGACCGTTCGGAATGGTACTGTCCTGATGCTGGCGCAAAGCAGAACTATCTCGGCTACGGCGTCGTCACCGACCGTTGTTTCCATCCTTCCATCAACGGAATGCCGGTCAGGAACCTCTACGCAGCAGGGTCTGTCCTGGCTGGTTCTAACCCTCTGTATGAAGGAAGCGGAGCGGGCACGGCCATATTCACGGCCATGCGGGTGTCTGATTTAATCCTCGAACGATAGTCTTTTTCCAATTCTTTCTCTATATTTGTAAGACAAAGGTGGAGCGATCTGCCGCGGCCGCAAGGCTGAGGAAAGTCCGGACAGGACAGGGCGCCCCGCTGCGGAAAGCGCAGATGGGAGCAATCTTGTGCAAGCCGTAACAGAAAATAACCGCTGACAGCAAGGGTGAAAACGTGGGGCAAGAGCCCACGACGCCGGGTGGCGACATCCGGCGGGTACGGCACCGGGGCCTGCAAGACCAAATATACTGGCAGATGAGGGCTGCCCGCCCGATGCCAGGGGGTAGGTTGCGAAGATAAATGGCAGATTCAAAAACAGAAACCGGCTTACGGCTCCGCCTTTTTTGAATGACAACAAACAGTACACCGAATATGAGAAGGTTTCTATTGTTATGCACTTTCGCCATGGCGGCACTGCTCTGCGGCGGTTGCAATGCCAAAGTGAAGGAGTACAAGATCAATGTTGTGAAGGAGTATCCTCACGACAGGAATTCCTACACACAAGGACTGTTCTTCCATGATGGACAGATGTATGAAAGTACCGGACAGTATGGTTCATCCACTTTCAGGGTCGTGGACATGGAGACGGGCGAAGCTCTCAAGAAGCTTGATTTCAACAGAAAATACTTTGCAGAAGGCTCTGTCATCATGGGGGACAATCTTTACATCCTCACCTGGCAGAGCGGCGTGGCTTTCATCTACGACGCAAACACCCTCGAGTACAAGTCCACCTACTCCTACCCGCACGAGGGCTGGGGGCTGACGACCGACGGAGAGCAGCTCATAGCTTCGGACGGCAGTTCCAGACTGTACTTCCTCTCCGAGGACTTCAAGCTTCTCAAGTCACTGGACGTCAAGTTGGACGGACGTCCTGTCAAGCTGCTGAACGAACTTGAGTACATAGACGGAAAGATATGGGCCAATGTCTATACCACCGACCTGATAGTCATCATCGACCCTGAAAGCGGAAAAGTGGAGGCTACGGTCGACTGCTCCGGACTGCTCCCGAAAGAGCTTCGCGAGGTCAGGACAGATGTCCTGAACGGCATTGCCTATAACCCTGAGACAAAGAAAACCTACCTGACCGGAAAATACTGGAAGCGTCTGTTCGAGGTGGAACTCGTGCAGAAGTAGTACAATTCTTATAGAAAGACTTCACTGAAACCTGCCTGAAATGTTTGACAATGATTCCCCGACCATCGATCTGGAGAAGATCGTGAACGACCGTGCCGGAAAGGGGCGCATTCCCGGATTTATCATAAACTGGGGCAAGAAATTCGTGCACCAGGACTTCATCAACGGATACCTGCAGCAGGGATTCGAGGGTGTGGACTTCTGTGAGAACTGCATCAAGTACCTCGATGTGGACGTCAAGGTCGAAGGAATGGAGAATCTTGACGGATTCGGAGAAGACACCAGATTCACTTTCGTGTCCAACCATCCGCTCGGTGGAATAGACGGCATCACCCTGGGGATGGTGTTCGGAAGACGCTTTGACGGTAAGATCAAATATCTGGTCAACGATCTTTTGATGAACATCAAGGGCCTTGCGCCGATGTGCGTCCCTATCAACAAGATCGGAGGCCAGTCAAGGGAGCTCCCCCGCCTCATAGATGAAGCATTCAAGTCTGAGAATCAGATGATCATGTTCCCGGCGGGTCTGTGCTCTAGAAAAACAGGAAAAGTCATCCGCGACATTCCTTGGGGCAAGGCTTTCATCAACAAGAGCGTCCAGACGGGCAGATACGTTGTCCCTGTCCATTTCATAGGGAAGAACTCCAGACGCTTCTACCGAGTCGCGAACCTTTGCAAGAAACTGAAGCTTAAATTCAACTTCGCCATGCTGTTCCTCCCTGATGAGATGTACAGAGGAAGACATGGCTCGTATACTGTCAGAATCGGGAAGCCGATACCATCCTCACACTTCGACTCAAGCAGAAGCTCATACGAGTGGGCACAGTGGGTCAAGGAACAAGTCTACTCAATCTAAGCCACACATCCCATGGAAACTATCATCGGACCCATCGACAAAGCGCTCATAAAGGCAGAGCTCACTCCTGACAAGAAACTCCGGAACACCAACAAAGGAGGCAACGAGATATATGTCGTGAATTGGAAAAATGCCCCGAACACCCTTCAGGAAATCGGCCGTCTGAGAGAGATTACTTTCAGATCCTCGGGCGGAGGAACCGGGCTCTCCGTCGACATCGACGAGTTCGACCTGATGGAGAATCCGTGCCAGCAGCTGATCATCTGGGATCCGGATTCCGAAGCCATACTCGGAGGATACAGATTCATTCTAGGTCCTGACATAGTGTTGAAGGAGGACGGGCAGCCTCGCCTCGCGACCTCCCATCTCTTCCATTTTTCAGACATTTTCATCAAAAATTATCTGCCTCACGTCATCGAGCTCGGGCGTTCGTTCGTAACCCCTGATTATCAGAGTTCCAAGTCCGGGGCAAAGGGCCTTTTCGCCCTTGACAACCTGTGGGACGGACTGGCGATACTTATGATCCTCCATCCTCAGATGACATACTATTTCGGAAAAGTGACCATGTATCCTTCATATGACAGGTGCGGCCGCGACCTCATCCTGCATTTCTTCTGGAAGCATTTCGAGGACAAGGACGAGCTCATCAGACCGATTCATCCCGTGGAGATGGAGCATGACGCCAGGCTTATGAACTTGATACTCAAGTCAGACGACATCAAGACTGACTACCGTCTTCTCAAAGAAGCCATCCACTCGCTCGGGACCACGATACCTCCTCTTGTGAATTCATACATGAACACATCACCGATAATCAAGATGTTCGGCACCGCCATCAATGACGAATTCGGATATGTTGAAGAGACTGGCATTCTTGTTCCGTTCGACGAACTCTACAAAGAAAAAAAGGCACGTCACATAGAGTCGTACCTTTATCAGAAAATCAGCGAACTGAAAGAAAGATTCCCTCAACTCGAAGAGGGTATCGAAGAAAAGCTTCTGTCTCGTTGGGAAAGCCGCAGGGAGAGAGCTCAGAACAAGATCAATCTTAAATAGACTATTTTTTCATCTTTGCCTTGATCTTGTCGCGGAATGACTTGTTTATGGACAGCGGGTATGTCTTGTCCGAGCTGTCAAGCCATTCCAGGGCCAGGTCATACTGTTCAAGGATGTAGCAGCCCAGGGCAATATTATATCTGGCACAGGAGGATTTTGCGGCATTGGTTGATTTCGCAAGGTCGAGCCAGATGTCGATGGCTTCCGCCCATTTCATGTCATCAGCCAGAGAGAGAGCCTTGAACCATGGTGAATCATAGCCGTAGAACAGCACGGAGAAATTCTCCTCGACCCATCTGCTCTTGAGCGGAGATGCCAGAGAAGTGCCGATGCTGAGTGCTTTGGTGGAGTCGGCAAGCGAGGTGACGGAGGCATGCCCGTTGAGCGTCGTCACATCGTCCTCTGCCATGGAGTCATATATGTACAGCCTCGAATTTACAGGTATGCGGCGGTTGCTGGACTCAGAAACGGAAGGAGTGTCAAGCAGCATGACCACGTCAGCATTCAGAAGCATCACATACTGGGAGAGTGTGTCTTTGGACATGTACTTCCCGCCAGGTTCCTTCTTGAGGTTGTATACCTTCACCGCCTCCTCCCCATTGAAAAGGTCCTGCTCGATGGCATATGCGAAAGCATCGGAAACCCGGTTGTTGAACAGAGCGTCGGATCCGTCCTCTGATTCGAGATAAACCACAGCAAGAGACTTGCCGTCAAGGTCGATACCTGATTCCGATGGAGCGCGGGACTCAAGGGAAAGGACATATACCGACGGTGAACAGGCGGCGCATATGAACGCCGCGGCAGCCGCCATAAAGATGTGAAGAATGGATTTCTTGCTCATAGCTGTCAATTATTGTTCTATTTCAGCGATAAGGTCATACTCATCAGCGCCCACTATTCGGACATCGATGAACTGGCCGACGAACTCGCCGGAAGAATGTCTTACAAGAATCTCGCCATCAACGTCAGGGCTCTCGTACTGGCTTCTGCAGACCATCACTCCATCCACATAGTCATCGACGAGCACTCTTTCCACCGAACCCACTCTGGATCTGTTGAAAGCAAGTGATATCCCACTCTGAAGACTCATGAGAGCATCCAGACGGTCATTCTTTGTCTCCTGAGGTATCGAATCCTCGAAATGTTCCGCCCCGAATGTACCTTCTTCCTCAGAATAAGTGAAAGCGCCCAGGCGCTCGAAGCCAGTCTCACGAACAAAATCAAGAAGTTCCTCAAACTCCTTTTCAGTCTCACCAGGGTGGCCTACGATCATTGTCGTGCGCAGCACGACTCCCGGGACCTGTTCACGAAGTCTGCGGACCAAGGTCCTGGTCCACTCTCCGTTCACATGGCGGTGCATGTTATCAAGCACTGTATCGGAAATATGCTGAAGAGGAATGTCCAGATATTTGCAGACCTTCGGGTTGGAGGCCATCTGTTCGAGCACGTCCTCAGGAAAATCCGCAGGATATGAGTAGTGTATCCTCAGCCATTCGATGCCCTCTACTTCAGAGAGTTTCTGGAGAAGATCGGCAAGACAGCGTCTGTGATAAAGGTCAAGGCCGTAATATGTCGTGTCCTGGGCTATCAGGACGAGTTCCTTCACACCCTGGGAAGCCAGAAAACGGGCTTCTTCCACCAGCGTCTCCATCGGCACCGACTTGTGGGCACCGCGGATGAACGGGATGGCGCAGTACGAACATCTGCGGTCACAACCCTCGGAGATTTTAAGATATGCATAGCTGCGGACATGGCCGGTCAGATATCTCCGGGCATCCCCTGAACGGTCCGGTTCCACTCCAAGCCCGCGGATGACGGAATCAATGTCCCTGGCACCGTACCAGGCGTCCACTTCAGGGATAAGTTCCGGCATTTCAGATGAATAGCGCTGCGACAGGCAGCCAAATACCATCAGCTTGCCGACCTCTCCCCTCTTCTTCTTCTCCACTGCTTCCAGGACAGCCTGGATGGACTCCTCCTTGGCATCTCCGATGAAACCACAGGTGTTGATGAGCATGACATCCACTGCACAGTCCTCACCCTCAGGGATGATCAAATATGACCCCCTGACCTGAGAAAGGATATGCTCGGTGTCAACCCTGTTCTTCGAACACCCGAGAGTGACTGTCTGAAGAGTCCTAGTCATTTGACGGATCCTGAGATGCCTCCGGCTCCGCCTCCAACTCTTCCTCCTCTACAAACTCGAGTGAAGCATGGTTCTTGAGATCGTTGTACCACTCAGCGACCTTCTTCATGTGAGACACATAGAAGCGGTCCTCATCATAGTTCGGGACTGCTTTCTCGAAAAGGCCCTTGAGCTCGGATGAAGATGCCTTTGCAGAAGGAGCGTCAGTGTCCCCGAGAATCTCGTGGATGGAGGTGAATACCTCCTTGAGCCTGAGTTCGCCCTCAGAAGTGAAAATGGCGATGTCTGCAAGAGTGGTTATCCTGCTCCTGATATCGAAGACGGTCCTTTTGCCATCGGCAAGAGATTCGGCGATGACGCCATTCCTGGCCTGGGCGATATATTGGAACAGGCCGTGCTGGCCTGAAACTGCCAGAATTTTGGAAAGATCTGTTTTCATGGAAATATCTGATTTCTTATTTTTGAGTGTCTGCAAATATACTAATTTTTCGAGAGCCTTGTCTGTTCTTTGTCGAAGTTCCTCCAGTGTGCCGTCGTTGGTTATCACAATATCCGCCCTGGACTGGTCCTGCTTCTGGTTCATGATTCTGGCCAGCACGGCCACGCGGGAAGCAGAATCCCTGCAGCATGCCCTGTCCGCCCGGATCTCCACCGGGGCATCCACCAGGACAGTGCAGTCGAACACACCATCGAACAACGGTTTGTCCATGGCTGTCGCGGACTCCATGACAACCATTCCCTCGCCCGAAGCATTTCTCCAGTTAAGGAAATCCTTCAGGACTTCCGGATAGACCACTGACTCGAGTGCTTCCAGTTTTTTCCTGTCACTGAAAATGACAGATGCGAGAGCTTTCCTGTCCAGATGTCCTTCACCGTCCAGAACTCCTCCACCGACGGCTGTATTGACACGGGCGGCGAGTCCCGGGACAGAATCATAGAGTGATTTGGTCCGCGAGTCGGAGTCATAGACCGGAATTCCTCGCGAGGCGAGGTGACGGCATACTTCGGACTTGCCGCTCCCTATACCGCCCGTCACCAGGACGGACAAAATTATCTCAGATTCTCTATGCATTCAAAAACCTGCGGTTCAATGGAATAGTCAAGTATGGCGTCGGACAGGCCGGATACATGAGGGATGCACCGGCCGTTTATGGAGTTGGAGAAATCATCATAATCGACATAGAAAGAGACTCTGTCTGTAGGGTCGAATGTCATCGGAAACACGCATTTGAACACCGCTCTGGCCTCTGATGGATATATCATCAGATCCTTGCCGGCTGGCACGTTCCGTGTGCTGATGCTGACATCTTTTGTGATCTCGACAAAACGGGAGACATCCAGGGAATACGACACCTCACGTTCGGAGAGCCGGACATTGCCCCTCGGGACTTCAAGGTCCGCCACGCCGTGAGCGACATGGGATATGGACTCAAGCTTGATGGGCTCGGTATTCACTCTGTCAATGTTCTGTAGAACCGCCGGATCGCCGTAAACTATGACCGAGTCCGGAGAAATGGCCATCTGCCCGTCCGCCATGTACTGTGGTTTGAAACTTACAATGCTCACAGCCTGGACCGGGACGGTCTTGTGGCTTTCCTCCGCAAACCTGAACTGCACTTCATTAGAAACGAATGACTCCAGCTGGACGTTGTCACCGAAAATCTCGTTCACATATCCGCCGAGCTCGTTCACTGTAATGTAGAACATGTCATCCCCCAAGTGATGGAGGTCATCCGGGGAGAAGAACACCTTCAGTGTCCTGCGCTTCGCGTTTCTGTTCTTGCTGAGCAGGCGGTAACCGGTGGTGCGGCATCTCGCGACTATGGCGACAGTGTTCGAGGACTCCGCAGCACGGCCGTCAATGTTGCTCTCGGCTATGACAGGGACGCTGACAAGCGATGAGTACTGGAGAGACAGATTGTGGGATATCCAGATGCTTGAAGCCAGAAACAGGGAAAGGAGCAGGACTGCAATGTCCCTCCCGTTGACGTTCAGTCTCTTAGGAAACTTATTGTCAGGAAGCTTCACCATCCGGATGAAAGGCTGGATTACTGTGCTGTATAGTCCCTCTGAATGGAGCTCTTGTCCATCCTGAGTTTGATATCGCCGTCGACCTTGATAAGGACGGTCTTCTCAGTGACCTCATCCACTGTGCCGTAGATACCTCCGACAGTAACGATCTTGTCGCCCTTTTTCAGCTCTGAGCGGAATTTTTCAAGCTCTTTCTGCTGTTTTCTCTGAGGACGGATCATGAATGCGTACATCACGACGAAAAGAAGGATGATCATCAACCAGCCCATTGCACCGCCACCTGCTGCAGGAGCCTGTGTCTGGGCATCTAAAAGAATAAAAAGTGTATTCATAATGATTTGGATTAATATCGGAAATTAAAGAAGTCCACGGCCTGTCTTGACTATCTCACCGTCGGCCATCATGGCCTGAATGACACTGTCCAGTATTCCGTTCACGAACGAGCGGCTCTTTGGGGTGCTGTAGAACTTGGAGATGTCCACATATTCATTGATGGTCACCTTCACGGGAATCTCAGGGAACGCCTTCGCCTCGGCTATACCACAGATTATGAGGACGATGTCGATGATGAACAGCCTCTCCTTGTCCCATTTAGGCACGACCGAAGCGATCTTGTCGAAGAAGGACTGATATCCGCAGAATGCGCTTCTGAGGAGTTTTGCGGCAAATTCCTGGTCGCTGTCCTTGCCCTTGTTGCCCGGCATCTCGCTCTGATAAAGAGGCGGGAGCGACCAGTTCACTCCCTTCACAAAACCATCCAGAGTCCTGCAACAGCATGTGAGAGCATATGCGAGGTCATCATTCCAGTAGATGGAGAGATCCTCGAGGATATCTTCAAGCTCAGAATTATCCACGAACTCGTCTTCGAAGATATGGGTGAAA
>JAZRWN010000031.1:0-36490 GCA_045599725.1 Candidatus Cryptobacteroides sp. | reverse complement strand
TTTCTTTGCCACGTCGACGGCACGTTTGCCAAGAAAGTGGTTGGCATTTTATGTCCAATGGTCTTGATAATAAATGGCAAAAGGACGTAAAATAACCTCTGTTTTTAGCCCATTTTTGCGGGTAAAGGAGCCGCTCCAAAGCTCCTTTTTCAGAAGGTCAATTCCCATTTTCGAGCACTATTTTATCGAAAAACGATAAAAATGCCAGGAAAATTTGTGTGAAGACTCACGAAAAAGTTCTGAAGAAGTTTGCATGTTAGGAATAATGCCTAACTTGAATATGGGGAGTGGCCCATAATCCCCAGATTGATGGCAGTAGCCCCATTATTTCTCTAACCCTTCTCTCAAAGTTGCTCAACTGCGAGCAACTTTTTTGATGAAATTTAGACCAAAAATGGGGTAATTTCTGGGGTAACTTTTACGAAAAATGGCTCTGAGATAACTCAGAGCCACATATCAGCGGAGAGGACGAGATTCGAACTCGTGGTACGCCGTGAAGCGTACGTCGGTTTAGCAAACCGGTGGTTTCAGCCACTCACCCACCTCTCCAATTCCACTCTTCGGTGTTACCAAATGGGACTGCAAATATACTATAATAATTTGGTTTTGCAAGGTTTTCTTCATTCTGGTTTATATTTCTGAAATATGTTGTACCTTTGTTATCATGCATAAGACACCTAACATCTTGGAGAGGCTTATGACGCTGATTCTGGCGTCCTTGCTCTTTCTTTCATATGGCTGCGGCTCCGGGACAGATGATTCAGGCATCCCGAAAAGCCTCGATGACCTTGCCGGCATGAAGGTCGGGGTTATCCTCGGCTCTACTGCTGATCTCATTTTGACAGACCTCCCTGATGTCGAGGTATTAAGATACAATTCTCCTACTGTCGCTATTCAGGCTCTGGATGCAAACAAATCTGACGCGATACTGGTGGACAGCGCCATCATCATCAACGCCGGCATAGAAAAGAGGGGCATGAGCATCGCTTTCGGCGGTGTGGATCCGGCTCATGCCTGTTTCGGCTTCAGATACGATGAGAGCGACCTCTGCCTTCAGATGAATGAATATCTGTCCGGGCTCAAGGCTGAAGGCTCCTTTGACCGTATCATTGACAAATGGACGACAGGTTCGCTGGAGGGCGTCAAGATGCCGGAAATTTCATTTGATGAGAATGCCGAACCTCTTAATATCGGCATAATGGCAGAGGATGTTCCTTTCGCTTTCGTGACGGAGGACGGCTTTGCCGGCGCGGAGCCCGAGCTTCTCGAAGGCTTCGCCCATTATATCGGCAGGAAGCCTGTTTTCTTCGAGTATGAGTTCGCCTCTCTTGCCGCCGGCCTTCAGACCGGCAGGGTGGACATCGTAAGTTCTTTGATGTTCAACACTCCGGAGAGGGCGAAGACGATCCTGTTCTCAGACAGCTACTATTCTTCCGCCAATGTCTGCATAGTCAAGACCGCTTCGGTGACGGACAGCGGCTCGTTCTGGTCCCGCATCAAGAAAGCTTTCTACAACAACCTTGTCTTTGAGAAGAGGTACAAGATCATCCTGGAGGGCCTCTGGACCACTGTCGTGATATCCTTCTTCTCGATACTTTTCGGGACAATGCTCGGCGCGTTGATGGCATGGAGGTCCTATTCCCGCAGGCGCAGACTCTGGCACGGGATACTCAAGGCATACGGTGCCATCATGCATGGAGTTCCGCTCCTTGTCCTTCTGATGATGATGTTCTACGTGGTGTTCGCATCCTCGCGCATGTCCGCTGTCTGGATAGCCGTAGTGACATTCGCCATATATTTCGGCTACGCCTCGTGCGAGATATTCATTTCCGGGATCAACGGTGTAGGCAAAGGACAGACAGAGGCCGCCCGTTCGCTCGGTTTCTCCAGGTTCGGAGCTTTCAGGCATGTCGTGTTGCCGCAGGCGGTCAAGTATATCGTTCCTTTCTTCGAAGGTGAAGCAGTATCCTTGATAAAGGAGACCTCCCTGGTCGGCTTCATCGCGGTAGTGGACCTCACAAAGGCCACTGATATCATTCAGAGCCGCACTTTCGACGCATTCTTCCCGCTCATCATAGCGGCAGTGATATATTTCTTTATCGCCTGGCTTCTTGGTCTGGGTCTCAAGCAGTTAACCATTAAAAAGCAGCCTTCGAAATGATTACGGTAAAAAATCTGTCAAAGACATTCCAGTCGTCATCAGACAAGGCTCCGCTGACGGTGTTCTCGAACATCAACTGCGAGATAAACAAAGGTGATGTCATCTCTGTGATCGGACCTTCCGGAACCGGAAAGAGCACATTCCTGCGTTGCCTCATGGACCTCGAGCATCCTTCATCCGGTGAAGTATGGGTTGACGGTGTGAACATATATGACAAGTCAACGGACATCAACAAGGTCCGCGAGAAGATGGGCATGGTGTTCCAGAACTTCAATCTTTTCGGTCATCTCACGGTTCTCGAGAACATCACCCTCGCCCCTGTCAAGATAAAAGGCAAGGACAAGGCCGCGGCGGAGAAAGAAGCGCTTGACCTGCTCCGCAATGTCGGTCTGGCGGAGAAGGCAAACTCATATCCACATGAACTCTCCGGCGGCCAGCAGCAGCGTGTCGCGATAGCCAGATGTCTGGCCATGAACCCTGAGGTCATCCTTTTCGACGAGCCGACCTCCGCACTTGATCCGACGATGGTCAGCGAGGTTCTCTCCGTCATCCGCGAGCTTGCCCGTCAGGGCATGACGATGGTCATCGTGACCCATGAGATGAAATTCGCCCGTGATGTCAGCACGAGGGTCTTCTTCCTGTCAGACGGCGGCCTTTATGAAGAAGGCACTCCGGACGAGATTTTCGACCACCCGAAGAAGCCTCTCACCCAGGCGTTCATAAACAATATCCGCAGCGTGCATTTCGATGTCTTCAGTCATGACTATGACCTCTATGAACTGAACGGAAAGATCGAATGGTTCTGCACCAAGTACGGTCTGGGCAAGAAATACATCACCATCGAGCTCATGGTCGAGGAGATGCTGGCTCACATACTTCCTTTCACAGGACCGATACACGTATCCTCGGACTATTCGGAAAAGACAAATGATGTCACCATCTCTTTCCTCCAGCAGGGCTGCACTTCGGACATCTTGAACGCTGACGGTGTGGATGAACTCTCGAAGATGCTCGTGGAAGGCTTCTGCTCCGACATATCGGAGACCCTCCATGGTGACGCAAAACTGATACGACTCACACTCAAATAACTGATTATGAGAAAATACATCCTCACTATTGCAGCCTGCGCACTGGCAGTGCTTCAGGCTTGCGGCGGAGCGCCAGCCGAGACCGCCACTGAAACTCGTGTCCTGGAAGACGGAGGCACCGGCCCTTACAAGGCCATCATGGTCACCGAACCGAGCCTTGAGGCCCACACAATCTTCCGTCCGGCAGACCTCACTCCGTTCGGCAAGAAGAATCCTCTCCCTGTCCTCGTCTGGGGCAACGGAGCCTGCACGAACTCCCCTTGGGAACATGTGAACTTCCTCAACGAGATCGCATCCTACGGCTTCCTCGTTGTCGCCACAGGCTATATGCCTGAGGAGGACGGCAGCCGCTACAGAGGCCCTATGTCCACAACCGAGCAGCAGATAGAGAGCATTGACTGGGCCATCGCACGCAACTCAGACAAGGAGAGTCCGTACCGCGGCAAGATCGATGTTGACGCCATAGCCGCTGCAGGTATGTCATGCGGCGGTCTCCAGACCCTCATGAACTCCACTGACCCACGCCTCAAGACCATCATGATTTGCAACAGCGGCTCATTCATCGATCAGAGGACGGCAGTGCCGAACATGCCTCAGCCTTCAAAGGAACAGCTTCAGGACATCAAGGTTCCTGTGATGTACCTGCTGGGCGGCGAGACAGACATCGCCTACATCAACGGAATGGACGACTTCTCACGCATCAACCAGGTTCCTGTATTTGCGGCAAACTATCCGGTCGGACATGGCGGCACTTATGCCCAGCCTCACGGTGGAGAGTTCTCTGTAGTGGCCCTCGCATGGCTCCAGTGGCAGTTGAAGAATGACGCCGAGGCGGAGAAGATGTTTGTCGGAAATCCGTGTGGCGTAGCCCAGAGAGAGGGTTGGACGGCCGACAAGAAGAACATAGACTAACGAGCAGCTTATTTGTTCTTGTCCATTAATTGTTTAATTTTGCATTTCGAACCAATTCATCATGCTTATGCGCTCACCATTTTACTGCATTCTGACAGCCGCATTCCTTCTCGTGGCGCTTCCTGTGACTGTAAAGGCCCAGGAGCTCACGCCGCAGGAGAAGCAGGCAGAGCAGGAGTTGTATGAGTCCATCAACACCCAGATTGACCGTATGACCGAGCAGTTGGAACTGACTGATTACCAGATTTTCTATCTGGACTCCATTCTGGTTCACGACTACAAAGCCATGCGGGCTGAGTTACAGTCGCTTCAGGAAAAGAAAGTCTCGAACACCGACCTTTACTATGATGTGCAGTACAAATGGCAGGACCAGGTCTATTACTCCATCCAGAAGCTTCTGGATGAGGATCAGTGGGCCAAGTATCTCAAGAGCGGTGCAGAGCGCGACAAGAAGGCCCGCGACAAGAAAAGGGCGAAGGCCGGCAAATGACGGTCGATTTCAGCAAAAGACAATAATCATCAGATATGAAAGAGAAGATAGAGCAGATTCTTGCAGAGATATCAGGACTTAGTTGCAAGACTCAGAAGGAAGTGGAGGAAGCCAGAGTACGTTTCCTTGGAAAGAAGGGTGAGATCACAGCACTGTTCGAAGAGTTCCGCACCATGGACAAGGAGTTCAAGAAGGAGTACGGAAAGCCTCTCAACGAACTCAAGCAGGCTGCTCAGGCCAAGATAGACGAGCTCAAGGATTCAGTGGGTCCGGATGCTGCCAGCGACGGCCCGAAGATGGACCTTTCCATGCCGGGAGATCCGTTCGAGCTTGGCTCACGTCATCCTGTCTCCATTGTCCGTCAGGAGATTGTGGACATTTTCCGCAAGTTCGGCTACGATGTGGCTGAAGGTCCTGAGATCGAGGACGACTATCATGTGTTCGAAGCCCTGAACTTCCCGCAGAACCACCCCGCACGTGACATGCAGGACACTTTCTTCATCTCCGCAGGACATCCGAATCCTCTTCTTCTCCGCACTCATACATCGTCAGTCCAGGTACGCGCCATGGAGTCCATGAAGCTCCCTATCCGCGTCATCTGCCCTGGCCGAGTGTTCAGAAACGAGGCCATCAGCGCCCGCGCGCACTGCATCTTCCATCAGGTGGAGGGTCTCTATATTGACGAGGATGTGACATTCGCTGACCTCAAGCAGGCCATCCTGCTCTTCGCCCGCGAGATGTTCGGACCTGAGACAGAGATCCGCATGCGTCCTTCATACTTCCCGTTCACAGAGCCTTCTGCAGAAGTTGACGTAAGCTGCAACATCTGCCATGGCAAGGGATGCAACATCTGTAAGGGAACAGGCTGGCTCGAGATTCTCGGCTGCGGTATGGTGGACCCTAATGTCCTCGAGGCCAGCGGCATCGACTCGAAGAAGTACTCAGGCTTCGCCTTCGGTATGGGTCTTGAGCGCATCGCGATGCTCAAGTGGCGTGTCAATGACCTCCGCCATTATTTCGAGAACGACATGCGCTTCCTCAAGGAATTCAATACCAGCATCGAAGTGTAAAGTTCTGTTCAGCAAACATATAGCGCCGAGGAAGAAATTCCGCGGCGTTTTTCTTTTCTGTCAATAATTAATCAAAACATAACAATATCAAAATAACGGATTACAATGAACAGGTTTTTTTGATATATTTATTGTGCTAAAGACGGAAACTTATATCACTAAAACTTATAATACAATGAAAAAGAAATTATTGTATTTCTGCCTTGCCGCACTGGCTCTGCAGATCTTCCTTCCTGTCGCCACCATGGCGAAGGACGCAGCACCACAGCCGCAGATAGAGGCCACTGTCCATCTGGACCAGGAAGGTGCTCCTATCCATCCATTTGTCTACGGCATGTTCACTGAACTGCTGAGCAGCATGTTCGAGAATGGTATCTGGGCGGAGATGCTCTCCGACAGAAAATTCTTCTATCCTGTTGACAACTCCGAAACTCTCACTCCTCGCAACTCCAAGGGGCATCAGCTCCGCTGGCGTCCGATAGGACCGGAATCATCGGTCCAGATGGACAAGGAGGAACCTTATGTAGGCAAACAGTCTCCGCTCATCAGCCTTTCTTCGGGCAAGAACGGTATCCGTCAGGCGGGATTGTGGCTGGAAAACGGCCGTGGCTATGAGGGGCGCGTCATCCTAAAGGCCAATGGTTCCGCGAAAGTCTCTGTCAGCCTGGTATGGGGAAATGGCCCGTCCGACCGTCAGACAGTTGTCTTCGACGGATTGACAAAGGATTACAAGAAATACTACTTCTCATTCACCGCTGGCGCCGATGTCAAGGATGCTGCTATTGAGATAGTTGGTGAAGGCAGCGGAAGCTTCGAGATCGGAGCCGTCTCGCTGATGCCTGCAGACAATATCGACGGCTTCCGTGCTGACATGATCGGCGTTCTGAAGGAAGTCGGTGCGACCATCTACCGCTGGCCGGGAGGAAACTTCCTTTCTGGCTACGAGTGGCGTGACGGCATTGGAGACATTGACCAGCGTCCTCCTCGTTATGACTATGCATGGAACACCGTCGAGTCAAACGACATGGGTACTGATGAGTACATGGCCTGGTGCAAGCTTCTGGGCAGCGAGCCTTACCTCGTCGTCAACACCGGTTTCGGTGACGCTTATTCAGCAGGACAATGGGTGGAATATGTCAATGGTTCCGTTGACACCCCTATGGGTCTGCTCCGTGCCAAGAACGGACATCCTGAACCTTACTCAGTGAAATACTGGGGTGTCGGCAACGAAGCTTACGGAGAATGGCAGCTTGGCCATATGTCCAGCGAGCATTATGTGCTAAAGCACAATTACTTCGCCGAAGAGATGCTTTCAAAGGACCCATCCATCAAGCTCATCGGTTCAGGCGCTTCAGTCTGCGAGCAGGGCAGCCAGTACCGCAACTATCACAAGCCTTACCAGACATCCATTCCTATCCCGTTCATGAGCTATTTCGACTGGACAGGTACTCTTCTCAAGGGTTCTCTTGAGCATCTTGACTATATGTCAGAGCATATTTATCCGAACTCAAGTGCATACTTCGATGAAGCTTCACAGAGCTGGATCAGAAACCAGTTCGAGTTCATTCAGAGCATCCGTCTGACCACCAACAGGGTGAAGAACTCTGCTGAGGCCATGCGCAAGTATGAGGAACTTATCCCTGGTCTCAAGGAGAAGCATGTCCCATACTGGATCGACGAGTGGGTGCCTGGCCGCGGCCCTGGCTTCGCAAGCACTATCGGCGCAGCTACTGCACTGCACGAGATGTTCAGGAACAGTTACGACGTGATGATGGCAGGTCTGACCAGTTTCGCCAGCCTGTATACATACAATGACGCCAAAGCCACTATCAGCGCCACGGGTCTGCTGTTCAAGCTCTATATCAGACATCAGGGAGACATTCCTCTCGGCCTGACCGGCAATTCCCCGCAGAAGGCAATGCCTGGCACCGCGTTCGTGGACATTCCTCTCGAGCCGTCAGGAAGCCCGACCTATCCTCTGGACATTGTCGCCACCAAGGACAGCGAGACCGGAAAAGTGATCGTTTCTGTCGCTAACCCTACAGAGGAGCCGCAGAGCTTCGCCCTGAAGTTTGAAGGTGGCGTTCCGGATTCAAAGGCAAAAGTCAATGTATATTCCCTCGCTCCGACACAGATGGCTGACCAGAACAGTGTGGACAACCCGGATGTGATCCGCATCCAGTCCCGCACCGAGAAACTGAACACTAACATCACAGTTCCTGCCCACAGCGTCATCCTTTACGAGTACACTCTCAAGTAGTCATACCATAATTAAAGAAGACCGACTGAATTCAGCCGGTCTTCTTTTTTTTCTCTCTTTTTCGTCACCCTGAACTTGATTCAGGGTCTCTCTCACTGTCGTGACAGGCTTAAAGCGGGATGTTGACGGTCTCGCCGACCTTGGTGTCGTAGTCGAAGTTCTGGCCATCAACTTTGACCTTGAGAGGACCGCCGACCTGGGATTTGACAGAAGCGCTGGTGAGCTTGCCGCCATCCCATGCGAAGTCAACGATGAAGCCTCCGCGTGCGCGGAATCCTCTGACACTTCCAGTCGGCCATGCATCTGGCAGGGCAGGAAGAATCTCGATATAACCGTTCTGGCTCTGGAGAAGCATCTCGGCGATACCTGCGGTGGCGCCGCAATTTCCGTCGATCTGATATGGCGGATGAGCATCGAAGAGATTTGGATAGGTCCTTCCCATCTTCGGACGCTGCCCGTTCACCATTCTAGGACGGCCGAAGCCGACGGTAGGGTCGATGAGGGTGAACATGTTGCTGAGGATCTTGAAAGCGTGGTTTCCGTCCTGCATGCGGGCCCAGAAATTGGTCTTCCAGCCGAGGCTCCATCCGGTAGCCTCATCACCGCGCTGTTCAAGTGTGACTCTGGCTGCATCAAACAGTTCCGGAGTCTCCGTGGAAATCTGGTTGGAAGGATAGAGACCGTAGAGATGGGAGATGTGTCTGTGCTGGTCCACCGGGTCATCCATGTCCTCGATCCACTCCTGGAGCTGGCCGTACTTGCCCACCATCATAGGAGCGAGCTTGGAGATGGCCTCAGCATATACTTTCTGATGGTCTGCATCCATACCGAGGATCTCGGCTGACTTCATGGCCTGAGAGAGGATGTCATATGCGATCTGGTTGTCCATGGTGCAGCCTGCGGTGAGAGGGTTGGCCTTGCCGACACCGCCATGCTCAGGGCTGACGGAAGGGACCACCACAAGATAGCCATTGTTAGGATCCACCTGCATGTAGTCAAGATAGAAGTCCGCGGCACCCTTGATGACAGGATACCACTCTTTCAGGAACTCCTTGTCCATGGTGAACTGGTAGTGTTCCCAGAGATGGGTTGCAAGCCATGCGCCTCCGTTAGGGTACATGCCCCAGTCTGCAGCGTCCACAGGCCCGGCGATTCTCCAGATGTCGGTGTTGTGGTGAGCCACCCATCCACCGCATCCATACATCTCCTTCGCAGTGATGGCTCCGGTCTCGCTGAGGTCCTTGATCATTGAGAACAATGGTTCTTCAGCCTCTGTGAGTCCGCAGACTTCTGCCGGCCAGTAGTTCATCTCAGCAGTGATGTTGATGGTGTATTTGCTGTCCCAAGGAGCCATGAAATCCTGGTTCCATACGCCCTGGAGATTGGCTGCCTGTCCACCCGGCTGAGAACTGCTTATGAGAAGGTAACGGCCGTAGTTGAACATGAGGGCCACCATTCCCATATCGTCGCTGCCGGAGAACTGGTCGAGGCGGTCTTTGGTAGGGAGAGCCGCGTTGGCGCCGGCAGGAAGTTCGAGAGCCACTCTGTCATACTGGTCGGCATACGCCTCCACGCTGCGCTTTAGAAGCTGCTTGTAGGACATCTTTTCCGCTGCAGCAAGTCTTTCTGCGTTCTTGGCGGAAGCGTTGCCGCTGACATCGTGGTAGTTCACGAAATTGGTCGCGGCGGAGATGAGAAGCAGTGTCTCGCTGGCGTCAGCGACACTGATTCTGTCGCCCTCGGCGCTGACCTTTCCGTTGGACTTGACCCTGATGACGATTTCGCAGGCGAGTTTCGGGTCGATGCCTTCGAGAGCGTCACCCTGGACTGTGGCCACGAGGTCATTGCCTTCGGCCTTCACCTCGAATGGAAGCTCCTTTCCTGAATATGTGAGGCTGAATGAGCCTTTCTTGTCCTGTGCCATGCGCACGACAACCACCTTCTCAGGCATTGAAGCGAATGCGGTTCGAGTGTAGTTGATACCGTTTGAAGTGTATGCAGTGGTGTTCACGGCATTAGTGAGGTCGAGCTGGCGGCGGTAGTTCTCCACTTCACCGACACCTTCGAACTCTATGTAAAGGCTTCCGGAGTTCAGAAACCTCATTCCGTGAGGACCGACGATGAAATCCTGGTCTATGATCTTCTTGGCTTCAGCCTCCTTGCCGTCGAAAATCAGCTGGCGCACTTCGTCCAGACGTGCGAGTGACCGCGGGCTGTTGTTGTTGTGAGGGCCGCCGCTCCAGAAAGTCTCTTCATTCAGCTGAATTTCCTCTTTCTGTGTGCCGCCGAACACCATCGCTCCCAGGTTGGAGCTGCCTAGCGGCAATGCCTCCAGCCACGCTGTGGCCGGAGCGTCATACCAGAGCACTTCGTTTACTCCCGCTCCGCTTTCTTTGCTGCAGGAGATGGAGCAGGCACAAAGTACCGCACCGAGAATCACCACTGCTTTTTTTCTCATAACTGAACAGTTATATTGTTTCCATTGTATTCAACATCTTTGGTCACGCCGTCCACTGTGACGATATGGAACTTGCGTGTCTGCAGCATACCATTGTAAGAGCCGTTCCTGGCCCCGATGGTGAGCTTGCGACCCTTGAGCTCGAACTTGATGGTCGTGTATGCGCCCTTTTCGTAGTTGTAGCCGTCACCTTCGTCCTCATAGAGGGTGAATGAGCCGTCTGCACCTGGATAGACACGGATTTCAAGATTGTCCCAAGGCTTCTCGGCGATGTACTGGACATCCGGTCCGATAGGGATGATGCTTCCCGCCTTCGCGAATACAGGGATCTTGTCGAGAGCGGCATCCACGCTGATGGTCTGGCCTCCCTTGTAGAGTTTGCCTGTCCACCAGTCGTACCATTTGGCACCGGCAGGGAGGTAAACCAAAGTCTCTGCTGGCTTTGTCCAGTCGTAAGTGCCTTCATCCCAGCGCTTTTCCTCTGAGGTAAAGATGGCGTGGTCCACAGGGGCTATGAGCAGTGAGCGTCCGAACATGAATTCGTTCGGCATGTCCCAGACAGTCTTGTCGGCCTTGAAGTCCATGAACAGGGCACGCATGAAGCTGTCGTCATTTGAACTTACCTGCCAGGCTGTGCTGTAGATGTAAGGCATGATGGCATATCTCATCTTGATGGTCTTCTCGATGGCATCGTAGACAGGCTCTCCCTTCTGACCGAACTCCCAGATCTCGCGGCGGGATGTCTCACCGTGGCTGCGCATCATAGGGTTGAAGAGGCCGAACTGCAGCCAGCGGACATAAAGCTCCTGGAACAGAGGGTTCTGGTGGCAGGTCTGAGCCTGGCCGCGCTTGTTGTATCCTCCAGGGAAGAAGCCTCCGATGTCGGAGTTGACCTGAGGGTCGGCGGTGAGTGTGTGGTTGAGGCAGAGAGGAATCTGGTTGCGGAGGTCTCTCCATGATGAGTTGACGTCTCCTGACCAGGTGTTGGCACCTGTGCGCTGCTGACCAGCGAAGTATGAGCGGGTGAGTATGAACACGCGCTTGTCGGAGGTCTCGGCTCTCTGGTGGTCATATACACCTTCCACGCACATCAGAGGGTAGATATTGCGGACGCGGCGGAATGATCCCATGGCCGTAGGCTGGTCGAAATCACCGTCGTGATAGGTGTGGTCAGGGTCGGTGGAGTCCATCCACCAGGCGTCTATGTTCATGTCATAGAGGCGCTTGAGGTTGTTCCAGTATATGTCGCGAGCCTCGTCGCTGTATGCATCGTAGCAGACTACGCCGGAGAGGTAGTCACGGCGTGGAGGCCAGAACTCAGCAAGACCGCTTGTAGGCCAGGTCTCAAAATCGAGAAGGTGCCCCTTCTCCTTGAGCTCGCGGTATGGCTTGGTCTGAGGACCGAATGACTGCCAGATGGAGCTGGACATGTGTGCTCCAAGTTCGTGAACCTCGTCGATCATTCCCTGAGGGTTCGGGAACTCGGCGTTCAGGAACTCCATGGCATTCCAGAGGTAGTTGTTCCCCCAGTACTGCCAGTCCTGGATGATGCCGTCAAGCGGAACACCGTGGTCGCGGTAGCCGTGCACGACATCCAGAAGCTCTTTCTGGCTCTTGTAGCGCTCGCGGCTCTGATGGAAACCGTAAGTCCATCGAGGGATCATAGGCGCGTGGCCTGTAAGCTGACGCATGCCGGCAATCACACCGTCAGCGTCGCCGCCGTAGATGAAGTAGTAGTCGATCTCTTCGCCCACCTGTGATGCCAGGCTGAGGTTGATGCCGTCATCTGCGATGCTTGTAGGTGAATAATTGTCCCAGAAGATGCCGTAGCCCTTGATGGACTGGAAGAAGTTGGCGAAGTCTTCTGTGTTGTTCTGCACCATCTCGCGGTTCAGTCCGCGCTGGGAGAGTTTGCCGTTCTGGAGCATGCCGACACCGTAGATCGGTTCGTCCTTTTCCAGCACCCAGCCCTGCGAAACCTTGTAAAGACCCTTGTCAGGGCCGTCGTTGATAGCTTCGACCGAGCTGACACCCTCCTTAAGGAGAAGTTTTCCCTTTGCATCTTTGAAAGTGACCTTTCCGTCCGTTCCCACCGTGACTTTAACGGCCGGTTTTGTGACGGAGGCTTCAGGAGTCATGGTTACACATACGCTCGGAGTCGAGCGGAACGCGCCGGCGGATTTTTCGATTCGGACTATTTCCGGGCTGAAATAAGTCACCTTGACTTCCTGCGCGGAGAGCGTCAGTGAAGCCAAGGCCGAAATGATGAGCAAGGATGTCTTTTTCATTTCTTAATAAATACTGGGATGTTTTCCAAAGTTACGTTTATTTCTTGATATTTGCCTCCATCATAGTGTTTTCCTGTCCAGAAATCGTCCCATCCGCCCTCGTTTTCAGGCAGATAGACTGTCCAGGAGCTGACACCTGCCTCGAGAACAGGGCAGACAAGGTAGTCAGGTCCGAACATATATTCGCTTTCCTGTCTCAGTGCCTCGATATCCTGAGGGAAGTCGAACACGAGAGGTCTCATGATGGTGTATCCTTCTTCAGACACTTTCTTTGAGCATTCGATGACATAAGGCTGAAGAGTCTTGCGGAGCTCTATGTACTTAACGAAAAGCCTCTGTGTCTCCTCGCTGTATCTCCAAGGCTCCGTACGGCTCATGTATCCGTGGACTCTCATGAACGGAAGGAAGCATCCGACCTGTATCCAGCGTATCATCCTCTCCTGGTACTCTTCATTGGTGTACTGGTCTCCAGGGCGGAAGAAACCGCCGGCATCGAAGGTCCACCAAGGGAGACCTGCAGCCATCTGTCCGAGACCTCCGGCGATCTGACGCTTGAGAGTGTTGAAGTCATTGCCCACGTCGCCGGACCAGGTCACGACGCCGTAGCGCTGAATGCCTGAGAAAGCGGAGCGGGTGAGGATGGAAGGTTCCTCGTCTTTGTTCAAAGTCTTGATGCCTGCGTACATGGTGCTGTTGACCTTGAGCGGATAGACATTGCGGTAGAATTCGCCAGGAAGGCCGTCAGGACCAATCTTGCGTCCAGCGAGATCGTCATTCTCAGGCTCTGTGGCGTCGAACCACCAGGAGTCGATGCCGAAACGGCCGAGGCTGTCAACGAAGTTCCGGCAGTAATATTCTGCCGCAGCCGGGTTGAAGAAGTCCACCCAGTCAGTGCCATCGATATAGTAGCCGTTCTCTTTCAGTGCCTTTCCGACCTCGGATTCCTGTGCGACCTTTGACCAGACAGAAAGCATAAGATGGACATTGTCCTTGTGCAGCGCGTCGGTGAGGGCCTTCGGATCAGGGTAGTGGTCCTCGTCGAAGCGGAGGGCGTTCCAGCCATACTTGCCCCACCACTGCCAGTCCTGGACGATGACGTCCAGAGGAATGTTCCTGTTCTTGAATTCGGCTGCGTTCTCGAGGATTTCGTCCGACGAGCTGTAACGCTCGCGGCAATGTATGTATCCGAACATCCATTCCGGCATTTCAGGAACCTCGCCGGTGAGGCTGCGGTATGAAGCGATGCATTCGTCTGCATTGCCGGCGAAGACGGTGTAGTCAAGTTTGGTCGCGACAGGTGAATGGAATGTGGTGTAGCCGTCCACTGCCTTCCAGAAGAGCTTCGGCTTGTCTCCGCGCACGCCTTGGACCTCGAGTTTGTGCTCACCGGCGGTGAGTTCCAGAATGGTGGAGGTGGTAGGCGGAAGCCAGGTGTTGGTGATGTCGATGACGGTCTCTCCATCGATGGAGAGGTACTGCTTGCGTGACATGGCCTGGCCATTGTCGAGAAGAAGTGCATACTTGCCGTCTTCCGGGATGTTGAGAGTTCCCTCGAACACGGAGTTGAAACGCATCTCCCTGCGGTTGCCGGCAGTGCCGGTGGCGTTGACCATCCTTCCTTCTGACGAGGTTTCCACAGCCTGCAGCTCAGCGCAGTTGTCTGCCGGATTGAAGTCGGTGAGGCCGTAATTGTTCCAGAGGATGGCGTATCCCTTGCTTGAGAGAATCATAGGGATGGCGATCTGGGTGTTGACCTGTGTCAGGCGGCGTGTGAGGCCCTTGATGTTCAGGAATCCGTCCTGGAACTGTCCTGTTCCGTAGATGAATTCATCTTCAGGAGATTCGAAGCTCTCGGTCACATCATAGCAAGGGAATCCGGACACCTGCGACTCCACCACTTTCCTGGCTGATTCCTTGAGGATGACCTGCCCTTCGGCATCGAAGAAAGTCAGGGTGTTCGGTGCCTTGTCGTATCTCACGGAGATACCGTCAAGGCAAAGAGCCATGCCTTCGTCTGATTTTGCCACCTTGAATGAAGGGGCCTTGACTTTGTTCACATATACAAGTTCCTCGAGTTCTGGAGTAGCGAGGCCTCCTGCCATCTGAACGCGGACGGAGTTGTCCGTGAGGGCGGTGATGATGATGGTCCCATCCGGGGTGTCGATGCTGACCGCTTTCTTGCCGCAGCCTGTCAGAGCGGCTGCGATCATGGCTGCTGATAAAATCAGTGCGATGCGTTTCATATTGGTCGAGTTTTAGAATTTCACAAGTATTCTGAAGACCTGAGCAGGATTGGCCGCCCAGTTCTCCATGGCGCCGAGCGCATCTTCAGGAGCGACGATGCCGCTGATGAAGCTGTTGACAGGGAGCTGTTTCTGCTGCATGCAGCGTATCACGGCACGGAAATCGTCCGGTGTGGCGTTGCGAGAGCCACGGATGTCGAGCTCTTTCTGGACAAAGAACTTTGTCTGGAAAGAGACATCGCTCTTGGAGTAGCCGATGCAGACCACGCGGCCGGTGAAGCAGACTGCGTCAATGGCGCTGACATAGGTCACAGGACTTCCAACAGCCTCGATCACCACATCCGCACCCATGCCTCCGGTGTATTCCATCACCTTGCTGATGAGGTCTTCTTCGCGGCTGTTGATGGTGTATGTGGCGCCGCATCTGCGTGCGAGTTCAAGCTTTTCGGGGCTGAGATCGGCGGCTATTACAGTCGCGCCTCTCTGTGCGCAGCGGATGATGGCTCCGAGACCCACCATGCCGCAGCCGAACACGAGAACGGTGTCAATATCGCTCACCTGGCCGCGTGCGACAGCGTGGAATCCCACGCTCATAGGCTCGATGAGGGCGGAGTCGCGGACGGAAATGTCTCCGACCGGGATGATTTTCTGCCAAGGCAGGCAGATGTACTCGCGCATCGCACCGTCTCTCTGAACGCCGAGAGTCTCGTTGTTCTTGCAGGCGTTAGGCCTGCCGTTGCGGCAGCTGGAGCAGTACCCGCAGTTTGTGTAAGGATTGACTGTCACAGCCTGCCCGACTTGAAGGGTGTCAGGGCAGCCTGGGCCGAGAGCCTCGACAGTGGCTCCGATTTCATGTCCAGGAATGACTTCCGGCTTCGCCATGGCATTTCCTCCGCGGAAAGTATTGAGGTCGCTGCCACAAAAACCGACATAATGCAGTTTGAGCTTTACTTCTCCTTCCTGAGGCTGCGGCTCGGGAAGTTGGATGACCTCCATCTGACCGGGGGCCGGTATTCTGATTGCTTTCATCTTAAGAGTTTTTCCAGCTGACACGGAATTCGTCGCCGATGATTTCGCGAACCTTCTTCACAAGTTCCTCAGGAACAGGATCCTTGATGAAATCGAGGTTGTTGAGCACGTTCTGAGGATTGGTGGTCGAGAAGAGGGTCGAGGCGATGCGAGGGTTGCTGATGGAGTACTGCATGGCGAGTTTCTCGATCGGGTAGTCCTGAGAGTCGCAGAACTTGACCGCTTCGCGGCAGGCATTCTGGAGGCCTTCCGGTGCCGGATGCCATGCTGGTGCTCCTCTGTGAGAGAGAAGTCCCATGGAGAGAGGGCTGGCGTTGATGATGCCGATGCCTCTTTCCTCGAAGAAATCGAGGAAGTCGAGAATCTTGTCGTCGCAGAGGCAGTGGTGACAGAAATTCAGCACGGACTCGACAGTTCCTGCAGGGACATGCTCCACCACCCACTTGAGGTTCTCCAGCTGGAGGTCGGTGATGCCCACATGACCGACGACTCCCTGCTCGCGCAGTTCCACGAGTGCAGGAAGGGTCTCTTCAGCCACCTGATGGAGGTCTGCGAACTCGATGTCATGGACATTTATGATGTCAATATAATCGACCCCGAGACGCTCCATGCTCTCGAACACGCTGTCATGAGCACGTTTGCCGCTGTAGTCCCAGGTGTTGATGCCGTCGTGACCGTATCTTCCCACCTTGGTGGAGAGGATGAACTTGTCGCGAGGGATTTCGCGAAGAGCTTTTCCGAGGACATTCTCTGCTTTCAGATGTCCGTAGTATGGTGAAACGTCGATGAAGTTGATCCCATTGTCAACGGCTGTGTGGACAGCCTTGATGCCTTCCGCCTCCTTGAGGTCGTGGAAGACGCCGCCGAGGCTTGATGCTCCGAATCCGAGGGCGGAGAGTTCAAGTCCGGTCTTGCCGAGTTTGCGATATTCCATATGTTGGTGTTAATAATTGTCTGTGCTATCTTGATAAATCTTCAGTCTTTATCTGACAGGTTTTATCACAATCGTTCTCTCATAGCGGCTCGGGTATGCGCGGTAGGCGCCGAAAATGCCGCGGGAAGTGCATCCTACGCCTGAAGTCGCATAGTCAAGGTTGAGCGTTATATCGTCTGACTCCTCGAGCTGATACTGATAGACACTCTTGGTGAGGTTTTCTGTCGTGTAAGGGTAAGCGTTGAATGAGAACGGCTCGTCCATCGAGAACTCCAGACCTTTTCCGTCTTCATCGGTGAAGCGGACCCAGCGGCTGTCCATTCTCAGACCATAGTCCTGAGGGATGAGATACGGCTCATACATATCCTGTACGGTGGATTTCCAGAAACCCAGACGGTAGCCGGACTTTCTGTCCGGGTATGATGCCTGAGGGCCTCTTCCGTGCCATTCCACGTTGGAAAGACCGCCGTTGATGCTCAGCGTCACGCCTATTCTAGGGAACCACGCCGGCATTTCACCTTCCGGCGTTACAATATGGTGTACGGTGACGGTTCCATCGGCGTCGATGCGGTAGGAGTAGACATTCTCCATACCTGCGCTCGAGCGACCGAAGATGTATGCGTCAAGCTGCTGTTCGGTCTGAGGGCCGAACAGAGAGTATGCTCTGACATCCACGAACACAGAACCGTCGGCCTCGCGTGTTCTCACGCTCACCGGCTTGTAGAACACATTGTCAAGTCCGAAGGTGTAGTACATTGAAGCGAGCATGGAAGTATGACCCATACCGCCGTAGCCAGGTTTGTTCTGGCTCATTGCGCTGCGCGCACTGTATGCGTTCCATCCGTCTGCTTCATTGGCGACAGGAGCTCTCCACAAGTTGAGTTTCAACGGCTCGGACAGCATCTGCCGGCCTCCAATCTCCATTGATACGAGTTCTCCGGTGGCACCGTCGAATGTATATGTGAATCCTGAACCGCTGGCAATGACTTTTCCACCTTCATTTGAAATGGTGACGCTTCCGGCTGGCTTGGCCTTCGGTGCGGCAGGGATGTTCCAGTCCGTGAGTTCGAACTGCTCCCAGCTGACTTCGTGGCCTTCCTGTGCCCAGATTTTGTTCTCAGCGAGGCAGCTGCTGATATTCAGCCTGTATTCGCATCCTGGTCTGGATTCCGGCTTGGTATAAGGTATGGTGATGATTTTCCGTGAAGCAGGAGCAATGTCCAGGTCGAGTTTTCCTGAGGCTATGACCTTGTCGTCTTCTGTTAAGGTCCAGGTGGTGTTGTAGATGGAGGCGTTCACGAAGTAGTTCCTGTTCACGACCTCCATCGTACCCGTGCGAGGGTCGAGCAGGTTGAAGCGCACAGGCTGTGTGCTCTTCTTCATCTGATACATCTCAGGCTGTGGTGTCCTGTCAGGCCAGATGCTTCCATATGTTCTGGCACCGATGCCGTAAGACCAGAACTTTCCGTCCTGTCTTTCCTCCTCGAAGTCGAGCCAGAGGGCGGCGTCAGCGACATTGAATCCGTCAGCAGGAGTGACTGCCGCCGCGAATACGCCTACATTGTCTATCAGAGCGTCTGAGGTGCATTCCTTGGTGTCCTGTCCTCCTTTCTCTTCGTCTCTGCCCACGCAGATGGAAAGAGGGAGGTTGCGTATCCTGCCGCTCGCCTCCTGGCTTGCAACTGACTTGCCGTCAATGTAGATGGTCATCGAGCTTCCGTCATAGACGGCAGTGACGTTGTGCCAGTTATTCTCCCAGTCGGACGGAAGGTCACCGGTAAGGGTCAGTTTGGATCCGTTGTCGATGTAGAAATCTATCTTGTCACCGCCTTTCTGCTTGAGTCCGAACTGGTTGCTTCCCTTGGTGATCATGCTGCCACCGTCCTTGTTGTAGGAACGAGGATAAATGTCAAGTGTGAGTGTGAGCTTGTCTCCGTTTATCTCGACATTGTCGGCACGGTATACCTGGACCCACTGGTCCTGCTTGTTGAGGTCAATGGCCTTTCCTGTCCTGCCCTTGACCAGTTTCGCTTGTCCCATTATGCTGGTCTTGGTGTTGTAAGGACTCTTGTCGGTCAGGAGCCTGACAGGCTCGAGAAGACCCGTGCTCACGAAATCCCAGATGGCTCCGCCAAGGAGGGAAGGATGCTCGTCGATCTCTCTCCAGAACTCATCGAGCATTCCTCCGGCATTGCCCGCCACCGAGAGATACTCGTCCATGAACGAAGGCCTCTTGTCGGTGATGTCCATGCCGTACATCAGTTCATGCTCGATAGGAATAGGGTAACGCGGTCCCACGATATCTTCTGCGGGGTGCTTGGCGGCGTTTCCGCCGTACATCCAGTAGCGGGTGGAGTCATATTTACGACCTTCCTGCACTACTTCTGTGATGTCCTGGCCCTCACCTGACTCGTTGCCGGCGCTCCAGAAAAGCACGCAGGCGTGGTTGCGGTCGCGGAGAACCATCTGTCTCACTCTCTCGCGGTACATAGGAGCCCATTCCGGGAGGGTTGACACCCATTCAGTGGCATGAGCCTCGTCACCGGTCTCGTCTATGATGTATATGCCGTATTCGTCAGCCAGATCGAGATATTCGTTCACTGGAGGGTAGTGGGAAGTTCTGACACCGTTGAAATTGAACTGCTTGAGGATCTCGAAGTCCCTCCTGACAGTAGCTTCGTCCATGGAGTGGCCGAGCTCAGGATGCTGCATGTGGGAGTTGACGGCGCTGACCTTTATCGGCTGGCCGTTGAGGTGGAAGACTCCGTCGATGATTTCGGTCTTCTTGAATCCCATCCTCTTCGTCATGGTGTCGATGACCTTGCCGGAGGCGTCGGTCAATGTCATAGTGAGGTCGTAGAGGTCCGGGGCCTCGGCAGACCACTTGAGCGGAGATGCCACCCTTGTCCTCAGGTTCACGGTGTTCTTGCCGCCTGCGGCAACGGAAATCCCGTTCTTCTCCATCTTCGCCACGACCGAGCCGCCGCGCGAGATTTCAGCAGTCAGCTTGAGCCCTTCGGCAGCCTGCACGTAAGTCTTCACATCCACGGCCAGGCTGACGTCAGAGTCCTTGAAGGACTTGTCGAAGTCCGTTGTCACCTGATAGTCGTAGATGCGGGTGTCGTGTGTGGAGTAAACGGTGACATCGTCAAAGATGCCGGCCAGTCTCCAGTAATCCTGCATCTCAAGATAGTATCCGTCGCAATATTTCAGGACAAGTACCGAAAGCTGGTTCTTTCCCGGCTTCACGAACTTGGTGATGTTGTACTCGGAAGGTTCCTGTGCTCCTTCATTGTAGCCCACCTGCTGTCCGTTCACCCAGACGAAAGAAGCGGAGGCCACTTTCTCGAACCTCAGGAATATCTGCTCGCCCTTCCAGCTTGAAGGTATGTTGAACGACACCCTGTACGCACCTGTAGGATTCAAGTCCATAGGGACAGCCGGAGGCATGACAGCATACGGGTTCGGCTCCTGCTGCTGGAATCTTCCCGCCATTGAGGCCGGATATGTGGATGCCGGACGGAGTGAGGTCCAAGGAGTCGTGGTGTTCCTGAACAATGCCTGTCCGAAGCCCTGCATCTCCCAGTTTGAAGGAACCTCTATGTCAGACCATCTGCGGTCATTGAAAGTGGTCTTGAAGAAGTCCTGGGGGACATCGTAAGGTGACTCGCTGTACAGGAACTTCCATTTTCCGTTGAGAGAAATGCTGTTCTCTGGAAGATGGAAGGCACGGCCTTCTTCTTGTCCTTCTCCGTACATCTGCAGGTTCTCCACATAGTACGGGAGGTCCTGCAGATAAGGTTTGGTCTGAGCTGACAGTGCAAGTGGTGCTGCGACAGCAAGGGCGATAAGGAAGTATTTCGGATTCATAGTGAAATGTTTTGTGTGCAAATATTTCAAAGATAGCAAATAACCATCAGTTCACACACTATTCCACGTTTTATTTGTCAATCTTCATCGTCATAAAGAAAGAACATTCTTTCCATCAACTGCCATTTTTCGGAACTTGTGGATCCTGGTTCGCAAGCCTGGTACTTATCCACAAGTTTCTCCCATTCGGCCTGTCCCGGGAGTCCTGCGAGTCTGGACATCGAGTTTTCATAATCGAAATCCAGAGGGGTCTCCATTATCATGAACAGTTTGTTTTTCTGGATATATATCTCCATTTCAAGTATGCCCACCGACCTTATGCCATCACGGATAAGTTTCTGATGCTCTTCCTGGCTGTGAAGCTTCTTGTATTCCTCAATCAGATCTTTATCGTTCTTGAGCTCGAGTGTCTTGCAATATCTTTTGGTCGGCTGGTCGTATTCTTTGACCTTATATGAAAAGTTCTCCATAAGTCTTATTTGATTATCAATGCGTCAACAGCGATGGAACCACCCAGATTCACAAGTTGTATGTCATGCTGTTTTCCGCTGAGTTTTCCGGACTCGAAAACGGTCTGCTGGCTTTTTACCTCTCCCTTTGAGAACTGTACTGTGCCGCAGTCCTTCCCGTCGATGATTACTTTCATCTTTCCGTTTCTGTCACCTGCCGGAGCGATGATGCTGACGCTCTTTCCTGTGAATTCCACGCTCCATGTGTCGCCTTCGCGGTCACTGAAAGAGAAGTCGTTGTTGAAGGAACCATCATTGATGTTGCATTTTCTGTCCCAGCCAAAGGTGGACACTCCCGGATCGTCGTCATTGAACCAGTTCTTTTCATAGCTGATTTTCAGGACCTTGAAACCTCCGGCAAGCTCGCTGTCGGTGATATCAGGGGTTGAGAATGCTGCACCTGTGGTCACTTCGAGACCTTCGGCTGTCTGCTTGAACGGAAGTTTCTTCCCTGTTTCGAGCATCTCGACTTTTTTCACCTTGCCGACTGATGAAGCATTCAGAGCGAGAGCTTCGAGAACCGCTTTCCCTGATAGAGGCTTGACAAGGGTGGCGTAGATGTATCCGTCTCTTCGTGTGTAGATCACATCGTCATTGCCCCAGACATCGAATGGTCTTGCGCTGTATACAGCCTCGCTGTTTATCTCGATCCATCTTCCGAAATCGAGGCAAATCTGTCTGGCCTCATCCTCGATGTTTCCACGTCCGCGCTGGGTGATGTTGAGCAGGAGGCAGCCATTTCTGGACACGTTCTGCATGAGTCTCGTGATCACTTCCGCGGCGCTGCGGTAAGTTCCACCGGCCTGATAATGCCATTCCTGGAGGCTCACCTCAGTCTGGAACGGGAACGCCATGATATCGTCTTCGGTGTAGAGTTCGGTGCTCTTGACCAGAGACCTGTCCACCAGAGGAAGCAGCTCAGGAGAGTTCTGGAAGCTGTTATAGCGGCCTCCCACGCCCTTCATGGTGGCGACGACCACCTTGTTTCCCTCTGTCCGCTTCGCGGCAATGTTGTAGAAGTTCGCGAGAATCTGTGAAGTCAGACGGCCGAGTCCCATGTTGATGCCGAGGTCCATCTGCGAATCACCGGCATGCTCGTCGAAATAAATCATGTCAGGCTGGTATTTGCGGATGGCGTCATCCACGCGCCACATGAACTGGTTCGCGAACGGAGAGTCGAGAGAGTTGCGTCCGTTATGATGCTCGAGACCGTAGAGGTCCTTCGGGTCAAGGCCTTCCCACCATTTGCCCTTGCCGTCCTCCTTCGTGAGGAAAACATCATAAGGCACTCCGGCATAGTCGCCTTTCTTGTCGGAAGTGAAGCGAGGTGTCATGAACTGACCCCAGGTTCTGGCCGGGGTGGCATGGAAACCTATGCCGAAAGGCATCCCGTATTTTCTGGCTGTTTCGGCCCAGATGCCGACGATATCCTGGTGAGGGCCGACATTGACGGAGTTCCATGGCTGGTAGGCTGAGTCCCAGCAGTCGAAGTTGTCGTGATGGTTGCCCATCGCAAGGAAATACTTTGCTCCCATCTTGATGTAGAGCTGCATCAGGTCGTCCGGATCCCAGAGGTCTGTCTTCCATTCGTTGCAGAGATCCTTGTACCCGAACTCTGACGGATGCCCGTAATGCTCGATATGGTACTTGTTCTGAGGGCGTCCTTCCTGGTACATCCTCAACGCATACCAGTCGCCGTCTTCAGCGGCTGACTGCGGGTCCCAGTGTGACCAGGCTCCCAGTTTGGCCTCGCGCCACCATGCAGGTACATTGTACTGGCGGCTGAGATTGTCCCAGTCGGTGGTGTACTGTCCGTTCTCTACCTTCAGGTCAGGAAGGTTCCATATATCAAGGCCAGCACTCAAACCCTCCTGTGTGAGAGGCATGAATCGAATGCTGCCGTCATTTTCAAATGTCAGGTATTCAGCGCAAACGCTTCTTCTGCATTGTCCTCCCGGCTCTCCGTTCTGGCTGTATGAACCGTCATGGTAGATATAATACCACTGGCCCTTGAACTTAATCACGGAAGGATGGATAGTGAATCCGTGGTTGGCGGAAGTGCTGATGAAGCCTTGATATGTCCAAGGTCCTTCAATGGACTTGGCAGTCGAATAGGCCATCTGCTCTTCCTGTACTCCTGGTGCATCGGATGCGTACACCAGGTAATATGTTCCTTCGCGCTTGAAAAGCCATGGGCCTTCTGAATAGTTGCGCATAGGAACTTTCTTTATTTCTCCGTCAAGCTCTATCATATTTTTCTTGAGCTTGACCATATAGCAGTCACCGTTGCCCCATGCCATCCATGGAGTTCCATCATCATCGATGAGTACTGTAGGGTCGATGTCTGCATTTGGTCTGTATGAATCAGGGGTCATACCGTCGGAAATCAATGGCGTGCCGTCCTTTCGTGCAGGGACAAAAGGACCTGTAGGAGAATCGCTTACAGCTACGTCTACGGTATGCTCTCCATTATCCTTGCGGTCAAGCGTCACATAGTAGAAGTACTTGCCGTCCTTCTCCACCACCTGACCGGCCCATGCTCCGTTCGGGGATGCATAAGGAAAATCTCCGGCAGCCAGGACGGGTCCATGGAAGGTCCAGTTTTTCATGTCATTTGAAGAATAGCATAGCCAGTGAGGCATGTTGAACCATCCGCCAGGAGCGGCGCAGTCTTCACCCACGTATGCGTAAACAGTGTCGCCAATAACCGTAAAGGCTGGATCTGCAGTATATCTTCCTGGGAAAAGAGGATTCTGTCCTGTCACGCGAGGCAGAGCGCTTCCGCTGATACTGAGGCTCCTGATCGAGCCTTTGCGCACCTGCAGGGAGTTCGGGAAACCGCCCGGGAATCCGCGTCCTATCACCCAGGTTGAGGCATTGTGACGGAGGGCATAACCAGGATAAGCCGCGACTGCCGTCTCACCGTCCACAGTGAAACTCACCGTGGATTCGTCTTTCTGCTCATTGTAGCTTGCGCTGGCCTCGACGGAGTACCAGGACCCCTCCTTGACGACAGGTCCCGCGCACAGGCGATGAGCGTTTTCGTTTTTGTCAATCACCTCGATGAAGAACTTCTTCTCCATGGGGTCATAGCCCAAAGATATGTCTCCGTTCAAAGAATTCCTGCCGATCAGATGGCTTGCTTTGCCTTCCTTGCACAGGAACACCTGCTCTGTGCCGAGTGTTCCGCATTTAAGATCAGCCTTGACTGTCCAGTTTTTCTGGAAGTCAGCAAAAGGCAGCGGGTGGTTGAACGACAACTTGTATTCGGATGTATCCAGTGACAGCTCCCCATTGATATAGTCGTCACTCTTCAGTCGCCAGTCGTCCAGGGTGTATTGGGCAAAAGCCGCGTTTGACATCGCCATGATAAGGATAGCGGCCACTATGATACTTTTTCTCATATCTTTGACAATTGATTGATAACAAATTTATAATGTAAAATTATAAATATTTTAAAAAGAAGCCAGCCATTTGGATGGCAAGATGGCTGGCTTCATGTTCAGTTACATCCTATCTCCAAGTTTCTGTCTGAAGAAGGGAGCCATTGTTCTTCCTGATCTCGTTTGTCTCAATAGGGAGAAGGTACATCTGCTCAGTGAACTTGCGCTGGCCAAGAAGAAGGTCATTGTAGACCATTTCTCCTGTATTCACATCCTTCACGATCTCCACTCCGTAATACGGACGGTTCTCAGTGTCCATGGCAATCTTCCAGCGGCGTACGTCGAAATAACGATGCTCCTCGAATGCGAACTCGATTCTTCTCTCGTTGTAGAGACGGGTTCTGAGGTTCTCACCTGTGACACTGTCAGGAAGACCCGGCATGTCTACTCTAGCGCGCACTTTGTTGATATATTCTCTTGCAACAGCTTCATTTCCAAGTTCGAACTGAGCCTCAGCATAGTTAAGATACATCTCAGCAACACGGAAGATGATCCAAGGCTGGGTGTACTCCACCTGCCAGCTGATTTCACCTTCTTCAGGGTTGAACTTCCTGAGGACATAGCTGGTACGAGGGTTGTCGCCGTTTCTACGATAGTTGTCCCATGCATAGGTCTTGCCGTCTGAAGCGACCCAGAACTCCAAGGTCTGATCATGGAATGTGGATCCTTCATGGAGGACAGTGGCATCAAGACGAGGGTCTCTGTTTGCATAAGGGTTCTGAGGATCGTAACCTGAAGCAGGGTTGATCGTCTTCACACCGTTGTTCCAGATGAAAGGCGGCTCGCCGTTGGTCATGTCATAGTCATCCACAAGGTTCTGGGTAGGACCATTACTTGCCCACCAGCCACCATTGCCAGCATACCTGTTGTTAAGGTTGTTCATAGGCTGGTCATGACCATGTGAAGGAGAGAAGTTCCTTGAGAAAATAATCTCAGAATTAACTGATCCTGAAGGCTGGTTGAAGCAGTCCAAGTAGGATGGATAGAGTTTATACTGAGTATATTTGTCAATGAAAGCCTTTGCTGCATCAGATGCTTTCTGCCATTTTGCCTTGTCATTTGAAGGGTTGAACAGAGGAGAGGCGGCATAAAGGTAAGTTCTTGAGAGCAGAGCCTGGCAGGCAGCCTTGCTTGCTCTACCGAAATTGGCGTCTCCTGCCATCAGAGCATCCGGCAGATACGGCATGGCTTCGGTGATGTCCTTGGTGATGAAATCGACGCACTCATCGAAACTATTGCTTGAGACCTGTACTTCATCTTCAAGGTTATATGCCTTTTCAATGATAGGGACTCCTCCGAAGCGGGAGATCAGGTTGAAGTAGATGTAAGCCCTGAGGAACTTTGCCTCGGCGATGAGCTGATCCTTGTCTTCAAACTGAAGTTCTGTAGCATTGATCTGCTCGAAGAAAAGGTTGATCTTTCGGAGATTCTTATAGGCGTCATCCCAGATGTAGAGATTTCCTCCATTGGTCCAGTCATTGACACTTACGCTTGTAACGTTGTCAGGGGTAAGCTGTCCGAACGGTACAATACCGACACCCCAGTCTATTGCACAGAAGGCTTCATCCGTCAGTTTGGACTGCATATGGATGCGATATCCGCTGAGAACACAGTTGTATAAAGATGTGTGATAAGCCCTGATAAGGTTTGCATCACTCCAGACAGAAAGGTCCGAAATACGGTCCTTCGGAGTTATGTCCAAAATATTGTCACTGCAGGAAACCAGCACCATTCCTGATGCGACCACTGTGAGAATTCGAGAAATTATATTCTTTTTCATGCCTGTATCCTTTTAGAATTTGACATTTACACCAAAGCTGACGATCCTCTGCTGAGGGTAGTAAAGAGAGCTGCCGCTGATTTCAGGGTCAGACCATTTGATTTCCTTGGCCCAGGTCAGGAGGTTGTATCCGCTGATATAGAATCTGACATCCTTCAAAGTGAGTCTTTCGACGAACTTGTTTGGAAGTGAATATCCGAGTTCAAGGTTCTTGAGTCTGATGAATGTAGCGTCATAAAGGAAGAATGTAGAAGTGCCCGGCTCATAGAAATCCGCACGCGGCATGCTGCCGTTAGGATTGTCCACAGTCCATCTGTCTTTCGCTCTGAGCACAAAGCCATTGTCATAGTTTGAATTGCCAAGAGAAGCGAATGCACTGTCGTAGTTGTATGCGCCAGTCTGTCCCTGGAAGAACATTGTGAGGTCAAATCCCTTGTAAGCGAAATCGAAGTTAAGACCGAATACAGTTGTAGGGGTGGAAGTCTTGTCGAAACGGAACTGGTCGTTGGAGTCGATCTTTCCATCACCGTTGAGGTCCACGATTCTGACATCACCGACCTGGCTGCTGCCTGAATGAGGATAAGCATCGAGTTCGGCCTGGGAGTGGAAGATACCGTCAGCCTTGTAGTAGAGGGAAGCTCCGATAGGGCGGCCTTCTCTGTTCTGGTATTCTTCTACGTTAGGGGTCTCATCCATGAAGATGATCTTGTTCTTGGCATATGACAGAGAACCTGTGATACCATAGGTCAGATCACCGACCTTGTTGCGGTGAGACATCTGGATCTCATATCCATGGTTCTCGACTTCACCGATATTCTCGTCAGGAAGTCCAGGGAAACCGAGGATGTTAGGGATTGAGAGGTTGCGGGAGGTGAGGATATCGTTTCTGTTCTCCTTGAAGACAGTGATCTCAGAAGAAAGCTTGCCTTTCCAAAGGTCGAAGTCCAGTCCCAGGTCATATTTTGTACTCTTCTCCCATGTGATCAGGTTGTTAGGAAGGGTGTTCGGATAAACGCCAGGAGCATCGGTATTTCCGAACACATAGTCAGATCCGAAGGAGTATGACTGAAGGTACTGGAAACCGGCGACCCTGTCATTACCGGTCTTTCCTGCAGAGAATCTCAACTTAAGGTTGTCGACGAAAGGAAGATTGTCCTTGATGAAAGGTTCTTCTGAAATGCGCCAACCGAATGATGCTGCAGGGAAGAAACCGTATCTTGTCTCTGGTGGGAAGTTCTGGGAACCGTCATAACGGAAGATGAGTTCGAGGAGATACTTGGAAGCATAGTCGTAGTTGAATCTTCCGAAGTAGTCGTTTCTTGCAGACTCGGAGGCTGATCCGCTGTTGTTCTTGTCCTCAGCGGCATCGCTGCCTACGTTGAGCTGATCGATTGCAGGGCTGATGAAGTTCTTTCTGTAAGCAGTTACAAATGAACTTTCATACTGCTGCTGCTCCTGGCCGACCATGGCTGCTACATGGTGATAGCCGAAACGGCGGTCGTATGACAGACGCAGGTTATACACCATGTTGGTGGATCTTCTATACGTGTCGGTCAGCTGAACTGAGTCCTGACCCTGTCCGTTTCTCAGTTCATACTCGCCGGTGGTCACATTCAGCTCGTGATAAGTGTAAGGAAGTTCGAACAGCTTGCTGAACTGGTTGGTGAGGTCGTAGTTGAACGAGCCCTCAATCTTGAGACCCTCTACCCAAGGAACTGAATATGAAGCGGTGAGAGAGGAATAGATAGGAGTGTCTTTCTGCTTGTTGTAGCCACGTCTGTCGAGAAGCAGAGGGTTCTGTCCCCAGCGTCCAGGAGCGATAAGGCCGTTTGAATATACAGCAGGGATGGTCGGATTGGCAACAAGGAGGTTATTGAAGTTGATGCCTGTGCCGACTGATGTGTGGGTCTGGTCCTGAATGATGGCGCTGAGGTTGACACCTACAGTGAAATTCTTGCTCAAGTCCACAGTAAGGTTGGAGCGGAGAGTGTACTGGTTGTTGCGCTCATTCTGATGATAGTAGCCAGGGCCCTGGGTGAGAGCTCCCAGTGAAAGGAGATATCTTACTGATTCGCTGCCGCCGGTAACCTGGAAGTTGGCTTTGGTCTGGCTGGAGAATGGTCTCATGGTCTCCTTGATCCAGTTGGTGTTTGGATACTGGTCAGGATTTGAGCCGCTGCCGTACTGTCTGATGGCATCGTCTGAGAAAACAGGAATGTAGTTGTCAGGGCGCCCCATGCGGTACCAGTCACCTTCATTATAAATGGTTGCATATGTGGATGCATCCAGCATTTCAGGGATGATGGTAGGTGATGACATTGCAGTGCTGACGTCGAAGCTGAACTCAGGCTTGCCCACTGTTCCCTTCTTCGTGGTGACGAGGATGACGCCGTTGGCGGCACGTGCACCGTAAATGGCTGCTGAAGCATCCTTCAAAACAGAAATGCTCTCGATGTCCTGAGGATTCAGACGGCTGAGATTTCCACGCTCGACACCATCGATGATGATAAGCGGAGAAGAGTCGCCGAAAGTACCGAAACCACGGATGTGGATGCTCGGGTCGTCACGTCCAGGCTCACCTGATCTTTGATTGACGATAAGACCAGGAAGTCTTCCGGTCAATGAAGAAGTGACGTTAGGAGTCGGAGTCCTTACCAGTTCTTCGCCTTTGACATTGGCTACCGAACCAGTGAGGGTGGCCTTCCTTTGTGAAGCGTAACCTACAGCCACGACCTCGTCAAGCATTTCGAAACTTTCTTCAAGGACTACATTCAAAGTATTCTGGCCGAGAGGTTGGACGGTCACGGCTGCATACCCGATGGAACTGATTTCCAAGGTGGCGTTTGAAGGAACATTAGGGAGAGAGAAATTGCCGTCAGCATTTGTTACGACGCCGTTTGCCGTCCCCGCGATAATGATGGAAGCACCTATTACAGGCTGTCCTTGTGCGTCAACGACACGTCCTGTAACGGTACGGCCCTGATTCTGGGAGACCTGTGCATAAGCCAGGCTTCCATTCGAGCCGACAATGCCCTGTAAGGTCAGGAATGCCAGCATCAGAGAAAGAATAAGTTGCTTGCGTTGCATTTTTGATTATAGATTTAAATTAACAGGTAATTTCCTGATGAGTTTATAGTATGTGATAAAATCGACTTTTTGTTTGGTGTATAAATTCGGGCATAATGAAACTTATGCCCGAATTATCACCATACCTAACCAACATTATTAACCTTGATACTTTCCTTGCAAAACTATATAATGTCCCGCCCAAATGATAGGATGGAATCCGTAAAATGTAGGATAATATTGAGATAAATGCTATATTTCAACAAGTTACGAAAAATAATATAGGACAATGTCGATATTATATAGGACACGCTTGATGGCGTCTTTGAACATATGAGTTATTGTGTTATCTTCGCAATCATGTCGATATAATCCTATTACCATGAATTTCTCTTTAGATGGACTCAAACTTTTGACCCTTAATGTCGGGTATGCTGTTCACGATGCGGACTGGAACTGGAATGATGTGAGAAGCCCTTTCGCCAGGCTTTACTATGTGACCGAAGGAGGTGCCAGGGTGCGCCTTCCGTCAGGAATCTATGATCTGACTCCGGGACATCTTTATCTGATCCCTTCATTTGTTCTTCATGACGATATATGTGATTCTCACTTTGAGCACTATTATATTCATATATATGAAGATGTAAGTTCGGAAAAGAGACTGTTCGAAGATCTGGACTTCCCATTCGAGCTGGCAGCGGGTCCGAACGACCTGGCGCTTTTCAAAAGGATATGCGAACTGTACCCTAACATGAAGCTCCCACAGTCGAATCCGGATTCGTATGACAATGATTCGACCCTTCTCAAGAACATCAAGACCACTGCCACCATGACTTTATGGGACAGAATGGAATCTCTCGGCATCCTGTACCAGCTGATCGCCAAGTTCCTGAAGGACGCCGGGCAGAAAGAGAGTACCAGCGATGACAGAATCCAGGCGGTGCTATCATACATCAGAAGGAACATCGACAGTCAGATGGACATCTCTGAACTGGCTGTTCTCGCCTGCATGTCCAACGACCATTTCATCCGGGTGTTCAAGAAAGAGGTGGGTGAGACCCCGATGAACTACATAACCAAGAAGAAGATAGAAAAAGCAGAACTGCTTCTCACAACGAAGAGCAGTTCCGTAAAAAGTATCGCATACAGCCTGGGCTATGAAGACCACTCCTACTTCAACCGTCTGTTCAAGTCAAGAGTTGGCAAGACGCCTCAGCAGTACAGGGAGGCCACTAAGAAATAATCTGTGTTGTTGTTTCTCTTGAACTCAGAATGACAAGGTTATTTCGAAATGCTGCGGCAGGTTGCCGTCGATGGTGTACTGCGGAAGGGTGCGCGCACCCCAGGCATCGGTGCCTCCCACTCCGTGGATACAACTGTCGATATTTACTGTAATGAAGTCATATTCAGGGATTTCATACGGGTGAAGCTTCGTCTCGAGGTCTGCCTCCTCATAAGGCCATGCCCTGAAATTGAAAGGAGTTGCTGAGCTGACCGACAGCTCGTCGCCGATCTTGAACCAGCGCACATCGCTGCGGTTCGAGTTGTCCTGAGGGACAACATAATCAACGGCGAACTCATCGACCGGGAGACTCCATCGGCCAAGGAACGAGCCGGTCTTGCGGTCAGGGTAGTTCTCCCAAGGGCCGCGGCCGTACCATTCGACAGGAGCATCGGTCTTTGCGACCTTGAGGTGGAATCCGAACTTAGGCATTAGCTGGATGTCACTCTTGAACGGAACATAATCCGCGATGACGTTCACCTTGCCGGAGGCAAGAACTTCGTAGGTGAGAGTATAGTCAGCGCCGACAGGGAGTTCCATCTGGAATGTCACGGCAGTGCCGCTCTTTATCTTGCTGACACTCACTTCTTTGACCTTTCTTTCAGCAGCGCAGGTCCTCCAGTCTGAGAGACGCTGCTCGTAGCTGTTGCGGCGCTGGTTGTCATTGGCCGGCTTCCAGAAATATGGCTCGAATGCTCCGCGGAGCATCTCGCTGCCGTTCTTGGTCCATGAAGTGATGGCGCCGTTTGCAGCATTGATGGAAAGGCTGAACCCCTTTCCAGTGATTTCGATGATTTCCAGGTTCTGCTTCACTTTCGGACGAGGGCCTTTGACCTTTGTGTCGGCTGATGCGGCCTTGCGTACCACGAACTGCTCTTCTGCGATACGGAAGCCCTTTTGAGCCCAGATGCAGTCGTCCTTGAGGGCAGCATACACGTTCAGACAGAGCTCTCCGGCAGTTTCCGGCCGCTCTCCGACTGTCAATGTGCTGCCGTTCAGAACAGCTTGACCTTCGGCCACTTTGGCTCCGTCCGCCAGCCACTCCCAGCTGTAGTCGAACTCGTCAAGTCCGGTGAAATCGAAGAGGTCGGTGAGCGCGACAGTGCCGTCGTCGTTAAGAGTGAAATGGATATTCTGGTGCACTTTCTTCGCTTCATAGTAGTGCGGGTGCGGGGTGCGGTCAGCAGCGAGCAGACCATCGGTGCAGAATGCTCCGTCATTAGGGAAGTCGCCGAAATCGCCGCCGTAAGCCCAGTACTCGCCAGGCTGGAGCTGGAGGCTGGTGACGCTTCCGTCGTATTTGAGATTTCCACCGATCGGAGTCGCAATTCCCTGGTCCACAAGGTCCCAGATGGCGGCTCCGCAGATGGAAGGATCGTCATATATGACCTCCCAGTATTCCTTGAAGTTGCCGAGGGTGTTGCCCATCGAGTGAGCGTATTCGCGCATGATGAACGGCCTGTCCGAGATCTTCTTCGCCTCTTCGCGGAGGGTTTCCGGCGGGAGATAGCCGTCATCGTAGATGTCGGACTGGTCGCGGTCGGTGTCGCAGATGACAGGGCGGGAAAGGTCGCGAGCCTTCACTGCCTCGCGCATCGCTTTCATATTGCGGCCCATGCCGCCTTCGTTGCCGAGAGACCAGATGGTGACGCAAGGGTGGTTTTTGTCTCTTTCTACCAGCGCCACAGCTCTGTCCACATGGGCTACGGTCCAGTCGTCGCTGTCGCCGATGGCTGTGTTGCAACGGCCTGTGCCGTGGCTTTCCTGGTTGGCCTCGTCCATGACGTAGATGCCGTACTCGTCGCAGAGCTGGTACCAGCGCGGATCGTTAGGGTAGTGGCTCGTGCGCACGTGGTTTATGTTGGCTTGCTTGATGAGCTCGAGGTCGCGGCGCATCACTTCTTCTGTGAGCGTGCGGCCGGTGCGCGGGTCGTGCTCGTGACGGTTCACGCCCTTGAGCTGCACCACTTTGCCGTTGATTTTGAAGAATTCGCCGTCGATTTTGACGGTCTTGAAACCTGTGTGATATCTGAATGATTCGGCTTTCTGCCCGTTGAGGATGAGCGAGAGGTTCACATCATAGAGATTCGGATACTCGGCGGACCAGAGCTTCGGTGACTTTATGCCGAATGAGGCTGTCACCTTTGCATTCTTGCCATCCAGGGTCACCGGGACGCGTTTCGTCTGCCCGTTGAATGTCACTTCCACGCTGGCGCTGCCTGTCTCGAGGCCTGCTCTGTTGTCGATTTCAATCTCTATGTCGAGCTTTCCTTCGTCCATCGCATCATTGAGCGTCGGCTTAAGGAAATAGTCGCGGATGAACACTTCCGGCCTGCTCCAGAGCCTTACGCTGCGGAAAATGCCGCTGAGGCGCCACATGTCCTGGTCTTCGAGATAGCTGCCGTCCGACCATCTGTACACTTCCACGGCGAGTTTGTTCTCTCCTTCGTGCAGGTATTCGGTGACATCGAATTCCGCCGGGTTCATGGAGTTCTGGCTGTAGCCGACTTTCCGTCCGTTGATCCAGACATAGAAAGCGGACTTGACTCCTCCGAATTCGAGGAAATAGTGTTTCCCGGCTTCTTTTTCTTTAAGGTCGATGGTGGTGATATAGCTGCCGACAGGGTCGCGGTGGCCATAGTGATACCACTGTTTGTTGTCCGGCTCCTCGGTCACACTTCCATCAGTGGATATCTTGTATGGGGAAGTGATGTTTGTGTATATCGGTTTTCCAAATCCTTGAAGCTGCCATGCGCAAGGCACGATGATATCGTCCCATCCTTCGCAGTCGTATCCCAGTTCGAAGAAGTCCTGCGGTCTGCTCTGAGGGTCAGGGGACCAGTGGAATTTCCAGATGCCGTCGAGGACAGTCACGTCGCTTCGCTTGTTGATTTCGGTAGGGAGGTCAAGGGTGGCGTGATAAGGCTCTTTGTTTATGCCGATGACGTGCGGATCCTCCCAGTCGAAACGCTCGCGCTCAACGGTGATGTTCAGCTGCTCGCTTGTCAGGAGCACCGGCGCGCGCTTGCGGGATTTGGCTTTCGCGGCAGTGAAATCGCCTGCCAGCATGACTGTCTTGCTCTCGCAAGGCTGCAGCGGCAGCAATGATGCTGTCGCAATGCTCTGCCCGTCGCGGCTTGCTGTCACGATCGCGCTGTGTGAGGACTTTACTCCGAAATTCGTAACCTTGACAGTCGCTTCTCCTTCACTGATGCTGAAAGGTTTCTCCACCGCAAATATCTGGTCCTCACCGTTGTAGCCTGTCATTTTCGCGAAGCAGAAGACATCGGAACCGTCCTTTTTCTGACCTGCGACCTTTATCGCGAAGTTGTCGGCAGTCAGTCCGGCGCCTTCTTCCGGGAAGCCGAGGATGAGGTTGTTGCCCATGGCTCTGTTATAAACGGAACGGCTTCCGTTTCCGGCATCGACGACCGCTGGGCTGCCGAAACGCAGGGACTCCAGGTCGAGGTCCTCTGCAGGATTGAATCCTGCTGATGCCGGTATCATGACCAGCACGCTTTCGGTATTGGCGGTTTCTGCGGAGCCGCTCATGATACGCATCTGGATGTTCGCCTCGACATCCTTTCTTGCGGTTCCGGCAGGCTTTTTCGAATCAAAAGTCCAGTCCACACCGTTTCCCGAGCGGTAGTACGCAGCCTTCTTCTCATCTTTGACCAAAAGGTGGTACTGAGTATTGTCTTTCCACAGTTCAATATCCGTCGCGGTGTCATCAGGTACGAATGCAATCTTCCCGGGTACGGCGACATACCGGCCATTGCCATCCGCACTGATCATCACATTACCGTCCCCGCTGATTTTCAGCACGGAGCCGTCGGACCTCAGCACTGATTCGGGTCCGTCAGGAGAAACGGATTCTACCGGCCTTTCCCGCATGAACATCTGCGCATAGGATATGTTGGTACTTATGCAGAGAATAATCGTGAAAACCGACAGGTATTTTTTCATTTCCAGGGTGTATTGTTTTTTCAAAATTAGTGAAAAAGCTTCAATAAGGTTGCCCACCTCCAACATTTCGTGGCTCTCTGACTGTGTTTATCCGGATTATCTGTTTCCATTTTTCGAAAACGGGTAATTCATCGGAACTTTGCGTGTGGTATTTGTTATAATTTTTTATATCTTTGCAAATGAGACGGTACAAGGTTCACGAAGTGATCAGGATGCTTTTGGATGATGGATGGTATCTGGCTGCACAGAAAGGAAGCCATCGCCAATTTAAACATCCGACTAAAAAAGGAAGAGTGACTATAAATGAGAAACCTTCTGTGACGTTGGAACAAGAGATTCTTAACAGTATTTGGAAACAGGCTGGCTGGAAATAATAAAGATTAAGTGGAACTATGGCAAAAATTATTATTAAGGTCGATTACTCCGATAATTTCGTAGCTATTCCTGCCAACGAGAATATTGCTTGTGTTGTAACGGCAAAAAAACTTGAAGATTTGAAGTCCGAGATGGTGAAAAGCCTCCGGGAACACATTGATTGGATGAAGGAAGACGGAGACTCGATACCTGAAGAGTTTGCTTCCCCTGAATGGGAGATAGAATGGGACATGTCCGTAAGAGCCATATTGCACCACACGGAAAAAATGATTCCAAAGGCAGCCATAGCAAAAGCCACAGGCATCAATCAGCAGCAACTATCCCATTATGCTTCCGGTTACCGTGTCGCCAGACCGGCTATGAAGGCCAGAATTATAGACGGCATTCACTGTATCGCAAAAAATCTGTCGGCTATATCCTGATCAGTCTGTATTGTTCTGGAAATATTCTCTCAGTTTGAAATAGGCGTAATAGCGGTCCATCGCCATAGTGCTTTCGATGCCACAGCGTCCGAGACGCAGCATTATGTCCATAGGGTCCTTTGTGACAATCAGCTGGGCCTTGGAACTTTCCTCCGGAGTATTGGGGACACGCTGACGGCAGGGATGCTCACGGAAATATGAGGTGAATTCCTTGTGGAGCAGACTTTTGTCCAGGATATCGCAATATTTTACCACCATAAGGGAATCCCCCAGTGCATAGTTCTCCTTTACCAGCATACGGAGCGTGCGGAAACTGGTGCAGTGCGGCAGGAAATCACCGCATTGGTGAGTACGGTGAACAGACTCATTCCAACATCCAAGACAGCCGTATAGCACTGCATCGAAAAGACTTCTCCGATATGAGACCTCATCTCCGAAATCAAGACCGAAGTCTTCCAGAAGAGGATACTCGCCAATCTTGTCAGACAATTGTCCCTTGGCATTCAGGGCAAGGAGGGCATAAGGCACCACCTGCATGTCTTTCTTCGCTTCCTCAGGAGTTGCACGCTTGAGAATATAGTTCCAGTCCCCCTGCACTGCCGCGAACTCTATGGCGCTCCATTTCTCTCCTTCACGGATTGAAGGATTGAAAGTTATGACAAGCCCAGCCGCGACAACCACAACCGCCGATGCGATAATGTCCTTGGACGGATTGATGGCGGGCCTTACCACCCTCTTTTTGAAAATCAGGGACAGCAGGACAAGGACAGCCGATTCGATGAGGATAATGGCCACTCCCATCGCGGGACTGGCGGCCTTGGCGATGAAGAACCATGCGATGCAG
>JAZRWN010000030.1:0-2764 GCA_045599725.1 Candidatus Cryptobacteroides sp. | reverse complement strand
AACGTTGTAATTAGTAGATATATGCTGCGCTCAAAGGGGCGTTCCGCCCCTGGCCGCGTCCGGCTGACTGCATTCCGGTCGCTATGATTGATAGATCGACGGACTGGTCCAGACGTCTCCTGAGCTCAGCATTTGTTGAGTCAGTGCTTTCCAGCCATGTTATATTGCGTTCAGAAGAAGATTTTTCCATATTTGAAATACCGCTGCAAATATATAACTTTGTAGTGAATAAAAGAAACACAGTCATGGAACTCAGACAGCTGAAATATTTTGTCAGGACGGCGCAGACTCTGAATTTCTCTGAGGCTGCACGCAGTCTGTATGTCAGCCAGAGCACTCTTTCACAGCAGATAAAGGCACTCGAGGATGAACTCGGGACGATCCTTTTCCAGCGCGACTCCCATTCAGCCTCTCTCACTCAGAGCGGGTCGATGCTTCTGCCGCTCGCGATTCAGACCATCCAGGACTCCGAAGCCTGCAAGGCTCAGGTAAATGACCTCAAGGAAATGCTGACAGGGGAACTCAACATCGGTGTGACATACTCTTTCAGCCATATTCTTACAGAGACAGTGAAGAATTTCGTCAAGGAGTATCCTGGAGTGAAGCTCAATATCTTCTACAGGAACATGGCGGAGCTGATGGAAGCGCTGCGTCATCGGGAGGTGGACCTTGTACTGGCATTCAAGCCGGGCCAGCCTTATAATGAAATCGAGTCCAGTGACATCTTCGATGACAAACTTTCCGTAATAATGCGTAAGGACCATGCGCTTGCCGACAGAAAATCCATAAGTCTGGAAGAGCTCAACCGTCACCGCCTCGCCATCCCGGCAAAAGGTCTTCAGGCACGCAATGCCCTTGAGAAATATATCTGCATCGAGCACTCAGACCTGAATGTCTGTCTGGAAATCAATGAGGCCAATATCCTTCTTGACATCGTGCAGGACAACAATTTCCTGACCATGCTGTCCGAAGCGACTGTCCGTGGGCGGGACCTGCTGAAAGCGGTGCCTCTCGACCTCCCGGACAACCAGATGCAGGGATGCGTCCATACTCTCAAACGTGTATATAAGAAGCGGAGCGCAGAGGCTTTCGTGAAGATGCTCCGTGATACAAACATTATTCAGGAACTATCTGGCAAATGGCTATAATCAAAGAACTTAACGGCACGGCTCCCAAGGTTGGGCAGCGGTGCTTTCTGGCGGAGAACGCCGCATTGATCGGTGATGTCACCATGGGTGACGACTGCAGCATATGGTACAGCACCGTGCTGCGCGGGGATGTGAACCCTATTGTAATCGGAGACAGGGTGAACATTCAGGATGGAGCCGTAGTCCACACTCTTTACAAGCGCTCGGTCGCCGAAATCGGCAATGACGTATCCGTCGGGCACAATGCAGTGATACATGGTGCGAAAATTGGGAACAATGTACTCGTGGGAATGGGCGCGGTATTGATGGATAACGCCGTCATTCCGGACAATACGATCATAGGTGCCGGCGCAGTTGTGCTCAGCAATCAGGTTCTGGAGCCGGGCGTCTATGCAGGCATTCCGGCAAAGAAGGTCAAGGATGCATCTGAAGCCGTGGCCGCTGCAGCACACAAGAACGCGCAGGGATATCTCCTCTATAAAGACTGGTACAAGGATTAAAGGAAAGGATATCTGAGACCAGGCAATGGTATCATGACTTGTTGACTGATAAACTATTCCAGCATCTTGATAAAGTAGCCTCCCACCACCGAACGGGCTTTGAAGCCTGCATGTGTGGTCTTGTCCGTCCATACCCAGTCGGACATAGGGATGCGTGATGTGGTCTCGCACTGGAACTTGTAGATGTAGTCCACGAAGTGCTCGAAGTCTTCCTGACTCTCCGCCATTGTGGCTGTCCACACTATCCAGTCAGTCTTTGTATAGGCCATGCGTTCGTCAAGAGGAAGTCCGTACTCATTTTCCACTGAAGGATAGAATTCAATCTCCTTCCTGGCTACGTCCTCAGGGAATATTCCGAGTCCGAGCAGCTTGTCCCATACGAGATTGTATTTCTGGCTCCATGTTCCAGGCCCGTCGAATGTGCGGCGGTAATGGTCACCATCATCGGCCATTTCAATCCAACGTGACGCCATTTCCTTCGCCATGGCAGTGTAATTCTCAGCGATTTCGCTCTGGCCGAGCTTCTCCGCCATTCTGCCGTAGCTTGCAAGAGCAAGAATGGCTTTGATGGACAGGTTGGTGTTGTGGGCCGAACGGCCTGCGAAGTCATCCGTGCAGAGCTGGTCTTCAGGATCGAGACCGAATCTGCTGAGGTACTCGGCCCAGACGGACAGAGTCTCCCAGTGCTTCTTCGCATATTCGTAGTCATTCTGGTAATGACAGATGGCGGCAGTGAGCGTGAGCGCGTTGCCGGCTTCCTCCACAGGCATGTCCGCCCCGTAGGTCTGGCCCTCGGCGACAGGATAAGTGCCGACGTCATGTGCAGGGAAAGGTTTCGTCCATTTCCCGGATTCGGAATAATAATAGATGTGATTCAGCAGTCCTTTGGCCAGCTCCGGATTGTAGAGGAGGAACAGCGGGGCTGACGGATAGGTGACATCCACCGTACCGATGGAGCCGTTGCTGTTGTTTTCCTTGGAAAGCCACAGCAGGTCTCCGTTCGGCGCTTCCACCAGTTTGTGCGCGGCTATAGCCTGTCTGTACGCGAGTGCGCAGAGCTCCGCGTATTTGCGTCCGCCAGCCTTAGTGGCATCAGCCATCAGAGTACAGTCGAAT
>JAZRWN010000029.1:0-15672 GCA_045599725.1 Candidatus Cryptobacteroides sp. | reverse complement strand
GCCGCGGCTAATATTCTTAGTGAGGGTCTTCGTGTATCGAATAGTATCAAATCATCGGCGGGAACCGTCGATTACACTGGTGGAGGCAGTGTAAGACCTACTTCGGTAGGCAGCCGCCGGCGAAGCCAGAAGCCCAAAAGTCTTTAGCTTTTGGGTAGTTCACTTTTTCGACAAGCTCCGCGGCGATGTCGCTCCGGGGCGTCAACTTAATGAAGCGTGCGCTGCGGCCATATTGTTTTTTTAATCAGATTTTTTTGAATATTTTCCACAGAATGACGCTGTTCTGGCACAAGCTGTCACTATATTTGCAGATATGAGAGAATTCTTGAGACAAGTGGCTGAGCACTGGCTCGCCGAAGGTACTGTCGAAAACCGGTGCTTCGTGTTTCCGAACAGGAGGTCGCTGGTATTTTTCAAGAAATATCTGTCCGACGCAGTGAGGAACTGCGCAGGCGCACCGTTGCGCGCTCCCGCACTTTTCACGATGAACGACTTCTTCTACAAGGTCGTCCATGCGTATCCTTCAGGGCGCGTCAGCCTGCTCCTCGAACTGTATGACTGTTACCGGAAGCTGAATCCCGCCGCTGAACCCTTGGATGACTTCATATTCTGGGGAGATGTCCTGCTTTCGGATTTCGATGATGTGGACAAATATCTCGTTGACCCGAAGCAGTTGTTCACCAACGTCACCGAATTCAAGGAGATTCAGGATTCCTGTGAGTATATGTCCGATACTCAGAGAGAGGCGGCAGAGCGTTTCATAAGCCATTTCAGATCCGGCGGAATGCTGAAGAAGAACGCAGACCCCGGACATGACGGGGCCAAGACCCGATTCCTGCAGGTGTGGAACATCCTTTTCAGGCTATATGAGGATTTCAACCATGCACTGGACAGGAAGGGAATGACCTATGAAGGGAAAGTCTACCGGCAGCTGGTCGGAAAGATCGACGACGAGTCTGTCCGTGATGTTCTCGCCGCCGCCCTTCCAGAGGTTGAGAGCTATGTCTTCGTGGGTCTGAACGCGCTCAATGAGTGCGAGAAGAAACTTATGCGCAGGATGCGCGACGCTAAGCTGGCGTCTTTCTGCTGGGACTGGTCCGATGATGCGTGGATATGTGATGTCAGAAACAAGTCGGCTGTGTTCATGAAGGAGAACCTGTCTGAGTTTGGAAATGCCTTCGAACTCGAAAAGTGCAGACCGCAGGGACCTGTGATAAATGTACTTTCGGTTCCTTCTTCCGTGGGTCAGGCGGGGCAGATTCCTCTTATTCTCGAGAAAATAGCCGCAGTGTCGAACTGCGGGGATGTCTCGAGCCTGGGACTCGACACTGCAGTCGTGCTGCCGGACGAAAGCCTCCTGATACCCGTACTGAATTCCATACCGCCGGAGATAAATGCCGTCAATGTCACGATGGGCTACCCGATGGGGGAGAGCGGCATGTTCTCGCTCCTGATGGAAGCCTGTTCCCTGCAGATGCATCTGAGATTCAAGGATGACAGATGGCATTATTATTACAGACAGGTACATGCGATTTTCTCCAACAGTGTATTCAAGTCTTCCATCGGAGAGAATGCCCGGGAATGTGCCGGTATGGTCAAGAAGCAGGCGAGATACTTTATCCCGCAGCAGGATTTCTGCGACGACCCGATGATGAATGCTGTTTTCCGCCCGGTTGTTAAGGACCCGAAACTGGCTGATTCAGAGGTTATCCGTTCTCTGGGTGAATACTTGAAGGAGATAGTCAGGACTGTGGCTGTCTGCATCAAGGAGAAACCGGACATGGCCACGGAAGTGGATTTCGCCCGTGACTGTTATCTGACATTGAACAGCCTTGGCGGAGAGGTCCTTCCTGTCCTTCCAGCCACATACATCCGTCTTCTGTCTCAGCTGCTCTCCGGGCAGTCGGTGCCGTTCGAAGGAGAGCCTCTCCGTGGCCTGCAGGTCATGGGACCGCTTGAGACCAGGGCGCTCGACTTCAGGAACCTGATTATACTGTCTGCGAATGAAGGCGTGTTTCCGAAGATTTCTGTCAGTTCATCTTTCATCCCTCCGGAACTCCGGAGAGGCTTCGGCCTTCCTGCCTATGAGTTCCAGGACGCTGTCAGGGCATATTATTTCTATCGTATGCTCCTGCGTGCGGAGAATGTCTGGATGCTGGTGGATTCGAGAAGCGAAGGGCTCAAGTCCGGGGAGGAGAGCCGTTATATCAAACAGCTCGAACTGCATTTCGGCGCAAAGGTGAACAGGCTGGTGGCAAAGTCCCCGTCAGTGCAGATGGATGATGACGATGTCATCGCCAAGACCGCTGATGATGTGCAGACGATACGTGACACCAAACTTTCCGCCAGTGCGCTCAAGAACTACCTTGACTGCCCGGCGAAGTTCTATTATCATACGGTGAAGAAGCTGAAGGCGGAGGATGATGTGTCCGAGTCTCTTGATGCGGGCATGATAGGGACAGTATTCCACGACACCATGCTCGCGCTATACAGTGGCGAGTGGGCCATGTCTCCGGACTACGACTTGTCCCGGAGAATGAAGGCGGACCGCGGCAGGATGCTGAAATTCATCACGAAGGAACATATCAGATCCTGGCTAGCGCGCCCTGGGGATGTCAGAGCCCGTATCCGTTCGCTTGTCATGGGCGAACTGCATAGTTTCGAAGTCAGTGGCAGGAACCTGGTCTTTGAGAATGTAGTGTTCGAGTATGTGGAGAAGGTGCTTCAGCGCGACCTCGAATGCATGGAGGAATACGGCACGGAAGCCTTTGAGGTCAAAGGCCTTGAACTTCCGTGCTACTGGACATATGACGGGTTCAACTTCGTGGGATATATAGACAGGCTTGACTGTTTCAGGAAAGGGGAGCTCCGGGTGGTGGACTACAAGACAGGCAAGGTCGAGGACAATGACATCAACATATACGATGGCAATGCAGAAAAGGTTGTCGGGAAGCTTTTCGGACCGTCGAATTCCGGAAGGCCGAAGATTGCGCTCCAGCTGTTCCTGTATGACATGTTCGTGGAGCAGGATATCCTGGAGGGGATATCGGTAGTCAATTCCATCTATTCTCCGTCACGCCTTTTCGTGACGAAAGTGGAGAAAGTACCATCCAGCGCGAAGTTCATCTCCTTGATGAAGGAGAGGCTCTCCGGACTGCTGAAGGAGATTTCCGATCTGGACATTCCTTTCAGGAGGACGGCGGATGCCGACACATGCAAGTTCTGCGACTTTAAAAACATCTGCGGACGATGATGAAGATAATGAAGGCCTCTGCCGGCTCGGGCAAGACATACAATCTGGCGAAGACATATATCTCGCTGCTTCTCAACAGCAGCGACAGGTATGCCTACAGGCATGTGCTGGCCGTCACTTTCACGAACAAGGCGACCGCCGAGATGAAGAACCGCATCCTCAGGGAACTCCATGTTTTGAGCAGGGAGCCTGAGAAGTCTGCATATTTCCATGAGTTCGTGCCATCTGTCATGCCTGATGCCGAGGCACTGAAAAATCGTGCCGGAAGCATCCTTGTGGATATTCTCCATGACTACGGAGCATTTTCCGTGAGCACCATCGACCGTTTCTTCCAGATGACATTGAAGGCTTTCTCCCGTGAGATAGGCCAGTTCGCGTCCTACCAGGTGGAACTGGACAGAAAGTCTCTCGTGCATGAGTCTGTGGACAGGATCCTTGACTCTCTCACTGAAGACAGCAGGGAACTGATAGCGTGGCTTGACGAGGGCGTCAGAGAACAGTTGAACAGAGGTCAGCGCATCAACCTTGAGGACCGGCTCTACGAGATGGCCGAAAGGCTGAAGAGCGAGGAACGGAGAGAGCTTTCGGAGAAGACGGGCATAAAGTGGGAACAGGCATTCTCGAAAGAGAACCTTTCTGCTGTCAGGAAGGATTGCGAGGCTGTCATGGCATCTTTTGAAGACAAGGTGAAAGCGGCGGCGGATGCGGTCCTTTCTGTCATGAAGGATGCTGGAGTGCCTCTTGCAGACACGTTCAAGGGCTTTCTTTCCTTGGTCGAGAACTATGCCTGTCCAAACCCTTCCGCCGGCGTGGCAAGACCTTCGGATGCTTTCATGGCAAGAGCCGCCGACAAGGACAAATGGTTTTCAAAGGCGAACGCGAAGAAATATCTTCCGCTTCTGGACGGCGTTCTTGACGGACCTCTGGACCATTTCTTAAGTCTCTTTGACACTCCGTACAGAATCTACGGCACCGCGCGCCTGATGAAGGGGCAGACTTTCGATCTTATGCTTGCCGGGGATCTGTTCCGGGAGTTCGACATGCTTCTGAAGGAGAAGAATGTGCTGGGTATAGATGACTCCAACACCATACTCAGGGATATCATCGACGGAAGTGACGCTCCTTTCGTGTATGAGAAGCTCGGCGTCCGTTTCGAGAATTTCCTTCTGGACGAGTTTCAGGACACTTCCACCATCCAGTGGCAGAACTTCCTCCCGCTGCTCAGGGAAAGCGAGTCGAACAGTCGTGAGAACCTCGTCGTGGGGGACGTCAAGCAGAGCATCTACCGATGGAGAGGTTCAGAGTGGGGGCTTCTGGCATCCGGACTCCAGCAGCAGTTCCCGGAAGCCAGGACGGAGACTCTCTCATCCAACTGGCGCTCATGCGCCAGTATTGTCGAGTTCAACAATTCATTCTTCTCCTTCCTGTCCGAAACGCTCGGCGTCCAGAGCATCTACGATGACGTGAAGCAGGAGGTCTGCAGTCGTGACAAGGCCGCGGGCCAGGTCCAGGTCATATTCTGCCCTGAAGATGACCAGCTTTCCGCAGTTCTGGATTCGGTGAAAGGGGTTCTTTCATCCGGAGGCGGGTACGGTGACATCGCCGTGATAGTCAGGAAGAACGCCGAGGGCGCAAGAGTCGCTGACGTTCTCCGTGAAGCTGGAATCCCAGTGGTGAGCGATGATTCGCTGAACATCAAGTCATCTGTCATGGTCCGCAGGCTTGTATCCCTGCTGTCATGTGCGGAGAATCCGGAGGACACGGTGAACAGCTACCTGGCCTCCTCCCTTGCTGTCAGCCTCCCGGACCGTACTCTTTCTCTCACGGATCTGTGCTGGCAGCTGCTCCGCCGTCTGGAAGAAATAGAGCCGGAGAGATTCGGGAACGAGATATTGTACATCCAGTCTTTCATGGATTTTCTCCATGACTGGTGCTCCGTAAACGGCAACAGCCTCGTCCGTTTCCTGAAGCACTGGGATGAGACCACAACAGCGTATATCAGTTCTCCGGAAGACGCGGATGCGGTAAGGATACTCACCATTCACAAGTCCAAGGGATTGGAATTCCCTCATGTGATATTTCCGTTCGCGGAGAGTGTCGGGTTCTACAGGGACGAGTGGCACTGGTGCAACGTATCCGAAAACAGCATGCCTTCGCTGACATCATCCATGTTTCCGGTAAGGCTCACTTCCGACACGGAGCACACCCTTTTCTCCGACAGGCTGCATGAGGAGAAGGACCTTCAGACGGTCGACAACCTGAACACTCTGTATGTCTCCCTCACCAGGGCGGAGAAGTCCATGCACATTATAGCCTGCTCCCCTCCGGATAAGTTCTTCGAGACTGGAGTCGCAAAGAACTTCTCCCAGCTGCTGTACTCGTACGCGAAGTCGGGGCAGATTCTCGTCGAATGCCTTCAGGAAGACAGTTCCAGAGAAGTGTTCGTCTTAGGAGAGCCATATGATTTCAGTGCAATGAAGAGGAATTACGGGCCTGCCAGCAATGAATTCCTGATGAAGTTCAGTTCATATCCTCAAGACGGCCGCCTCAGCCTTAAGGCGGATGCCGCTGACTTCTTCGGTGAAGACGGTACAGCCGGCACCGGAGCCTCCGCAAGACTGAATGGAATAGTCCTTCACGACATCCTCTCTCAGGTCAGGCATCCTTCCGACCTGGCCCCGGCTGTCAGTTCCGCCGTACAGTGCGGCCGCCTCACCGCAGAGGAAGGAAAGACTGACCTGTCCCTGCTCGAGGAGCGGATTCAGTCCGTCCGCGACCTGGGCTGGTTCCCTGACCCGAAGGACGAGTGCGTACGCATCTTCAACGAAGTGCCTGTCTTTGATGCTGATGGTCGTGAGTACCGCCCTGACAAGGTGGTGGTTTATCCAGATTCAGTCTCCGTGGTGGATTTCAAGTTCGGAGCACACAAGGATTCATACAAATATCAGGTGATGCGATATATGCACCTGTACCGGCAGATGGGGTTCAATAATATTAAAGGTTATGTCTGGTATGTCGGAGAGGGCGTGATAGATGCAGCCCAGGTCAAATGAAAATAGTAGTAGCATCCGATTCATTCAAGGGTTCCCTGTCATCCGCTGAAGTAGCTGCAGCAGCAAGTGAAGCCATACTGGAGGTGCTTCCTGATGCTGAAGTACTGACGGTGCGCGTGGCTGACGGTGGTGAGGGAACTGTCGACGCAATAGTATCTTCTTGCGGAGGAGAACTTGTCTCCGCTGTGGTTTCTGACCCTCTCATGCATCCCGTGAAGGCAACATATGGAATAAGCGGCAGTACTGCTGTCATAGAAATGGCTTCCGCCAGCGGATTGGCACTGGTGCCTTTGGAAGAGAGGAATCCACTGAACACAACTACACGCGGGACAGGTGAACTGATTCTGGATGCTTTGAACCGAGGATGCACAAAGATTCTGATGGGAATAGGTGGAAGCGCGACCAATGATGCCGGGACAGGTATGCTGTCCGCTCTCGGATTCCGTTTCCTGGACGCATCCGGTAATGAACTACCAGGTACTGGTGCTTCGCTTGGAAAGATAGACAGAATAGATTCAAGCGCTGTGCCGACCTCAGTGCGCAGTGCATCCTTCAGCATTGCCTGTGATGTGGACGCTCCTTTCTGCGGTCCACGTGGCGCGGCATATGTTTTCGGCCCTCAGAAGGGGGCTGATCCCGGAATGGTGAGCCTGCTTGATGAGGGAATGGCACATTTCGCTGGATGCGCCAAGGATTTCAGCGGCATCGACATAAGGGAAGTTCCCGGTGCCGGAGCCGCCGGCGGGCTTGGTGGAGCGTTCATCTCTTTCCTTGACGCCCGTCTGGTCCCAGGCATAGAGATGGTGCTTGACGCCATTTCTTTCGATGACCTGCTCGAGGGTGTCGGACTTGTTATAACCGGTGAAGGTCACATGGACCAGCAGACGTTGGCAGGAAAGGCTCCTCTCGGTGTGCTCAGACATGCATCATCTTCTGGAATCCCTGTCATCGCCATATGCGGAAACTGCTCCGACAAGGAGCATCTTCTCGAAGCAGGTTTTACCGATATTTCAGAAATAACACCGGCTGGGATGCCTCTGGAAGAGGCCATGAATACTGTCATGGCCGCAGCTAATGTCAAAAATGCTGTAAAACGATTGATTACCAGGAAGTCTGTCTTCCTTCATCAAATCTTATAAGCTCATCACTTTTGGTTCAGACTCCGATTTTCTCGTCATATTCGAGGCATGCCTTGTAGTCCCTGGAAGGACGGCTGTTCTTGAAGGTGTCGTAGTAGTTCATGAAGTCAGGTTTTGCCATATTGTTTCCGATCTGCCCGTTCTTGAACGGAATGGCCATGTTACAGAGGTCGACTCATGCCTGGTCGAGAGCCAGCGCACCGAAGGAGGCGAGCATTTCGATGTCCGGGATGATAGGCGCATCATTCTCGCATCTGCGGCAGCCGCGGCAGAGAACAGTTGGAAATGGGAAATGAATTATTTAGTTCTTTATAATTTTTAATAATCTCGGATTTTGTGATACAGAATGTTGATTACCCGTTTCAATGTATTGAAACAGACGTATATTCGCTAAATTTCTAATATTGTCAGCCGCTGATTTAATAATTTCCTTGTCGTATTTTCTTTGTTTAATTTAAAATTTATTACTAACTTGCACTGAATAACATGGATTAGGTGTTTTTTACGGACTTGACGAATAATCGATTTCATTCCCCCCGTTATTGATTTTTAACTTTTATCCGTTTTAATTTTTACACCAAACAATCCAAAAAATGAAAAAACCGTTGTTCTTAAAAGTTGCTATGGTCATATTGGCCATCAGCTGCTGTCTCTTTGGGCATAATCTTTCTTTTGCTCAGAACAAGGCTATTAAGGGAACAGTCCTCGATGCTCAGGGATTGCCAGTCATTGGAGCCTCTGTAATGCTCGTAGGAAACAGCACGACTGGTACCATCACAGACATCGATGGAAACTTCTCGCTCACAGTTCCCGCAGGGTCAACCCTTTCTATCTCTTGTATAGGATATGCAACCCAGACTATCAATGTGGGTTCAGACTCCGTTTACAATGTAGTCCTTCAAGAAGACACTGAATTCCTCGAGGAAACCGTCGTCATCGGTTATGGTGTCCAGAAGAAGAGCGACGTCACGGGTTCAGTGGCATCCATCAAGTCTGGTGACCTCTCTAACCGTTCAACTTCCGATGCAGCATCCGCACTTCAGGGTAAGGCAGCCGGTGTCCAGATCATCAACACTTCAGGTGCTCCTGGTTCAGAGACTCAGATCCGCGTCCGCGGTTTCTCTTCAAACTCAGGAAACATCTCTCCTCTTCTGATCGTCGACGGACTTCAGGTCAAGACCATCAACTATCTTGATCCTTCCATGATTCAGTCCATCGAAATCCTCAAGGATGCTGCTTCCGCTTCAATTTATGGTGCTCAGGCAGGTAACGGTGTTGTCCTCATCACCACCAAGACAGGTGCATCCGATGGCAACGCCACTGTGACCTATGATTTCAAAATCACTCGCAACACCATCGCCCACAAGCCGGAGCTTTTCAACGCTGCGGATTGGATCGCTTACAAGGAGGCTTCCGGAATCGATATGCAGACCCAGCTCCAGCAGTACGGCTATGACGGCACTGATACAGACTGGTTCGATGTCGTGTTCGCTCCTGCTTTCACTCCTCAGCACTCTCTTACATTCCAGGGTGGAAACAACAGAGGCCACTTCTTCACATCCCTCAACTACATCAAGAACGATGGTATCGTAAAGGGTGACAAGGACCTCTACACCAGACTTTCAGCTCAGATGAACGCCGACTACAAGATCAACGACTGGATCACTGTCGGAACCAACACCTCCATCGAGAAGACCGCTTCAAAGTCAGTCAGCCAGCAGGGACGTAACGGTAATATGATGAACTCCGTGATGACTCTTGACCCGTTGACCCCTCCATTCTACAGCGACCCTAGCCAGTTTGCAACTACTATGAAACTCGCTTATGACAGAGGTGATTATATCATGACCGACCCTAATACGGGACTCTACTATGCTACTTCCAAGTATATTGAGGACGATAGCGGCAGCCCGTTCATTCAGATGTACAAGTCTGACGGTTCAAGTGAGGGTATCAACGTAAGAGGAACTCTCTTCGCTAACCTTACGTTCTTCAAGGACATTGTGTTCACTTCTCGTTTCGGATACAGACTCAACTATTCAACCAGTCACAACTACAGCTTCCCTTACTACGCAAACAAGCAGGCCAATGCTACAACATACAGCATTTCTGCAAATGCGAACACCGGTATCTACTACCAGTGGGAGAACTTCGCTAACTGGAACAAGACCTTTGGAAAGCACAGCTTCGGTCTTATGGCAGGTATGTCATTCATCCGCAGTACATCAGATAATGTCAGCGCAAGTGCTACCGGCCCGGATATCCTCACTGGATATGAGCCGAACTTCCGTTATCTTGCATATGTAAACACCAACAGCGATACCGTCAAGTCCATAGGCAACTCTCCTAGCGAGTCTACCAGTCTTGCATACTACGGCCGTTTCACCTATAATTATGACAACCGTTATAATTTCCAGGCCAACTTCCGCGCAGATGCATTTGACTCTTCAAAGCTCTCCAAGACCTCACGTTGGGGTTATTTCCCTTCATTCTCAGCAGGTTGGACTGTCAGCAACGAGCCTTGGTTCAAGGATGTTGTTGATCGCAACGCTGTTTCTTCACTCAAGCTCCGCGCATCTTGGGGACAGAACGGTAACGTAAACGTTCTCAACAGCTACCAGTATGCTACAAGCATCAATTACAATAGTGCCAAGTATCAGTATAGTGTTGAAAACAGTCCTGTTTCTTATGGTTCTGCTCCTGCTGGAATGGCAAATCCTAACCTCAAGTGGGAGACCTCAGAGCAGATCGACCTCGGTCTTGATGCCCGTTTCCTCTCCAACAAACTCACTGTTGGCTTGGACTGGTACACCAAGAACACCAAGGACCTTATCGTCCAGATCAGTCCTGTTCCTGAAATTGGTGTAAGCTCTACCTATGTGAATGCTGGTTCCGTCAACAACAAGGGTCTTGAACTTGAACTTGGTTGGTCAGACGACATCGGTGACTTCTCATACAGCGTGAGTGCAAACGTTTCCAAGCTTCACAACGAGGTGACCTTCCTCGATCCTTCAATCTACCGTCTCGAGAACTCAGGTATGTCATATAACAACAGAATGAGAACCGCATTCGAGATCGGCTACCCTATCTGGTACATGAGAGGATATAAGTATGATGGTGTCGATGCAAACGGTAATGCTCTTCTTGCCGATGTGAACGGAGACGGCCAGCTCGGTGACGCAGATAGAACTTTCATCGGTAGCGGTATTCCGGACTACACTTTCGGTATCACCATCAATGCTGCATACAAGGGATTTGATTTTGTACTCTACGGTGCAGGTACCCAGGGCAATGAAATCATGAACCTCTTCTATCAGGCTGACCTTAACATGAGAAACTCCCTGCGTGTATTCTATGACAAGGCATGGACTCCTCAGAACACTAACGCCAAGTATCCTAGCTGCGCTTCTATCGCTAATGACTGGAATTACTGGAGCTCTTCAGCATGTATTTTCGACGGCAGTTACTTCAAGATCAAGCAGATCCAGCTCGGTTACACTCTCCCTGCCAGCTTCCTTCAGAAGTTCAAGATCAAGGGCATGAGAGTATTCGTATCAGCTGATGATATGTTCTGCTTCTCAAGCTATCCTGGCTGCGACCCTGAATCCGCAACCACAGGAAATGCAAATGCTATGGGTCTTGACTATGGTGGCTACCCTGTCACCAGCAAGCTTGTTACTGGTGTCAACATTAAGTTCTAATCTTAAAAACAGTCAAAAGTATGAAAAAGATAATAATTCCTTTACTTTGTGCATTAGGAATGCTTTTCGCTTCATGCAGTCAGGATAATCTTGAAATCCCACAGAAGGGTGTTGTCCCTATGGAGTCTTTCTATATTACAGACGAGGATGCCGAGTCTGCCCTGGTTGCCATGTATGATAACTTCATCACCCAGATTGGTACCTGCCGAGTTGTGGGAACAATGATCTACACCCCTTGGAAATGGGCTTTCAACCTTCCTGGTGACGATGTATATGCTGCCTGCAAGGAGTTTGGTGACAATGATTTCCAGCAGAGTGTAGGTGAGTTCCGCTATGATGCATCCAGTGATATCATTACCTGCTTGTATCAGCATTTGTACCTGATTATTTACCGTTGCAATCTCATCACTGACCATTTCGCTTACGGTGACAGCGCTGTCAAAGACAGAGCTATTTCTGAAGCTCGTGTCGTCAGGGCATGGTGCCACATGATTCTTGCCATCGCATTCAACAATCCTCCTATCGTAGACCATTGCCTTGAGCCTGATGCCAAGCCTTCAAACTATGAAGGTGGACAGAAGGGTATCCTCGAGTGGTGTGCCAAGGAGTGCGAAGAGTCTGCTCCATACCTCAAGAAGAGAAACGGCGCTGCTGACAAGGATGCAGCTCTTATCGCTACCCAGGGCTTCGCTTATGCAGTAGAAGGAAAGTCCCTCATGTTCGCAAAGGAGTATGACAAGGCTATGGCTCCTCTCAAGAAGGTCATCGACTCAGGTTCATATTCACTCGTTCCTGGTGAGCAGTTCAGAGATCTCTTCCATATCGAAGGTGACGGCAATGCCGAGAAGATTTTCGAGCTCAACATTCTCATGGCTCCAGGTTGGTCTGAGCGTGACATGATGTTCCGTGGTGACTGGCAGGCTTCCAACATGTGGTGCTGGAGAGGTGATGCTTTCGCTGGCGTTCCTAAAGAGATGGGTCTTGCATTCAATGGCTGGGGCGGTCTTGGTGTCCGCACCGACTTCGCTGAAGAGTTCATCGCAAATGATGGTGACTCATACAGACGTAAGGCTACCATGCTGTCTTATGATGAGGCTCTTTATGAACTCAGCTATCCTCAAGATACCAAGGCAGATGGAACTCAGATGACCCTCGAGGAGAAGAAGGTTGACCCTAATCGTGGTATCAAGGATCTTATCGGTCTTTATGGAAACGGCGAATATCTCCAGTGGAAGAATGTCATCTCTCCTGAAGATGTAGCCGGACATCCTAGGGTTGGTGAGGAAAATACCCGTATCATGAGATACGCCGAGGTTCTCCTTATGTACGCAGAGTGCTGCGCACAGACTGGAAAGGATCTCCAGACCGGTCTTGACTGCATTCTTCAGATTCAGAAGCGTGCAGGCGTTCCTGAAAAGAACTGGGCTACAAGCTGTACTCTTGACGTTGTCAAGAAGGAGAAGAAGTTCGAGCTCTGGCTTGAGTGCTGCCGTTACCCTGATTGCGTAAGATGGGGTGACACAGCAGGTATGGAGGCCTCAGGAAACCATGTTCCTACCCTCTATGACAGCTTCTTCGTACCTGATCCTGCTACAGGCCAGAAAACACCTTACCACAAGGGCTTCGTTGTTTACAACGACTTCAACAAGGGTATTGGCAGAGACTGCGGTTTCAAGAAGGGCAAGCATGAGTTCTTCCCATTCCCGGATGCTGTAACTTCTATCAACCCTAATATCGTCCAGAATCCTGGTTGGTAGTTGATGTATTTTGATTATATTTGTATCTATGATATAAATCTTTAAGTATTCTCGGCGTCTGATTCTTTCTGACCAAACAGAGGCTCAGACGCCGATATCAAAAGAAATTGTTCTCTTAACTTAATAAAATATGAAGAATCTTATTAAACCTGTTGTCGGCATGATGGCTCTTCTCGCCGCTGCAAATGCTTTTGCACAGACCGGCAATCCTTACATCCATGACCCTTCCAGCATCGTAGAATGTGACGGCAAGTACTATACATTCGGAACTGGTGGTGGCGGTCTTATTTCAGAGGATGGTTGGACCTGGAATACAGGTGCTGTCCGCCCTCACGGTGGTGCTGCTCCTGATGCTATCAAGATCGGAGACCGTTATCTCGTCATCTTCGGAACTACCGGTGGCGGTACCGGTGGCGGTCACGCAAGTGCCATCATGACCATGTGGAACAAGACTCTTGATCCTAATTCTCCTGACTTCGAGTATTCAGAGCCTGTCAAGGTTTATGAATCTCTTATCGACGAGGACTTCAACGCTATCGACCCTGGTGTAATGCTTGATCCTACCACAGGCCGTCTCTGGCTCGTAACAGGTACATATTTCGGACACATCCGTCAGGTCGAGGTTGACCCAAAGACAGGTGCCCGCGTTGAAGGTACAGAAGCCATCGACGTAGGTCGAAACATGGAGGCTGCGAGCATGATGTACCGTGACGGTTGGTACTATCTCCTTGGTACCCACGGAACATGCTGCGACGGTGTAAACTCTACATATAATATCGTAGTTGCCCGTTCAAAGAACCCTAGAGGCCCGTTCATCGACAATGTAGGCCGTTCAATGATTGAAGGCGGCGGCAAGGCTGTCATCACAACTGAGGGCAGACTCGTTGGTCCTGGTCACTTCGGAAGATATATCGAAGAGGAAGGCGTTGAGTTCATGTCATTCCACTGGGAGGCTGATATGGACCAGAGCGGAAGAAGCGTTCTCGGTGTGAGACCAATCGTTTGGAAAGAGGGTTGGCCAGTGGCTGGAGAGGCTTTCAAGCCTGGCACTTATGAGATTATGTCAGAGAGAAGCGGCTATGGTCTTGAGATTGCAGTTGACTTCATCCGCGCTGAAGGTGGAATGCGTGGAATGAGCCGTACTGCTACAGATGTCCCTAAGGTTTCCATCGAGGCTCAGAAACTTTCTGACGTCATCGGTACATGGCCTGAGGGAATCATTCCTATCAGAGAGAGCTTCTATATGGCACGCCCTCATCAGAGATGGTCAGTCATCCCTGTTCCTGAGGCTGGCGGTACCCTCGCAGGACCATACTACAAGATCGTCATCGAAGGCACCAACAGAGCTCTTGCAGCTACCGCTGATGCAGAAGTTGAGTCAGTTCCTGAGTTCACAGGCGCTCCTGAGCAGCTTTGGAGAATCGATCAGCTCACTGATGGCAAGTACAGAATCATGCCTAAGTCTGTCCCTGGTCACACCGAGCCTCTCGCTCTCGTAAGCTTCGGTAACTCCTCTGCAACACTTGCTGAATTCGATTTCAGCAGTGACAACTGCAAGTGGGACTTCAGGTGTTTTTCACCTGCAAAGTAATAATGAGTGAATTTTAATACTTTCGATATTATGAAAAACATTATAAAGACTTCTCTCCTTGCATTAGCACTTGCTCTTGCATTCTCTCCTGCTGCCAACGCTCAGAAGAAACTGAAGAATGAAGATGTCGCTAAGGCACTTGAAGGATATTTCACTCTGGCTACAAGTGAGAGTGCTACACCTGATGCTAACGGTTTCATCCGCCGTTGGATGCTTCTTGATCCTATTAGCTTGAAGAACAGCTCTAACCGCGTTTTCACTGACAGCTATACCAGACAGGCTATCATGAAGGAGTATTTCCCTGAGCAGTTCACTGGTCTTCCACAGGACGGTGACAAGGTAAAGGTTGAAATGGAATATCAGGCTCCTGTTGACCTCACAGTAAGACGTGCTATGGGCGCCGCTCCAGAGGAAACAAAGATGGTCAAGGCAAACCTTTACTGGCATGCTCTTGACAGCGACCATTTCTTCATAAAGCTTTTCCGCTTCGCCACAAATCTTAACCTTACACGTCACGGAACAATATTCTGGCATGTGACATGCATCAACTGCGAAGAGGATATGACCGTCAGACTGGCAGTAGGTTCTAACTGCGGTTCCATGTGGTTTGTTAACGGTGAGGAAGTCATGTTCCTTGCTACTGACCGCCATATGGTTGTTGATGATGGTGTCTCAAAGAGAATCACCCTTCATAAGGGTAAGAACATTCTCCGTGGATGTACCATCAATGGTATCGGTATGACAGAGATGTGCGCTCGCTTCATCGATGAGCAGGGTAAGCCTGTTACCAACTACACTATTACCTGCAACTAATTCATTAAGAATTGGATATAAAAAGAAGGCGACCGAAATGGCCGCCTTCTTTTATATATCAGATGTGTCGTCTGTGTCGTCGTCAGGCGATATTTATGACGCCCTTGACGATGTTGGCCTTGTCGCTCACGCAAGCGTCGAGAGCCTCCTGAACGTTAGGGAACTGGAATGTGTTGGTCACGATCTTCTTGATCGGAACGCGGCCGTCAGCGATAGCCTCGATGGCCATAGGATAGATGTGACGATAGCGGAAGATACCCTTGATGGTAAGTTCCTTGTCCATGATCTGGCTGTGAGGGAGTTTCATTTCGCCTGATGCTGTGTATCCTACGAATACGACTGTAGCGCCCTTGTTGGTGGCGAAG
>JAZRWN010000028.1:0-2441 GCA_045599725.1 Candidatus Cryptobacteroides sp. | reverse complement strand
GGCGTCGCTGAGGATACCCTCGTAGATGCGCATGGTCTCCTGCTTGTCGCCGCCGAAGAAGTCGCACTTGATGCCCTTGACATTGTTGTCGTGCAGCCATTTCATCTCCTTCTTGCGGATGATAGGGTCATCCATCCTGTTTACAGGGCTCTGGTAGATGTCATTCCAGTAACCGCTTGATGAGTACCAGAGGAATACGTCCACGTTCTTTGAGTTGGCGTACTTGATGAGCTCAGACATCTTCTCATAGCCGATATTCTGGTCCCAGCCGGCATCGATGAGGATATACTGGAAGTTCAGGTCATGCGCGAGGTCGATGAAAGTGACCTGGTCGTCCCAGTTGCAGGATGCATCCTGCCAGACGATCCAGCTCCAGGTGCTCTTGCCGAACTTGTAGTCGATGCTCGGCTCGTAGAGCTGCTCTGCTACGTCCCAGGTGACAGTGCTTTCCGCGATAGGCTTGAGGGTGCTTCCGATGGCGATGGTGCGCCAAGGAGTGGATCCAGGGAGAGAGAATGCCGGCTCGATGGAACCGAGTCCTTCGTTCTCTTCAGGCATCGGGAGACCGATCTGGAATCCGCCTTCCTTCCAGTCCAGAAGCCTGCAGCCGCAATACTTGCCGCTGGTGCCGGACTCGCTGATGAGCGCCCAGCCGTCATCTCCTACCTTGAAAAGGCAAGGGAAGGTGAAACCGTGTCCGAACTCTGATTTCTCCTTGAGAGGCTTGTCGAGTGCGTAGTACTCTTCATAGCTTGGCTTTGTACGCTGCCAGCCAACCATCGCGTCGCTCTGCGGAGTGAGGAAAGTGGTGGTGTTCTCAGGGAAATTGAAGAATGTCTTCTCTTCCAGGACTTTCATGCTGGCCCAGGACGGATTGTCGATGACATATCTGAAGGCTACGTCAGTGTCGCTGACGCGGAACTCCACCTTGTAGTATCCTGGATCAGGCCTTCTTCTCATGAACGGACCCATTCCGGCCGGGGCTTCAGGCTTCGGCAGGGAGAATGTGCAGATGAGGGTGTTGGCATCTTTCTTCACTGCGCCTTTCTTGATGCGCTCAAGGGTGTAGTCATAAGTGACTTTGCCCTCCACTGCTTCGGTCAACCTGGCAGCGTCGAAATCTCCTCTGTTTGAGTTGAGACCGAGTTTTGATGGATTCAGAATGGCCTTTCCGTCAAGTTCGATGGAATACGTGGCGTCTTCTGTAACGGTGACTTTCAGCCTTCCGTCAGGACTGCTTACTGTTTTTGGCTGCGCATAAACGACGCAACTGAATAGGAGAGCAGATAAAAGTGCAAGTTTTTTCATGTCTTGTATTATTTATAAGAATATTAGTTCAATTATTGTTCAAAGATAACAAGAATATTTAGTACCTTCGCGTATAACCATAAATTTTGTTTCGCATGCGAAAACTTCTTTTTTCAGCCGTTGTGGCGTTTTTCCCTTTCATCGTATCCGCCCAGACTTTCACCGAGTGGCAGGATCCGGAAGTTGTTGAAGTGAACCGTGCTCCGATGCACTCCGGCTATTTCGCCTATGAATCCAAGGCCGCCGCAGAAGCCTCGGCTCCTGAAAATTCTGCAAATTACCTCACCCTCCATGGGATATGGAGCTTCGACTGGGTGAATGACGCCGACCAGCGTCCTGTGGATTTCTGGAAGACTGATTTCAATGACAAGGGCTGGGGCACCATGCCGATCCCGGGAATCTGGGAACTCAACGGATATGGAGATCCCCTGTATGTCAACGTGGCTTACCCGTGGGACAACCAGTTCAAGACCGATCCTCCGAAAGTTCCAGTAAAAAACAATCACGTAGGCTCGTACAGAAAGGAAATCGTCGTTCCCGCATCTTGGTCCGGCAAGGAAGTCCTCGCACATTTCGGCTCAGTGACTTCCAATATCTATGTCTGGATCAACGGCAAGTTCGTCGGTTACAGCGAGGACAGCAAGCTTGACTGCGAGTTCGACATAACCAAATACATCAAACCGGGTGAGAAGAACCTTTTCGCTTTCCAGATTTTCCGCTGGTGCGACGGCTCATATCTCGAGGACCAGGACTTCTTCCGTCTTTGCGGCTTTGCCCGTGACAGCTATCTGTATGCAAGGCCGAAGAAGCATGTCGAGGACATTCAGGTCACTCCTGACCTTGATGCCACCTACAGCAACGGCACTCTCAAGGTGAATGTCACAGCCAACTCTAAACTGGCGATGAAAGTGGAGCTTCTTGATGCCGATGGCAAGCTGATCGACTCGAAGGACGCGCTGTCCGCGAATGCAGAAGTGACTCTTGAAGCCGCCTCCGTGAACAAATGGAGCGCGGAGATCCCATATCTCTACACCGTTCGCGTAAGCACTCCTGAAGAGGTCATTCCTGTGAAGACCGGCTTCCGCAAGATTGAGATAAAGAATGCACAGCTTCTCGTAAACGGCCAGCCTGTT
>JAZRWN010000027.1:0-2654 GCA_045599725.1 Candidatus Cryptobacteroides sp. | reverse complement strand
CACCCACTGGTCATATTTGTTAAGGTCTATGGCCTTGCCTGTCTGTCCTTTGACAAGCTTGGCTTTTCCCATGATGTTCGCTTTTGTTGCGTATGGACTCTTGTCGGTAAGTGTTCTTACAGGCTCGAGCAGACCCGGGCTGACGAAATCCCATACTGCACCTCCCATGAGTGAAGGATGCTCGTCAATCTCTCTCCAGAACTCGTCGAAGAATCCGCCTCCGTTTCCTGCTACTGAGAGATACTCATCCATGAAAGAAGGTCTCTTGTCCGTTTCATCCATTCCATAGGAGATCTCGTGCTCGATAGGAATAGGATAGCGCGGTCCGACGATGTCCTCCGCTGCATGTTTTGCGGCGTTTCCACCGTACATCCAGTAGCGTGTAGGGTCATATCTGCGTCCTTCCTTGACGACTTCGGTGATGTCCGGACCTTCGCCGGACTCATTTCCGGCGCTCCAGAAGAGCACACAGGCGTGGTTGCGGTCGCGCAGAACCATCTGCCTCACTCTCTCCTGATACATTGGGATCCATTCAGGCATATTGGAAACCCATTCCGTGGCATGAGCCTCGTCACCTGTCTCGTCGATTATGTACAGACCATATTCATCGGCAAGGTCGAGATATTCATTTACAGGAGGGTAGTGTGAAGTTCTTACTGCATTGAAATTGAACTGCTTGAGGATTTCAAGGTCTCTTCTGACAGTGGCCTCGTCCATAGCATGTCCGAGTTCAGGGTGCTGCATGTGCGAGCATTCCGCACTGACCTTGATCGGCTTGCCGTTGAGATAGAACACACCGTCCTTGATTTCGGTCTTCTTGAAGCCCATCCTCTTGGTCATCGTGTCAACGACCTTGCCCTCCGCGTCGGTGAGGGTCATCTTGAGGTCGTAGAGGTCCGGAGTCTCTGCGGACCATTTGAGAGGGGAAGTCACCTTGGTCCTGAAGTTGATGGTGTTCTTGCCGCCTGCGGCCACTGAAACACCATTTTTCTCCATCTTGGCCACGACTGTGCCGCCGCGTGAAATCTCGGCTGTCAGATTGAGTCCTTCTGCAGCCTGGACATAAGTCTTCACGTCCACAGCCAGGCTTACTTCAGAGTCTTTGAATGTGCTGTCAAAGTCCGTGATGACCTGATAGTCCAGGATGCGGGTGTTGTGGGTGGAGTAGATGTTGACGTCGTCGAAGATGCCGGCAAGTCTCCAGTAGTCCTGCATCTCGAGGTATACACCGTCAGAGAATTTCAGGACAAGCACTGAGAGCTGGTTCTTTCCCGGCTTGATGTATTTGGTGATATTGTATTCTGATGGCTCCTGAGCGCCTTCGTTGTAGCCTACCTGCTGTCCGTTTACCCAGACGAATGAAGCGGAAGCCACTTTCTCGAAACGCAGGAAAACCTGCTCCCCCTTCCATGATGAAGGAATGTTGAACGAAGTCCTGTACGCTCCGGTAGGATTCTGGTCCATGCGTACTTCCGGAGGAGTCACAGCATATGGGTTTGGTTCCGGCTGCGGCATCCTTCTCATCATGTTCGCCGGCATGGCGCCTCCCGGACGGTTAGGCATTGAAGAAGCCGGACGGTTGGTCGGCCAAAGGGCTGCCGTGTTGCGGAATGCAGCCTGCCCGAAGCCCTGCATCTCCCAGTTTGAAGGGACCTCTATATCAGACCATTTGCGATCGTTGAATGTCGTCTTGAAGAAATCCTGGGGGACATCGTACGGTGACTCGCAGTAGAAGAACTTCCAAGTCCCGTTCAGAGAGATGCTGTTTTCCGGCAGGTGGAAGGCACGGCCTTCCTCCTGCCCCTCTCCGAACATGTTCAGGTTTTCTACATAGTACGGAAGATCCTGCAAATATGGCTTGTTCTGGGCTGATAGAATCAGTGAAGAACAAGCTAAGGCAAGAGCGACAAGGACTGATTTATTTTTCATAGATCATGATGTGTTGGTACATAAATGCTCAAATATAGTAAAAATCAGTCTTTATTCTCTTGCCTTCCTCATATATTTTTGTTTTTAGTTACTCCTTTGATTCAGCGTCATCGTATAAAAAGAACATTCTTTCCATCAAGTGCCACTTTTCTGAACTTGTGGATCCCGGCTTGCAAGCCTGGTACTTGTCCACAATTTTCTCCCATTCGGCCTGTCCGGGAAGTCCGGCGAGATTGGACATCGCGTTCTCCCAGTCAAAATCCAATGGCGCATCCACTATCATGAAAAGATGGTTTCCGAAGATGTATATCTCCATCTCTAGAATTCCTACAGCTCTGATTCCATCACGTATGAGTTTCTGTTGAGCCTCCTGACTGTGAAGCCTCCTGTACTCGGCGATGAGTTCAGGGTCTTCTTTTAGATCCAGTGTCTGGCAGAATCTTTTGATCGGTTGGTCGTATTCTTTTACCTTATATGAAAATGTCTCCATGACTTTCTAGTAAATGATATCTATGTCCTCAAATCCCATTCTTGACCCGGCGGCAAGCTTTTCAGCCTGGAACCTTATCATTCTCGTTTCAACTGGGTCTATCGTGACATTCTGCCAGATAGGGTTGTTCACAACATTTGAGAACTCTCCTTCAGCGATCTTCGTCCACTGTCTGTTACCGGTCATTGTCCAAAGTGAATAGTTGGTCACGATACCTTCCTTTGTGTTCTGAGGC
>JAZRWN010000026.1:0-20798 GCA_045599725.1 Candidatus Cryptobacteroides sp. | reverse complement strand
AACCACTCGCAGGAAGTGGCGGCTGCGGTAAACGCCGAATTCATTTTCATCGGTCTGGGAGCTGTGGCCATCCTGATAGCCTTCCTGCTCCGCAGGTCTTCAAGGCTTCATCCGGAACTCCGTCTGGACGAAGCGGCAGGCAACTAGAACGGCAGGTCGTCCGCTCCGTCGTCACCCATGATGTCCAGAGGCTGGTTCTGAGGAGCAGCAGCCGGTTGGGCAGGTGCGGCCTGACGCGGCTGGAAGCCTGCAGGCTGGTTGTATGACTGCTGGTACGCCGGAGCCTGTGCCGGCTGAGGCTGCTGGTAGTCACCGCCATCCCCGCCGGGGTTGTCCGCCTTCCTGCCGAGAAGCTGGATGTTGTCCACGACCACTTCCGTGGTGTATTTCTTGACACCCTGCTGGTCAGTCCAAGACCTGGTCCTCAGTTTTCCTTCGTTATATACCTGTGTGCCCTTGCGGATGAACTTTTCGGCGAGGTCCGCGGAGTTCCTCCAGGCCACGATGTTGTGCCATTCGGTATTCTCCCTGGTCTCACCGTTGCGGTCCCTGTACCTTTCGGTGGTCGCGAGGGTGAATGATGCTACTTTTGTGGCGTTTGCGGCGCCTTGGTTTCCTTCGAGGTAACGTACTTCCGGGTCTCTACCAACGTTACCGATCAGCATTACTTTGTTCAGTGACATACTACTTGTAATTTTAAGGTTGTTATGAACACAAATATAGAATAAAAACTTCGTATATTTGTATCTCGAAACCCGTGTTTTTTTATGTTTGACCTTGGAATCATTGGAGGCGGCCCGGGAGGATATGTGGCCGCGGAGAAGGCCGGTGCAGCCGGACTGAGCGTAGTGCTTTTCGAGAAGAACACCCTCGGCGGAGTGTGCCTTAACGAGGGCTGCATCCCGACCAAGACCATGCTCTACAGCGCAAAACTATACGACAATGCCCGCCATTCAGAGAAATACGGCGTGAATGTCGAGAATGCCACCATCGATTACCGCACCATCCTCAAGCGCAAGGAGAAGGTTGTCAAGAAGCTCGTCGGGGCCGTCAAGGTCGCTATGAGGGACAACGCCGTGACCGTTGTCAATGCCGAAGCGGTCATCAAGGACCGCAGCGCCGAGGGCGTTGTGACCGTCAGCGCCGGCGAGGAGACATACGAGATGAAGAATCTCCTCATCTGCACGGGCTCCGAGGCATTCATACCCCCGATACCCGGCATCGCTGAAGCGGGCGACATCATCTGCACCAACAGGGAGATACTCGCCCTTCAGGAACCACCGCAGGAGCTTGTCGTCATAGGAGGCGGAGTGATAGGAATGGAGTTCGCCTCGTTCTTTAACAGCATCGGGACGAAAGTGACGGTGGTGGAGATGCTTCCGAAAATTCTCGGTCCCATGGACAATGATATCAGCGCCAGGCTTCAGACAATGTACGCGAAAAAGGGCGTCACTTTCAATCTCGGGTGCAGGGTCGTTGCGGTCGAAGGAAATACAGTGGTCTTCGAGGATCCTCAGGGTGAGACGCAGCGCGTGAGTGGAGACAAGATACTGGTGTCAGTGGGCCGCAGGGCGAACATCAGGGGTGTCGGACTGGAGAACATAGGCGTGACAGTGGAAAGAGGCATAAAGGTGGACGACCATATGCGCACGAACGTGCCGGGCGTGTATGCCGCAGGTGATGTGACCGGATTCTCTCAGCTCGCCCATACTGCCAGCCGCGAGGCGGAAGTCGCCGTGAATGATATTCTCGGCAAGGAGGACAGGATGTCCTACGACGCCATCCCGGGAGTTGTCTATACGAACCCTGAAGTGGCTGGTGCCGGTCTGACGGAGGAGGCTGCCGCCGCATCCGGGAAGGAATACGCCGTTGTGTCGCTGCCGATGCAGTATTCGGGAAGGTTTGTGGCGGAGAATGACGGCGGTGACGGCATCTGCAAAGTGATTTTCAGCAAGCCGGACAACACCGTCCTCGGCGTCCACATGCTCGGAAACCCTTGCTCGGAGCTCATCATCAGCGCCTGCATCGCCATTGACAAGAAGATGACGGTGGACCAGTTGAAGGAAGTCGTATTCCCTCATCCTACCGTTTCAGAGATACTGAAGTCCTCTTTCGGCGCCCTGAAAGAATAGATTACGAAAACAGAAGATCCACAAGCCCGTCGGCGGTGATTCCGTCAAAGAATCTCCCGACGGGTTCATTGTCGAGTGCCGACGAGATGGTCTCACGGTCATAGCGCAGACCGTTCAGAGACGCCGCGAGCTGCCCGGAAGGCAGATTCCCCAGAAAATCACCGCTGAAGACCAGCGAGTCCACAGTCCCGTGGACTATTGACCAGGATGCCTCCACCGTGCCGCAACCGAACTTCTTCGTACTGTGGAAGGATGCTTTCGGGGACTTTCCGAAGTTCCACTCCCAGGTCGAGAACTTTTCGTCACAGATTCTCTGTACCTCAGCCTTCTGGGAGTCATTGAGGAAGATTTCCTCATCTTCACCAGCAAGGATGTCCTGAAGTGCGTTCTGCATCTCCTGCACACAGGAGAACTGCGGCAGATAGTCTTTGAGGTTGGCCACCCTGCTGCGGACAGACTCGATGCCGGATGCTTCAAGCTTGCTGCCAGGAACGGCTAGAGCCGCCGTCAGATGCTCCAGATTCACGTCGAACATGAGAGTCCCGTGGACCATCAGACGGTCCTTGAACACTCTCTTGGCGTATCCTGACACCTTCCTGCCCTCCACCATGATGTCATTCCTGCCGCTGAGTTCCGCCGGGACACCAAGTCCTCGGAGAGCATCGATGACGAAGTTCATGTATCCAGGATAATCCCTGTCCAGGTCCCTGGACCTGCCGACTATGGTGTAGTTGAGGTTCTGAAGGTCATGGTACACAGCCCCGCCGCCCGTCACGCGTCTCGCCAGCACGATGCCATTGTCCTTCAGATACTGGACATTGACTTCGCTGTAGACATTCTGGTTGAGGCCGATGATCACTGACGGCCTGTTCTGCCATAGATAGAAAACAGTGTCGTCCGACGGGAACTGCTCGAGGCAGTATTCGTCGAACGACATATTGTAATGAGGATCAGTCGAAAGATTCCTGAGGAACTTCATGCTACATCTCGTTGCCTACCTTGCGCGCACGCTCAGGCTTGTCAAGATTGATTCCGAGAGCCACGCCCACTTCCACGAGGATGTTCCATCCAGCGCAGAGATCCACATACTGCTGGTATTCACCGGCCTCAGGGACGACTATGGTCGTGAACGGGGTTCTCTCCGGGGCGATGGCCACCACATGGACATTTGCTCCGCCGAACACCTTCTGATATTTCTCGTACTCATCCTTGATGGGCTCCACGACGAAGACGATGTCACCATCCTGCATGACCTCCTCAGGTCCGTGCAGAGCGTATGTGCCTTCGAGGAAGTCGCTCTTGCGGCGTGTGATCTCGTTGGTCTTGAGGGTGAGTTCCTCGGCCACGCCGTCATTCATTCCGGCGAAATATATGGTGCGTGCCTGCTTTGTCCACTCGACGATCTCCTCAGGGACTTCGAGTGTCAGCGCAGCCTCCACCTTCTCCGCGAGACCGCTTATGTCCATGGACTTGCCTGCGAGGCCGCGGACGACTGCCTCATTGAAGAGGACCTGCTCGACGACGCTCTTGGTGGCAGCGACGGCGTTCTCCCAGCCGCACTTGAGTACAAAAGTGCTGGCGGCTTCCTCAAGAGGAGTATCTTCATTTGCAGTTATGGCGAATGAACGGGTGTTCCCGTCAGCCTTGAGCTTGTTCGCGAGCATGAGTGTCTCCTTTGTACGTCCGGAATTGGAAGCGAGGATCACGGTATAGTTGTCAAGATCATATCCGCAGCACTGGTGTGCGCCGTCAGTGTGGATGAACTCCTTCACACCCCATGTCATGGCCTTGCGGATGGCGTTCTTTGCCGGCATTATGCGGCTCGAACCTTCTCCGGCGAGGAGGAGGTGCCCGGACTCCTTTGCTGAAGCCACGACGGCCTTGCAGCACTCAGGGTCGAATTTCTTAATAGTATCCACTGTGTCCATCATCTCCTGGACCAGATAGAATTTCGCGTACTTTTCTTCTTTGCGGTTCATACTGATAAAATGCCTGAAAACAGTCGCAAATTTAACTATTCTCAGGCATTTCCGAATATTTATATTAAAAAAATATGCAGCTTATCTTCGCTGTCCCATCGGCATCCTAGGAGCGAGGTCGGTCACTGGAGTCTTTGAACTGAAGTTGATCTTGACCTCACCGTTGGTGATGTATTTGTCAAGGTTTCCGCTGCCCTCCAGAATCTGGCCCTTGTAGGTGCCGTCTATCATCTCGCGGGCCATCTGCTTCATGTCCTTCACTCTCTTGAGGGTCTCGACATCGTTGCCGTGATAGTGACCGCAGTAGAGTTTGGTTATGCCGTTCTTTTCCATATACTCGGCTGCTCTGCTGGCAGTGAGATAGAAGGTAGGGAAATTGGTCATGAGAAGCAGGTTGGTGGAGCCGAACGCGTCACCGCTGAATCCGTAGCCCGCGGCCTTGTCGAAGAAGGTGGTTGAGCCAGGGGTGTGTCCCGGGGTGAACATCACTTCTATCTGGCGTCCGCCGAGGTCGATGATCTGACCATCTGTGAGATAATTGATGCGGCCTCTGTAGTTGCTGAGCTGGGTCTGTGCGTTGACCATGTCCGCTGCATTGATGTAGATCTCACGGTAATAGTTGACGGCCGAGCCGGTATGGTCGCCATGCACGTGGGTGGCCACGAGCGTGACAGGCTTGTCGGTGATCTGAGCCACGGCCTTGTTAAGGTCTTCCAGAGAGGTGCCACAGTCGATGAGGAGGGCTCTCTTCTCACCTTCGATGATATAGAAGGACTCGTTATAGACCCTGTGGCCGTTGCCGTGCCAGGTGTGCTCGTCGATCTGACGGATCTCGAAATCCTTCGCCACCAGAACTTCCTTCTCCTGGTAGAGAGGCTCGCGGTCCCTGATGTGGATGATGAACTTCTTCACGACTCCATTGTAGCTGGCGTCCACTTCGGCGTCGCCGGTGCGGTCCTGAGGCTGGGTGACGGTGAGCTTGACTTTCTTGTTGTCGCAGGTCGCCGTGACCTTCGTGTCAGCTCCGGCAGGAGAGGTGATGTATTTCTCATAGGTGTCGAGGAACACGATTCCGTTCTCGTTGGTGGAGTATTTAGGGTCCTTGCCGAAATCAATGACCTCACTTCCGACCTTCACTGTGACGGACGGGATTGCAGGATAGCTGATCTTCTTGCTCTTTGAGCTGAAACCTACGCCCTGAAGGTCGCAGAGAACGCCATCACCGCCTTCGGCGATGAGATAGATGGCGTGCTTGCCGCCGATGCCGTCGACTGCAGCAGCCACGTCAGCAGTGAACTTGGTGACTTTCTGAGCGGAGCCGGCAGGAACATTGATCTCGGCGATCTTCTTGCCGTTCCAGGTCTTGTTGGCCCAAGGCCCGTCCATCATCACGATGACCTTGAAAGCCTTGTCAGTCCTAGGGGTGAGGAAGACATTGAAAGCAGTCTTGTTGCCCTTCTTCGTGCCCGCGAACGGCTTGAGACCCTTGTCGGCCTTGCTCAATCCACCGAATCCGAAGTACTTGAAACCGGCGATGTTGCCGTTCTTGAAGGTGATGTCCATCTGGCTTCCCCAGATATCGTGGGTGTCCTGCATGATGCTGAAGTCAGACAGGTAGCAGGCATAGCCGGCAGAATAGTACTTGTACGGATCGAGACCGTAGACATTGAAGCCCTCGGAAGTGACCTCTGCTCCAGTGTACTCGAATCCGTCTGAGGCCTTTGCCGTCCATGTGTTGTCAGCAGAATAAGGGTCGTAGCCCTTGATGATGACCTTTCCTCCGTCAGCGACAGACTTCTCGTCCCACTGGATGGTCACAGGAGCGACCATAGGCTGGCGTGCGTTGCCGAATCCGCGAGGTGCGCGGTGGTAGAACACATACCACTGGCCGTTGATCTCGAGGAGACTTCCGTGGGTGTTATGTCCTGAGAATGAGTCTGTCAGATGGCTGCCGTCCTGGTTCGGCACGATGGCGCGTGAGTCCACGAGGATACCGCCGCTTCTCCAAGGTCCCATAGGGGAGTCGCCGTAAGCATAACGGAGGGTGGAGTTGGAACTTCCCACACCGTAGTCAGGACCTGAATGGCCTGAGAACACCCAGACATACTTGTTGCCTACCTGACGGATGGATGATGCCTCGAAGAAGTTGAAGTCCTCGAGTTTCTGGTCCTTGTAGAGAGCCGGATACGTGACTCCCGGGATTTCGCGTACGTGGCCGTAGCTGGCACTTGCCGGAATGAAGTAAGGAATCATCTCGGTGCCAGGGCGGACAGAATACATGGTGTTCTGGTCAAGCTGTGCGGCAGAAGACCTCTGGAATCCCCAGAAACCGTATGCTCTGAAGCCGATGTTGTAGTCAGGATCCTTCGGGTCGGTGATCTTCTCCACGAAGACTGACGGGTCGAATCCCATCGTGCTGCCTTCTATGGTCTTCAGACCGTCCTCTGTCATGTTGAGCGGAGTGAACGGTCCGTCAGGACGGTCGCCCTTGCACACCATGGCCTCGCGGTTCGCGCCGCGGCTGTGAGGATAGAGATAATAAACGTTCTTGCCGTCCTTGCCCTTGATCTCGACAAGGTCAGGAGCGTACATGACGTCCCACTGGTTATCAATGAAATAAGTGAAGATAGGGCCGTCGTCGCGCCAGTTGTTGAGGTCCTCCACCGGTGCTGACCAGGCGTGGATGTCCGGTCCGCAGTAGCTGTTGTTCCTCACGTCATGGGAACCGATGATGTATGCGCGGTATTTTCCAGGATTGTCGGGGTCCTCGAAGACTCTCGGCTCTCCGTCAGGAAGATGCTCCCAGAGCGGAATGTAAGGGTTCTGCGCAAAAGTGTAAAGAGAACTGCCGGCGATGATGATCAGACCGAGCGCCGCGGCTCTCAAAGCTTTCTTGATAATGTTTTTCATGAGTGTTATTGAGTTATATTGATAATTCCAGTTCCTAATTTAGAGACTTTTGCGAAAAATGACAATATTTCACCTCTTGTTTGTAACATATTTGCTCACTGTTCAGTAACTTTGAAAAGAAATCTATATACTTATGAAAAAAATAGCATCCATTCTCGCAGCGGTCTGCCTCATCGCAGGCACCGCATCAGCCCAGGAACTGGCGAACTTCAACCGTCGCCAGCAGCTGGTCTCCCCAGAAATCGCAGGCGGCCAGGTCACCTTCAGACTTGACGCCGACTATGCCACTCAGGTGCTTCTGACAGGCAACTGGCTTGACAATCAGGCTCTTCCTATGAAAAAGGAAGCCGGCGTCTGGTCCATCACCATAGATCTTCCCGCCCCAGAAATCTATACCTACAGCTTCATCGTGGACGGCGTTTCCGTCAATGACCCTTTGAACTATCTCGTCCAGAGGGACGGCACCCGCTACCTGAACATGCTCATGGTTCCAGGCGAGCGCACGGAAAACTATTTCGAGGCCTCCCGGAGAGGTACCGTCAGCTACAAGTGGTATGACAGCAGGATCCTCGGCATCAACCGCCGCCTGACCGTCTACACCCCATACGGCTATGAGGATGCGAAGAACAAGAAAGTGAAATATCCGGTGCTCTACCTCCTCCACGGTGCGGGAGGTGATGAGGAGGCCTGGACCTCCATGGGCCGCGCAGCCCAGATTCTTGACAATCTCATCGCCCAGGGCAAGGCGAAGCCTATGATCATCGTCATGCCTAACGGCAATCCTAACCAGCAGGCGGCTTGTGTCCTCGGACTCCCTAACATTCAGTTCGACCAGCGTGCCGCCGGCAACGCCAACGCCTATGTGCGCAGCCTCTGCGAGGAGATCGTGCCTTTCATCGAGAAGAACTACAGAACCATCGCCAAGCCAGAGGGCCGTGCCATCGCGGGTCTTTCAATGGGTGGCGGACACACCATCACCGCCTCCACCTTGTATCCGGCAATGTTTGACTACATCTGCCCTCTTTCAGCGGCAGGTTCAGCCGACGATGCACAGATCCAGGCTCTCAAGAAGGCCGGAGTGAAGCTGTACTTCCTCGCCTGCGGCACTTCCGACTTCCTTTACGAGGGTTCCAAGACACTCGATGCGACCCTTACCAAGAACGGACTCACACACACCTTCTTCGAGTCTGAGGGCGGTCATACATGGGCGAACTGGAGACTTTATCTGAACAATTTCGCCCCGCTTCTTTTCAAATAGAGGGGAGTCAGAGAGACAGCAGAGCGCGGACATCAGGCGCTTCACCTGTCATTATGGAATATCCGGAGACGGCCTGGTTCAGGAGCCAGACGTTTCCGGATATGTATTTTGCGCCTCCGTCCATGAGCCTGGCGAGAGTCAGGCCGTTGAATGCGGGGTCGCGGTAGTTCGCTTCGAGAACCATCTGCCCTGCCTTGAAATCCTCCGCTTTCAGTTCTGCAAATGAGTCCAGAGCGAGCGGCAATGCGTATATGAGAAGGTCAGCATTGTGGAGTTCCTGACGGAAATCCTCGACCGCCGCTGTCCTGAATCCGTATTCCGGGAGTCCTTTGACGAAGGCTTCAGCCTTTGCCATTGTCCTGTTCATCACCGTCACGCTGTAGCCCATCTCAGCTGCTGCCACCGCCGCCGCCTTACCGGCTCCTCCGAGCCCGACTATCAGCGCCTGTGGCCTGTGTCCGAGGCGTTTTACGAGGCTGGCACGGACGAACTGGTGGATTTTTATGTGTGCGTTGCCGCCGAAGGTGGCGTAGAATTCCTCCGTGATGCCCGGGAACAGCGCTTCCGCCACGGTCAGGATGACTCCGGTGAAGTCCGAGTTGTGCGCGCTGACGCCTTTGTCGGTCTTGACAAGGATGTTGGCGGCGCCGATGAGGGTGGCGGGACCGGAGACTATGTCCGCCTTCTCGAACGCCTTCTCCTTGAACGGGGCCGTGACATTGATGGCCTTGTATGATTTCAGGAACTTCGAGTAAGACTCCTCGAAATATGGCCCCTCGATGAGATCATAGCCATATTTCCCGCCGTATGCGGTCCTGAAGAGCCCAGGACTGCCGGAGTGGGAGATGGGGTGACCTATGAGACCGAATTCAGGCATTTCTCTGGCGTACTGCTTCAAACAGGAGTATGGCTGCGGAGACGGATGCGTTGAGGCTGTCCAGCTCTCCGAGCATAGGTATCTTAATATGGGCGTCGGCCGCTTCCCTCCAGATGTCCGTGAGCCCCGTGGCCTCGGTGCCGATGGCAATGGCTGTGGCTCCTTTCATGTCCGTGTCGTAGTACCAGGAGGAGTCCTGGAGCTGGGCGGTGAAGAGTTTTATATTGTTGGCTTTCAGCCATTTGATGGCATCTTCGGAGGAGCAGCAGACTGTCGGGACAGTGAACACGGCTCCGATGCTGGCGCGGATGAGGTTCGGGTTGTAGAGGTCAGTCAGCGGGTCGCAGATGAGCACGGCGTCCGCTCCTGCGGCGTCCGCGCTTCTGAGGACGGCTCCGAGGTTGCCTGGCTTCTCGACGCTCTCGAGGATCATGATCAGCGGATTGTCCGGCAGCTGAAGGCTCTCGAGAGATGTCTCCTTGACCTTCACCTCGGCGATGATGCCTTCGGTGCCGCCTCGGTACGCTATTTTGTTGTACAACTCTGCCGTCACATTCACTATCTGCCTCGCTTTCTCCAGCACAGAAAATGAAGGGTTGAGACCGAAGATTTCGGGGCAGTAGAAGACCGTGTCGATCTCGAAGCCTGCGCTGACGCAGTGCTCGAGCTCACGCCGCCCCTCGACAACGAAAAGCCCCATCTCCTTGCGGAGGCGGGCCTTTTCCTGCAGTGACAGCAGAGTCTTTATCTTCGGGTTCTGAGCCGAAGTGACGGTCTCCACATGCATGGTGCTATTCTTCGTTGTCAGCCTTCTTCGCCACCTTCTCCGGACGCATCTGAGGGAAGAAGAGCACATCCTGGATGGTCGTCTGGCCCGTCATGAACATGGTCAGACGGTCGATACCCATTCCGAGACCGGAGGTAGGAGGCATTCCGTATTCCAGTGCGCGGACGAAATCATAGTCGATGAACATAGCCTCGTCATCACCCTTGCTCTTGAGAGCAGCCTGCTCCTCGAAACGCTCGAGCTGGTCAATAGGGTCATTGAGCTCGGAATAGGCGTTCGCCAACTCCTTGCCGCAGACAAACAGCTCGAATCTCTCGGTCAGAGCCGGATTCGTGCGGTGACGCTTCGTCAGAGGCGACATCTCGACAGGATAGTCGATGATGAAGGTAGGCTCGATGAGATTCTTCTCGGCATATTCACCGAAGATGGCGTCGATGAGCTTTCCCTTGCCCATGGAAGGATCAATCTCCACATTGAGCTTCTTGCAGGTGGCGCGGAGTTCGTCCTCGTCCATTCCGGACACGTCGACACCGGCGTACTGCTTGATGGCGTCAAGGATAGGAAGGCGTCTGTAAGTGCCTCCGAAGTCTATTTCATTGTCACCGATCTTCACCTTGGTGCTGCCTCCGTTGACCTTGGCGGCGACCTTGGCGAGCATCTTCTCCACGAACTTCATCATCCAGATGTAGTCCTTGTATGCGACATATATCTCCATGCAGGTGAACTCAGGGTTGTGGGTCTTGTCCATACCCTCGTTGCGGAAGTCCTTCGCGAACTCATATACGCCCGCGTAGCCGCCCACGATGAGTCTCTTGAGGTAAAGCTCGTTCGCGATACGCATGTAAAGGTCGATGTCGAGAGCGTTGTGGTGGGTGATGAACGGACGTGCCGTGGCTCCTCCCGGGATGCCCTGGAGGATAGGGGTCTCGACCTCGAGACAGCCGGCGGCGTTGAAATACTCGCGCATAGTCGCGATGATCTGCGCACGCTTGATGAAGGTGTCCTTGACCTGCGGGTTCACAATGAGGTCCACATATCTCTGGCGGTATCTGAGTTCAGGGTCTGAGAAAGCATCGAACACCTTTCCGTCCTGCTCCTTCACGATAGGGAGGACCTTCAGAGACTTGCTGAGAAGTGTGAGTTCTTTAGCATGCACCGAAAGCTGGCCGGTCTGGGTGATGAAGGCGTATCCCTTGATGCCGATGATGTCACCGATGTCGAGGAGTTTCTTCCAGACAGTGTTGTACATGGTCTTGTCCTCACCAGGGCAGATCTCGTCCCTCTTGACATATATCTGAATCCTTCCGCTTTCGTCCTGAAGCTCTCCGAAAGAGGCTGCGCCCATGATGCGGCGGCTCATGATACGGCCCGCGATGCAGACAGGACGGCCCTTGTATGTGTGGATGTCCTTGTCTTGATTGGCCTTCACCCACGCCTCGTGGCGGGCCTTTATCTGCTTCGAAGAAGCTGACACAGGATACAATGGAGCCGGATACGGCTCGATGCCCAGTTCTCTCAATTTTGCAAGTGATTCTCTTCTGAGCAGTTCCTGCTCGCTGTACTCGATATTGCTCATATGGTGTGTAAAATTTGTCTTTCCTTGAAACGCAAAAGTAACAATTAATTCCCATTATGCATAATATTTGCAGGGCGAAGCATCGAATTTTGAAACAAAAACCGTAACTTTGACGAATATGGGTAAAGAGTGCAAATGGATTCTGAAGGACCCTGCTGACCAGAACAAGGTCACCAGGCTCGCGACGGAGGTCGGCATCGACAGGGTGCTGGCCGAACTCCTCGTGAAGCGTGGGGTGGAGTCCTTCGAGCAGGCGCGCTCCTTCTTCCGCCCGAGTCTCTCCGATCTTCACGACCCTTTCCTGATGAAAGACATGGACGAGGCGGTCGAGAGGCTGCGCACAGCCATTGTCTCCAATGAGAAGATTCTGGTCTACGGAGACTATGATGTGGACGGAACGACTGCGGTGGCGCTCGTGTACTCATTCATCGCCCGTTTCACAAAACATCTTGATTTCTACATTCCTGACAGGAATGACGAAGGATACGGCCTTTCCGTAAAGGGCATCGACTGGGCGGCGGAGAACGACTTCAAGCTCATCATCACTCTTGACTGCGGCATCAAGGCCATAGAGAAGACCCGTTACGCCGCCGGCAAGGGCATCGACCTCATCATCTGCGACCACCATCTCCCTGACTCGGAACTTCCTCATGCCACAGCCGTGCTTGACCCGAAACGCGAGGACTGCAGTTACCCGTTCGATGACCTGTCCGGCTGCGGAGTAGGCTTCAAACTCGTCCAGGCCTATGCACAGCGCTACGGAGTGCCGTTCGAGACGCTTGTCCCGCTCATGGACTATCTTGTCGTCAGCATCGCATCCGACCTCGTGTCCGTGGTGGGGGAGAACAGAATACTTGCCCATTTCGGCCTCAAGCAGCTGAACGAGAACCCGCGTGCCGGTCTTCTCGCCATGATCACTCTGTCCAAGCTTGAACTCGGGCACATCACCATCGATGACATAGTCTTCAAGATTGGCCCGCGCATCAATGCCGCCGGCCGTATGGAGAGCGGACGCCTCGCAGTCGAACTGCTGACGGCCAATGACATAGATGCCGCCACATCCATAGGTGAAAAGATAAACGAGAACAACAACGACCGCAAGAGCATCGACCGTGAGATCACCCAGGAGGCTCTGGAGATGGTCCAGCGTGGCGAATGCATGTGCTGGAAAAATGCGATCGTCGTATATAATCCGAACTGGAACAAGGGAGTCGTCGGTATAGTCGCGTCCCGTCTGGTGGAGGCGTTCTACAAGCCTACCATAGTGCTGACCAAGTCAAACGGATTCGTGACCGGCTCCGCCAGAAGCATACAGGGCTTCGACTTCTACGAGGCCATCGAGAACTGCGCGGACCTGCTGGAGAACTTCGGCGGCCACGTATATGCGGCGGGACTGACCCTCAAGGAGGACAATCTCAACGAGTTCAGTGAGCGAATCGACAGGTTTGTAGGAGAAAAGATCACGGAGGAGATGCTCACACCTGTGGTAGTAATCGACGCCAAACTCGACTTCACCAGCATCACTCCGAAGTTCTTCCGCATCCTCAAGCAGTTCCAGCCTTTCGGCCCGGGCAACAACAACCCGCTTTTCCTCACCGAAAGCGTCTATGACGTAGGCAATGCCCGCAAGGTCGGGGCCGGCGGAGTACATATAAAGCTGGACCTCCTGCAGGAGGACCAGCCTTATCATCAGATTCCGGCCATCGCCTTCAATATGGCTGATTTCTTCGACCACATCAAGGCCGGGAATCCTTTCGATGTATGCTATGCCATAGTGGAGAACTACTATCGCGGCAACACGAACATCCAGCTCCGCATCAAGGACATGCACGAGCGCAACGAGCTCATCTGACCTTTTCTATAAATTCTTCAGCCAGTAGTTCAGCATGGTGTTGTAGAGATGCATGGTAGTGCCTTCGCGCTCGCTTATGCCGTGGGTGCGCATAGGGTAAGTCATCATCGTGAACATCTTTCCGTGCTTCACCAGTTCGTTGATGAGCATCTCCATGGCCTGGTAGTGTACATTGTCATCACCGGTGCCGTGGATGATCATCAAGTTGCCCTGAAGACCTGCGGCGGAGTTGATGGCTGAACCGTTGAAATATCCTTCAGGGTTGTCGGACGGGAGTCCCATGTACCTTTCCTGATAGATGGTGTCGTAGCAGAGCTGGTTGTACACACCCGCCACCGCGATGCCTGTCTTGTAGATCTCAGGATGCTTGAACATCAGACTGGCAGTGGAGGAACCGCCTCCAGACCAGCCCCATACGCCGATTCTGTCAGCATCCACCCAGTCATACATCTTCTCTATCTCCTTGACTGCCTTGGCGTGGTCCTCGATAGGGACGATGCCTATCTTGCCGTAGATGCTCTTCCTCCACTCGCGTCCGCGAGGGTTGTTTGTGCCGCGAGGGTCCACGCTCATGACCACATAGCCGTTCTCGTTGAGGAAACGGTTCCAGAGATCGACATTCCATCGGTCTGTGACAGTGGAGGAAGCCGGCTCGCCGTAGACATGGAAAATGACAGGATACTTCTTTGAAGGGTCGAAATCCTTCGGCTTCATCATCCAAGCGTCCAGGATCACCTCACCGATATCTACCTTGAAATACTCCACATCACGGAATCCGAACTTGTCGTACTCGGCCTTGTATGCAGCGTTGTCCTCCAGCACCTTGATAGTCTTGTGGCTTGGCAGGGACACCAGTTCCACATAGGTCGGAGTGCTGACATTGCTGAATGTATGGACGGCGTACTTGCTGTTGGCGGAGATGCTGTAGTTGTTCGCTCCTGCGAAACTCTCCGGCGTGAGGCGCTCCGTGTCCTTCTTGCCGTCGAGACGGCTGCGATACAGATAGCGGTGCACGGCATCGTATTCAGGGGTGGCGTAGAAGTAGACATAGCCTCCCTTGATGTCGAGCTTGGCGATCGAGACTACATCGAAGTCACCCTTTGTCACGAGCATCTCGGAACTCCCGTCCCTGCTCACCCGGTAGAGGTGTCTCCAGCCGTCCTTCTCGCTCATCCACAGGAAATACTTCCCGTTCTCCAGCCATACGACATCGTCGTTGACATTGAGGAAAGCCTCGTCGCGGTCTTCGTAGACCTTCTTGAGCGACATGTCACGCACGTCGCCGAACCACACGCTGTTCACCTGCTGCCTGCGGTCGAGCTGCTGTATCATGACCTCGTCCGAACCTGGGATGAAATCCATGGTGGCCAGATAGTTCTCGCGCGGGTCGCCCGGGATGTCGAACCACCTGATGCTGCCGTCAGCCACGGTGATGACCCCTACCTTGACGGCGGAGTTGGTCGTGCCGACCTTCGGATACGGAAGAGGAATCGGCTTCGAGTAGATCGAATCCACATTGTTTATCATGTAGAAGGTGCCGGTGCCGCTGGTGTTGAACTGCCAGAAGGCGATGTACTTGCCGTCAGGACTCCAGCGGAAGCCGTCGCGAAGATCAAGCTCCTCCTCGTACACCCAGTCCGAAGTGCCGTTGACGATGTCACCGCCTCCGTCCGTAGTGAGCGGGCGTATGTTGCCGGAGCCAATTTCCTCGAGGTAGATGTTGTTCTTATAGACATATGCGACGCTGTTTCCGTCAGGGGAGAACTTCGCGAACATCAGTTCGACCGGCTCGAAGCCCTTGCCGAGTTCACGGGTGCTTCCGTCGGCAGGGGAGTAGACGCTGTATGCATTCTTTGTCTCGTAGCGCCAGACCCTCTTGCCTGCGGTCTTCAGAAGGGCTTTCGTGCCGTCCTCGGACCATGTCGCACCCTGATTGTGCACCGGGATGCCGCTGGTGCTGAGTGTGACAGTCTTGCCTGTGATGATGTCGGTGGCTTCGTTCGAGCCAGGTGTCCTCGTCACGAGTGCGTTACCGTCGCCTGCCCATTCCATGCGCGGGTTTCGTGCCTGGAGCGAGTGAGCGGCATAATACTGTTCAAGTGCTGAGGGCTGCTGCGCCTGTGCGCTGACGGCCGCTGAAATGATGAGTGCCTGTACGGCAATGGTCCTGAGAATTCTCATATTGAAAAATTAGATGCAGGTGTAACCGCCGTCCACAGCGATGTTCTGGCCGTTGACATAGGTGCTGGCAGGAGATGCGAGGAAGAGGGCGCAGGTGTCAAGTTCGCCTGCCTTGCCATATCTTCCGAGAGGAATGCTCTGCTTGGCGATAGCCTGGAAATAGTCTGAATCCAGGGTGGCGGTGGTGAGGTCGGTGTAGAAATATCCAGGGCAGATGCTGTTGACGGTGATGCCGTGCTTGCCCCATTCTGCTGCGAGGGCACGTGTCAGATTGACGACGCCACCCTTGGCTGCATGGTAAGGAGCACTTCCGCAGATGATGTTTCCGACGAGACCGTACATGGAGGCGATGTTGATGATGCGGCCGTATCCGGCTTTGATCATCTCCTTGCCGAATTCACGGGCGCAGTTGAAGGTGCCGAAAAGGTCGATGTTGAGTTCGTTCTTGAACTGCTGGTCGGTGATGTCCTCGGCATTTGCGACGGCACCGGTGCCGGCGTTGTTCATGAGGATGTCCACTCTGCCGAACTTGTCCATCGTGGCCTTCACAGCAGCCTTGACCAGTTCTGTATCAGTGATATCGCAGGCGAAAGGCAGTACTTCCACGCCGAATTCAGCGGTGATGGCCTTTGCGTTTTCTTCGAGAAGGTTGAATCTGCGGGCCAGAAGAACGAGGTTGGCTCCCTGGCTTGCGAATGCCTTGGCCATCTGGAGACCAAGACCAGTGGATGCGCCGGTAACTACGGCGACGCGTCCGGTAAGATCAAAATAATTCTTCATGATATTTCGAAATTAAAAAATGAATCTTTTTCAAAGATGAGAAATTTTTTGGACAAATGCTATATCCGGGCAGGGATCAACCACTTCCCACCACGCCGCTCTGTCTCTTCCCACCACGCCGCTCTGTCTCTTCCTCCCATGTCTGAAGGCTGGCCATCTGCCAGTCAGGGAGAGAATGTGCCATACAGAGCTGTATCCGTCACTAACTCACGCCACCGATGCATTCACTGCCCAGTTCGGGGTGATTTCGCTCAAATATTCCCCAAAAATGACTTTTTTATTGGAGTTCCGGGGAATTTATTATGATTTTCCCCCCATTCTTTAATTATTGTGGATTAATAGCTAACTTGCAGACATATCGATGCGCAGAAGCTTTGATTTATGTATTAGCAAGCTCTGCAGGTCGTTCTGACCGGGTATCTGACACCCTTTTCTTGCTGTTGTGCATCATAACAGGTATTATTAGTTTCATCTGGAATTGATAATGGCCTTGACTGGTCATGTCAGTTTGTAATAATTATTTGATTATGAATGTATTGTGTCAGTGTGTTGATATTTTGAATTTGACTTCCTTAGATTGGAAAAAATCAAGAATCGCTGTTGTTGCGCATTCTTTCAGGGTTATGTCAAGGGCAAGGAATTATGGTGAAATGGTTGTGGGAATCATGCATCATGTTTATGCATCCTCGAGCTATGCAAGGGGGCTCTTTGATTGTGATGTCAGAGATAATTCCCATTGGAAAGAAGCTTTGGACTTGTTCGTTGAGAAAAGAAACAGGTTGAAGGCGAAAGCTTCCGAAGGCTTGCCGGACGAAGTGCTTCTCGGCTTGAATATGGACCAGGGCTTGAAAACCGAAAGAGTGAAAATGGAAAAATGGATGGCGGAAGAGTGCAGGTGGTCATTGAAATACAAGAGAAAACTTGAACGTATCGGTGCCAACAGAATCGCGAGGAATGTGATGATCTACGATCTTGAAGACAGGTTGGAAATACTGTTACATCCGGAAAGATTCCAGGAAGAAAGCGAGATAATAGCGCTTCCGTGGAAAAAAGAATATATGGTGGATGTGTACACTGGGAAACATAGGGCAATCGGTACAAGAATTCCTGATACTGATGACAATATCCTTCTTCGGCCTTTGACAAAAAGTGAACGGGCCGATTTGGTGGATAAGTATTCACGTGCAATATCTCTACTGATGAGAATGGAATGCGGTGATGGTTCTCGTGAATGGGATTTCCCGGAAGAGAAAATGATTAAGATGCAAAAAGTCTGTATGGAATGGTACGACGAATGGTTGGATGATGAAAAGGCTCTGAACGAAATGTACGAAGAAGAAAATAACGATGAGCGAATATTCTCATAAAGAAGACAGATGCCTTCAGTGTTTCTGTAAAATGAAACCATGTTACCACCTTTGGACTCCGGAAAACTTTGAAATCATATTCAGGAATGATGCAGAATTCCATGTGGGTATGGGCATCATGGCGATTGTGGCAAAATGTTTCCCTGAGGTAAAAATACTGACTTTCGAACTTATGACGAACCACTTGCATATTATGGCGGCAAGTGAGGAATCAAGACTGAGAATGATGTTTGAACAGATTAAGAAGCGCCTGAGGCGTATGGCAGATAATTCCGGGAGGACAATAAACTGGACAACATTCAATCCGGGTATCCGGTCGTTGGACAGCCTTTCGGATGCAAGAAATGTCCTGATCTACGACAATAGAAACGGATTTCTTGTTAATGACTGCTATACACCATTTTCATATCCCTGGGGCTCAAATGTATGTTATTTCAATCCAGATGCAAGAAAGAGGTTCAATGAATCTGCTGTTCTTTCTACAATCAAGGACCGTCGTTCAATAACCCACTCTCATATATCCGACGATATTGTGGGACTTAAATTATTGGATGGCATTTTTTCTCCTTTTTCTTTTTGCCATATTGAGATGGGAGAAAGCCTGTTCCGTGATGCAGTGCACTATTTCTATTTGTTGAGCAAGAACATTGAGTGCAATAAAGAAATAGCAAAGGAGATAGGGGAGAGTATCTCATATACGGAGGAAGAACTGTACGCGGCAATCGGTTTGAGATGCAAACAAGAGTTCGGAACAGCCCACCCGTCCCAGATTCCCGCCCAAGCTAAAATCGGCATTGCGAAGATTATGCGCTATGAGTACAATGCTTCAATTAAACAAATCCAAAGGATGTTGCGTTTGGATACAGGTGTCCTGCATTCAATTTTCGGTAATCAAGGTTAATCTCGGGGTGATTTCGGTTGAATTTTCCCCCAAATGCTTGTTTATTGGCAGTTCGGGGGAATATATGGCTGAAATTCCCCCGGAAGGTGAATGCTTGAGGACTAGAGCTCCACATCCAGACAGGTGCGGCCGGTGATGAAAGGCTTCAGCTCCGCTACCACAGCGAGATGCTCGGGGTTCACGGAGAAATCCTCCAGCGCCTTGCGGCTCTCGAACATCATATCGAACATGAAGTCGCAGTTGGAGGATTCCAGACGCCCCTGGTAAATGACATCTGCCTTCAAGAGCCCCGGAATTTCCTTCCTGAACCTCTCCATCGCCGCCTCCGCCTTGCTGATGACCTCCAGCTTCTGCTCAGATGTCAGGTCTTCGGACAAAGACCAAAGTATCACGTGCCGGACGCTTCCCTCCATGGCGACTGACTCGGCCTTGTCGGTGTAGATGACGCCGTCGAGGTGGTCGCACTCGTGCTGGAATATGACTGCGGCGAAACCTTTGACATGCTCGCGGATTTCGCGAGGCTGATCGAGACGGTCGCTGTTGATGTCTGTGTATCTGATGGTTATGTCCTGATAGCGCATGACATCGCCTCTGAGGCCGGGCACTGAGAGGCAGCCTTCCGAACCGGCTTCGCGCTCTCCTCTCATCTCTTCGATGACGATGTTGGCATAAACCTCGATGGGTTCTCCTTCCTTGTCAACACGCTGGACTGCCACCACCCGGCGGTTGATGCCGATCTGCGGCGCAGCCAGACCCACGCCACCGTCCGTGCTCTCAAGCGTTTTCACCATCTTGCGGGCGAGAGCCGCATACTCGGCCGTGTTCAGATCAGCCACATTGAAATTGGCCGAACTGCTTCGCAATACAGCCACGTCAGCCTCGTTGTCAACAGTCAGAATCCTCATCACATCGGAGGATTCATTGATAAGCGCAGCCTCTGCCTTGGTCATAGTCAGATGCGCTGAAGGGCCACAAGAAACCAGTGCCAGCAGTGCTGCGCAACATATTGCCACTCTTCTCATTTCACCTTGCATTTCTTTGTGACGTGCATCCTGATGAAGTTCTCAACAAACTCGAAATCAGCATCTTCGGCATATACCTGGTTCTTGTTCAAACGCTCGTTGACCTTGATCACATTATGTTTGGCATCAATCTCAATACTCCTGACCGCAGTCCAATTCGACACCATGGACTGCTTGGCCCCCGCCAGCATTCCTGTTCCAACCGTGCCCGGCTTGCCGGATGCCATACCCATCAGAATGGTGATGAGTGACATGGCCTGGGCCTTCTTGAACTGACGTGGCATCTGAGTGTGTGTCACTCCTTCTGCGTCCATATCGAAAATCACGCAGTACTTGAAGCCCTGCAAGGCCGCATACAGGAGGTATGATACACCTACAAGGACTTCGACTCCGACGAGAATGAGCAGGAATATCTTGGAGAAATCCAGAAAGTCCTTCATATTGAAATGGCCGTCGATGGCATTCACGATGCTGAGGAACGCCCACATCACCACGAATATCCAGAAGAATATCTTCCAGAGCACCTTTAATATCGTAGGATTCTTCATGAGCTTGAACTCATAATACCAATGGTATTTGCCGTCTGTTCCGAGAACAATGTTCTCAGTGACCTTGCGGCCCTTCGGCTCCTCTTCAACTACCGGTTCCACCACCGGAGATGGCTCCTGAACAGGCTCAGCCGTTGCTACCGGTGCTCCGCAGGCATCGCAGAACTTTGCGTCATCGGGAAGTTTGTTCCCGCAGTTTGCACAATACATATCTTTGAAATTTAATCATTTAACCTATTTTAGTCAGTGTATTCCCAAGCCAGTGGGACAGAAGTTCCAGAGTGAGGTCGTTCTTGGTCAGGATAGCCTCCGCCTCTCCCAAAGTGAGTTGATCAGCGCCAGTGGAGAAAAGTCTGGAACTGATCTCCATTCCAAAGCGCATCTTCTCGGATATTTTGCTGGCAAACCCCTTCGTCTGGGCAGCCAGATCACGCTCATGTACGTACCTGAACTGCTTGACCATCTGTCTTGCAGCTTCCTGTCTCTTGGAGAGTGCCTGCTCCAGCATGTCCAGACGCAGTCCTCTATCTTCCAGCTCATTCGCTCTCCATATCATCTGACTGGTCTGCTCGAACCACTCAGTGCTCTTGTAAGTCATTACTCTTCCGGTGTGCTCGGCGTTGGAGAG